>NZ_RBZY01000005.1 GCF_004022425.1 Microbacterium enclense | reverse complement strand
GGCCGCCCCCGCCCGGGCCCGCCCCCGCCGCCCCCGCCCGGGCCTGCCCCCGGCCGCGCCCGGGCGGAAGGCGTGTCGGAACGTGCGGGTAGTCTGGTGCGGTGGCCTCTGCTCCCCACGAAAACCCCTACTCCGCTGCCGGCGTCGACACCGCCGCGGGTGATCTCGCCGTCGAACTGATGAAGGCGGCCGTCCAACGAACGCACGGCCCCGAGGTCCTCGGGGGTGTGGGCGGGTTCGCCGGCCTCTTCGACGCGTCCGCGCTGCGCGACTACGCGCGCCCGCTGCTGGCGACCAGCACCGACGGCGTCGGCACGAAGGTCGCCATCGCGCAGGCGATCGACAAGCACGACACGATCGGCGAAGACCTCGTCGGCATGGTCGTCGACGACATCGTCGTGGTGGGCGCCCGACCGCTCTTCATGACCGACTACATCGCCTGCGGCAAGGTCGTCCCGGCCCGCATCGCCGATATCGTCGCGGGCATCGCACGCGGCTGCGCCCTGACCGGCACGGCGCTGGTCGGCGGCGAGACGGCCGAGCACCCGGGCCTCCTCGGCGTCGACGACTACGACGTCGCGGGTGCGGCGACGGGTGTCGTCGAGGCCGACCGTGTCCTCGGTGCCGACCGGGTCCGCGGCGGCGACGTCGTGCTGGCCCTGGCCTCCAGCGGCTTGCACTCCAACGGCTACTCGCTCGTCCGCCACATCGTCGCCGGCCGCGGTATCGCGTACGGCGCGGCGTCGGGCGAGCTCGGCGGCACGTGGGGCGAGGCGTTGCTCGAACCGACGCGTCTCTACACCTCGCCGTTGCTCCGGCTGATCGACGATGCGGCCGTGGGTGCCGGCATCCATTCGCTCAGTCACGTCACCGGCGGCGGGATCGCGGCGAACCTCGCGCGCGTGCTGCCCCCGCACACGTGGGTCGACGTCGATCGGTCGACGTGGAGCCCCTCTCCGGTGTTCCGCGTGCTGGCCGACATGGGCGGCCTCGACCTCACCGCGACAGAGGGCACGTGGAATCTCGGCATCGGTTTCCTCGCGGTCGTCGCTCCGGAGGTCGCGGATGCCGCGATCGCGGCGCTGCGGGCCGACGGCATCGAGACCTGGCAGGTCGGGGTGGTACGCGACGACGCGCGCCCCGACGGAGAATTCGAGCAGGGAGCGAAGGGCGTCGACGGAGGCGCCGTGCGCCTCGTCGGTACGTACGCGGCTGCCGGCTTCCCGGCGAACGGAGCGAAGTAACACCCCATGTGCGGCATCGTCGGCATGGCCGGGCAGGGCTCGGTCAACCAGGAGATCTACGACGCGCTCCTCCTCCTCCAGCACCGAGGCCAGGATTCCACCGGCATCGCGACGGCGGAGTCGAGCGGTGTCTTCCACATCCACAAGGCCCGCGGGCAGGTGCGCGAGGCGTTCCGCACGCGTGACATGCGCGCTCTGCTCGGCGACATCGGGCTCGGCCACGTCCGTTACGCCACGAAGGGCACGGCATCCAGCGAGGAAGAGGCGCAGCCCTTCTACGTCAATGCTCCGTACGGCATCGTCCTGGTGCACAACGGCAACCTCACCAACACCCGCGAGCTCACCAGCGAGCTGTTCCACAAAGACCGCCGGCACTTGAACACCAGCTCCGACACCGAGCTGCTGGTCAACATCCTCGGGTCGGAGCTCCAGTCCGAGATATCGGGCCCCGACCTCGACCCGGCCCAGGTGTTCCGGGCGGTGGCCCGCGTCCACCAGCGCGTCGAGGGGTCGTACGCCTCGATCGCGCTCATCGCCGGTTACGGGCTTCTCGCGTTCCGCGACCCGTTCGGCATCCGTCCCCTCATCCTCGGCAAACGCCCGGCACCGGTGGTGCCCGGTGGGCAGCCGCGCGACGAGTGGGTCGTGGCATCCGAGTCTCTCGTGCTCGAGAACGCTGGCTTCGAGGTCGTCCGCGACGTCGAGCCCGGTGAGGCCGTGTTCGTGACGCTCGACGGCACGCTCCACGCGCAGCAGTGCGCCGAGAATCCGACGCTCGCGCCGTGTTCGTTCGAGTACGTGTACCTCGCCCGCCCCGACTCGGTGATGAACGGCATCTCGGTGTACGAGGCGCGCCTGCGCATGGGCGAGCGCCTGGCCGACACGATCGCGAAGTACACCCCGCAGGGTTCCATCGACGTGGTCATGCCGATCCCCGACTCCTCGCGCCCGGCCGCGATGCAGGTCGCGCGCAAGCTCGGCATCGAGTACCGCGAGGGGTTCTACAAGAACCGCTACGTCGGCCGGACCTTCATCATGCCCGGGCAGGCGATTCGCAAGAAGAGCGTGCGTCAGAAGCTCAACGCGATGTCGACCGAGTTCCAGGGCAAGAACGTCCTGCTGATCGACGACTCGATCGTGCGCGGCACCACGAGTCGCGAGATCATCCAGATGGCTCGAGATGCCGGCGCGAAGAGCGTGACGTTCGCCTCGGCGGCGCCGCCGGTACGGTACCCGCACGTGTACGGCATCAACATGCCGTCGCGTCAGGAGCTCGTCGCCCACGGTCGGACCATCCCGCAGATCGCCGAGGAACTCGGCTGCGACTACCTGGTCTACCAGGAGGTCGACGATCTCAAGGCCGCGATCATGGAGGGCACCGACCTCGTCGACCTCGACATGAGCTGTTTCGACGGCCGGTACGTCACCGGCACCGTGTCGGAGGAGTACCTCGCCTGGGTCGAGGGCAGCCAGGAGTCTTGACGCCCCGCCGCGCGGGAACGGTCGCGTGGGCCGCGGCGGCCATCGTGCTGCTCGCTTTGACGCTGCGCATCGCCGTGGCGTCGCTGTCTCCGCTGCTGACCGTCATCTCGCGCGACTTCGCCCTGCCGGCGGCGGTGGTGGGCCTGATCGGCATGGCGCCGCCCGTGGCCTTCGCGCTGTCGGCGGTCGTCACCCCGGCCATCGAGCGGCGGGTCGGACTCGAGCGTCTCGTCCTCATCGCCGCGGTGGCGGCCGCGGCAGCGCTGGGCCTGCGGGTCGTGGCGGTAGATGCCTGGACTCTGCTGGCCGCCACGGCGGGGGTCTTCGCGGCGGTCGGTGTCGCCAACGTGCTGATCCCGGCGGTCGTGAAGAAGTACTTCCCCGAGCGCGTGGGACTGATGACGACGGTCTACACGACGACGATGGCGGTCGCGACCTTCACGCCCCCGCTGGTGGCGGTGCCTCTGTCGGACGCGGTCGGCTGGCGCGGGTCGTTCGCCGTGTGGGCGTTCGTCGCCGGTGCGGCTGTCCTCCCCTGGATCGTGACGGCACTGAGAGCGCGCGCGGGACGCGACGACATCGTGGAGGAGCCGCGCGCCTCGGTGATCTCCCGCGTGGTACGCGTGCCGCAGGCGTGGGCGCTCGTCCTCACGTTCGCGGTGAACTCCTCGGTCGCGTACGGCATGTTCGCCTGGATGCCGACGATCCTCATCGACACCGCGGGCGTCGACCCGGCGACGGCGGGAAGCCTCTTGGCCCTGTTCTCGTTCATGGGCCTGCCGGTGTCGCTCGTCGTTCCGCTGCTCGTCGCGCGCCTGCGCCGAACCACACCGTTCTACGCCGTCGCGGTGGCCGGCGGCCTCGTCGGTGTCGCCGGGCTGCTGTTCGCCCCGAACGCTGCGACCGTGCTGTGGGTGGTCCTGATCGGCCTGCCGCCGCTGATGTTCCCGATGGTGCTGGTGCTCTTCGGCCTACGGACGCGGTCGCACGAGACGGCCGTGGCCCTCAGCGGCTTCGTGCAGAGCCTCGGCTACGCGCTGGCGGCCCTGGTGCCGTTGGCGATCGGCGTCAGCCACGAGGCGACCGGCGGATGGAACGCCGGACTGCTCGTCCTCGGCGGTGTCATCGCGGCCGTGGTGCCCGCGGCGATCGTCGTGGCGCGCTCGGAAACGATCGAGGGGGCGTGGGAACGCCGCCACGGTCGAGCGTGGTGACGAGCGGCTACGCCTTCTCGTCTTCGTACTCGTCGGCGTACTGGTCGGCCCACTTGTCGACGTACGCGTCTTCACCCGTTTCGGGTGCACCGAGTTCGCGCTCGAGAGCGGAGTAGTTCACCGAGTAGGTGTCGTACTTCAGCTCACGGGCGATCTTGGTGTTCTTCGCCTTCTGACGGCCACGCCCCATGCGAGACCCCCTCACGATCGACGTCGAGGGCCGCGCTGTGGCCCTGCGTATTGCGGTTCCGGACCGAGCCGGTAAGAGTAACAGCCAGGATATCACGGTGCCTTCTGGCCCAGCCTGCCGCCGGTCGGCAGAGGCCCGCACCCGGCAGCAGAGGAGCCACCATGGCAGACGACACCCCCACCGCGAAACACGCCGGTGCCGTGATCGCGGGAGTCGTGCCGGGGCAGTCGCCGCGTGTCCTGCGAGCCGCCGCCCGGCAGGCGGCGATGGCGGGGACGGACCTCGTGATCGCGCACGTCGACACGACGCGGTTCGTCGCCTTCGAGGATCCCGACGGATACGTGAACCCGTCCACGGTGGATGTGGTCGGCGCGGCGGCGCAGGCCGCGCTCGCCGAGGTGCAGGCGGCGGCGGACACCGCGCTCGCCGATGCGGGCGTGACGTGGTCGGTGCGCCAGGTCATCGGCGATCCCGCCCTCGCGTTGATCCACCTCGCGGACGAGCTGGACGCGTCGCTGCTGGTCGTCGGGACCCGCAAGCGCGGGCTGGGCGAGTCGTTGCGCGAGTTCCTCACCGGCTCGGTCGCGGCCCGGCTCACCCACCGGCAGCGCCGTCCGGTGCTGGTGGTTCCGCTGGGTGAGCCGCTCGCGGCCGACGAGGAACTCGTCTGGGACTGAGCGTCAGCCCCGCATCGCGCGGGTGACGGCCTCGGACGCCTGCTGCAGCGCCGACTCGATGGCATCCACTCCCGATGCCGACAACTCGCCGCCGCGCGCCACGTGCGAGCGGAGTTCCGCCCGGACGCGTCCGCGGAACTCGGTGATCGCGGCATCCGCGCGGTGCAGATGCTCGCGGCTGAGAGCGCGGGAGTCGTCGGCGGGAGCGTGTCGCGCGTGTTCGCGCTCGTCGCGGGAGGCGGCGGCGAGATCGGCGCGCAGGCTGCGCATGGCATCCCGGACGCTCCCGCGGACCTCGTCGGCGATGAGGCGGACGCTGTCGGCCAGGCCCGCCTGGATGCCTTCGAGGTCGCCCTCACGAGCATCGACCTCGGCGCGGCCGGCGTCGGTGATCTCGTAGACGGTCTTGCGTCCGTCGACGGTCTTGGTGACCAGCCCCTCCTCTTCGAGCTTCGCCAAGCGCGGATAGATCGTGCCGGCCGACGGCGAGTAGGTGCCGCCGGTGCGCTCGGTGAGGGCCTGAATGAGGTCGTACCCGTGGCGGGGTGCCTCGGCGAGCAGACTCAGGATGTACAGGCGGAGGTCGCCGTGCGAGAAGACGGGGCTCATCACCACTCCTCCTCTCCGGCGAGCTCGTCGGGACGCAGGCCCGACGCGCCGCGACGGAGCACCGTGATCTCACCCGAGACGGTGTTGGCGCGCACGTCGACGAAGGATCCGGCGAGGGTGCCGGTCGATCCGGTGTAGTTGGTGGGGCCCGATCCCGAGCGCACGTGCCCGTCGATCTGCACGCGTCCGCTGACGGAACGGGCGACGTAGTTCGCGGGCAGTCCACGGTCGAGGCGGATCGTGACGGCGCCGTTGACGGAGTTCAGTCCGATCGACTGCACGGTCCCGGTCGAGTCGACGAGCATCGCCCCCGAGACGGTGTCGATGGAGGCTTTGGTGACCGCGCCCGTGGCCGTGATGTCGCCCGAGACGCTGTTGGCGGTGAGCGCCCCCTGCAGTTCGCGCACCTGCACGTCGCCGGACACGGCGTTGAGGCTCACATCGCCGACGAATCCGTCGACGATGATGTCGCCCGAGACGGTGTTGAGCTTGGCATCCGTCCGCAGACCCGACACGAGAGCGCTCGCGCTCACGACACCGAGCGTCAGAGCGACGGTGCGGGGCACGGCGACACTCACTTCGGCCTTGGGGCCGCCGGCGCCGAAGTTGCGGAACACCTCGAGGAAGTTGTCCCACCGCAGCTGCGGGTGGTCGATCTCGAGTCGGCCGTCGGTCATCTCGATGCGGAGGTCTTTGACGGTGACGCCGTGCACCTCGATGCGGGTGCCCGGGTCGTCGTGGGCGATGACGTCGACCTGGCCTCCTACGAGACCGATCTTCAGTTCGCGCAGCCCGTCGACGTCGATGACGCGCGTTTCGCCCGGGTGGACGATCCATTTCTCCATGGCGATCTCTCCTCACTCACGATATATCGCGTTGCTCCCACTATCGCGATATATCGCGTTCCCGTCAAGACTCGACGTCGGTCGGCGTTCGGTGCCCCCGGCTGCCGGTATCCGTCCAGTTCACGTGATCTCGACGAGGCCACACGCTGGGGAGCGTTCGCAGCGTGTCCGTTCGACCAGAGCAAGTGAAGTGGGTCCACGAGAACCTCGGAAACGCCGAATGCCACGTCCGTGGGGGAGGGACGTGGCATCCGGGGCGGGCGTACCCGCGGAGGGATGAGAGACCGCCGCGTACCCGAAACGCGGCAGCCTCTCTTCGGGGGTCAGACCGCTTTACGGCCGCTGATCAAGCGGAACAGCAGCACGATGAGGGCGATGAGGCCGACGATGATGGCGATCCACAGCAGGAAGCTGGCCGCCTGGCTCAGTCCGCTGACGATCGCGATGACGATCGCGGCGACGATGATGATGATGAGGAAGATGTTCATGGGGGGCTCCTTGCTGTCTCCGCTGGACGCGGCAACCGGCGAGTGGTTGAATTCCACGCTCTCATCCCGCGCCGATCGCGGCAGGGGGTTGACGTTTCTGGAAATTGGCTGGTAGTTCCCGCGAAGCCTTGACGGGATAGCTCTTCCTCTCAGTGTCAACCCCGCCGCGTTCCGGCGGCGGGGGGTCGTACCGTCGGGGGCAATCGGCGGAAGGAGCCAGCCATGCCCCAGGGGCGAGGATCGAACAGTCTGAAGGACCCCGAACTGTACGAGGAGCTTCGAAAGCAGGGCGACTCGAAGGAGAAGGCCGCTCGGATCTCGAACGCCGCCGCTGCACAGGGGCGCGGCAAGGTCGGTGCCCGCGGTGGCCGTGCCGACGACTACGAGGACCGCACGGTCGCAGAACTGAAGAAGCGCGCGAAGGAACTCGGCATCACCGGGTACTCGGGCAAGAAGAAGGCGGAGCTGATCGACATGCTCCGCACTCACTGACGGTGGCTCGACTCGTCCGGGTCCGACCGTACGAGGATCCCGGCTTCCGTCGGGTCCGCTCCGGTTCTGGCTTCCGCTTCGTCGACCCCACCGGTGCGTCCGTGCCGGAGCGCGAAGCCGATCGTGCCCGTGGACTCGTCATCCCGCCGGCGTGGCGCGAGGTCTGGATCGCGCGGGAACCCAACGCCCACATCCAAGCCGTCGGCACCGACGAGGCCGGCCGTCGCCAGTACACGTACCACGCCGACTGGTCCAAGCGTCAGGACAAGGGCAAGTACGCCCGCGCGCTGCAGCTCGCCGAGGCGCTGCCCCGGGCCCGGGCGCGGGTCACGCAGTCGCTGCGGCGGTCGGACGTCGACCGTGAACGGGTGCTGGCGGTGTCCTTCCGCCTGCTCGATCAGGTGGCGCCCCGCGTGGGCAACGCGCGCTACTTCGTGACGAACGGCAGTCGCGGGCTCACGACCCTCCAACGCAGGGATGCCACGGTCGAGGGCGATCTGATCCGCCTGTCGTTCCCCGCCAAGAGCGGAAAACGCGCGGAGCTGTCGCTGCAGGATGTGGAGTTGGCATCCATCGTCGAAGAGCTCGCGAAGGGGCGCTCGCGCGCGGCCCTGCTGAGCTACCGTCGCGGCCGCCGTCGCGTCCCCCTCACCCCCGGTGACGTGAACGCCTACGTGCGCGCGCTCACCGGCGGCCCCTTCAGCGCGAAGGACTTCCGCACTCTCCGCGGCACGATCCTGGCGGCCGAAGCTCTCGCCGGCGCCGGAGTGGCTGCGACGAAGAACGAGCGCAAGAAGGTCGAGCTCGCGGCGGTGCGCGTAGCGGCCGAGGCGCTCGGCAACACCCCGTCCGTCGCGCGCTCGAGCTACATCGACCCGCGTGTGTTCTCGCTCTATCGTCGCGGTCGCACGATGGAGCTCGGCGGATCCAAGGATGCCGCGATCCGCCGCCTCATCCTGGGGGAGTGACCTCAGGTCACGACGCCGGGGAGCTCCGGAACCGGCACCACCACGATGTCCTGCACCTTCCAGTCGAGGGCGACGCACGCTTCGCGCGCGGCGTCCAGCTGAGCGAGGGTCACAGTGCCGTCGTGAGGGACCACGAACGCCTCGATGTGGAAGACGTGGCCCTCGTCACGTGCGCGGCTGCCGGCATCCCGTACCCTGTCGAGGTCGGCGAGAAGTCGATCGATGCGGTCGACGAGCGGGTGAGGCAGGCGATCGTCGAACGACATGGCGCGTGCGTCCATGAGGTCGCTGACGGCGGCGATCAGGTTCCGGATGCCGTCGTGCACGATGCTCCCCGCGATGAGCAGGGCGGCCGTGGCATCCATCCACCACACCCCGAGCCCGATTCCCAGGACCCCGACGATCGTGCCGAGCGACGTCATCCAATCGGCCTTGTTCATGTCGGCATCGGCGTAGAGCACCTTGTCGTGCAGTTCCCGCGCGAGCCCCATCTTCATGCGCCCCAGGATCACGGGCGGGACGCCCGTTACGGCCATGACGATGATCATCAGCCAGCCCAGCCACACACTGTGACCGAACAGCGCGACCGTCCCGATCGTGGGGTGTTCGGCGCGCAGAAGACTCAGACCGGACTCGACCACGAGGACGCCGCCCATCGCCGTGAGCGCGACGGCCGCGACGAGGTGCCCAACGCCCACCGAGCGGTGTCGTCCGTACGGATGCCGCGGGCTCGGGCGCGTGCGCACGACACGGATGGCCACGAGGAAGACGATCGGGGGGATGAACGACAGGAGGTCCTCGAACCATGCCGCACGCATCGCCTGCGAAGATCCGAGGACGAGGAAGACGGACGTCGCCGTGATCACGAGCGTCCCGATCGAGATCCACTCCAGGCGTGCCGCCCGCCGCAGGGCATCGGCCTGTCGAGCGGGAAGCGGCGTGCGCCCGAAGCTGACGCCTTCGACCTTCATCGCGCGTCCTCCTCGACCAGGAACGTCTCGAGCCGGGAAAGGAAGGCGTTCTCGCCGAGCGGGACGAGCATGACGATGGACGCGTTCGAGCCGTCCGGCAGCATCGCCTCGGCATAGGGGCGGGTGACCCCGGCATCCGTCGTCCACGGGGTGGTGTCCGTGATCCCGGCGGCGACGACGTCCAGGTCGCCGTCCTTCAGCGTCCGCACGAGAGCCTCCTCCGACCCGACGGTGAACTCCACGTCCGCATCGAGGGAGGCGGCGAACGCCCGCAGCCGCTCAACGTCGGTTCCCGCGACCCCGCCCTCCTCGACGCGTGCCCACTCTCCGTTCGGCGACACCCCGGCGCGGAGGGTCCCGCCCCGCACGTGCTCGAGGGTCCCGTCCGGGTCGGCGGGGATCTGGATGCCGCACCCCGCCAGCAGGAGCGCGAGACTCGCGGCCAGGGAGCCGGTGATTCTTCGACTGAGCATGCGTCCTCCTCCGTCGGGGCCGCGCCGATTGTCGGCCGGTCGTCGGCGATGCGGCCACGGGGTTGCGCCGGACGCTGCGACGGGCCACGGCCCCGCCCCCGGGGCGGCGTAGGGTGTTCGCGTGGTGTCCTGGCGCGATCTCGTCTCGGTCGCCGTCGGCGGTGCGCTCGGCACCGCAGCCCGCGCCGGACTGACTCTCGCTCTCGCGGGCGTCCTCGGCCCGGCCCTCATTCCGATCGTCAATGTCACGGGCGCGTTCGCGATCGGCATCCTCTTCGGAATCCGGGCGCGGATGCCGCGGTCCACCCGGGCGGAGCGCGCGCAACTGTTCTTCGGGACCGGAGTGCTCGGCGGCTTCACCACGTACAGTGCGCTCGCCGTCGAATCCGCCGACCTGACCCTCCTGTGGTGGGGGGCCGCGACCGTCGTGGTGGGGACGTTCGCGGCGTGGCTCGGCGTGCTGATCGGACGCGGGCGGCGGGCATCGTGACGCCCCTGGTCTTCGCCGCCGTGGTCGCCGCCGGGGGCCTCGGCGCCGCTCTGCGTTTCGCCCTCGATTCCGCGGTGCGAGGCCGAACCGGCGAGCGGTTCCCGTGGGGGATCCTCGCGGTGAACCTCACGGGGGCGTTCGCGCTGGGGCTCGTCACGCCGCTCGTGGTCGACGAGGCCTGGCGGTGGATCGTCGGCACGGGACTGCTCGGCGGCTACACGACCTTCAGCGCCGTCGCGGTGACGACCGCGCTGCTCGCGGAAGAGGGTCGCACGCGTGCCGCGGCCACCTATGCCGTCGCCTCGTTCGCCGGCTCCGTGCTTGCCGCCGTTCTCGGTCTCACCCTCGGTCACGCCGCCTGACCGGCCTCGCCGGCGGGGCGGCCGTGGGATACTAGCCGTCGATACAGTCCTGTATCGAACAGGTGCTCCTGGCATCCGTTCTCGGCCGACCCGAAGGGCCTCCGCGTGTCGTACTTGGCCGTGCTCAGCCTGCGCAACCGGGCGCTCATCGCGCTCGTCACGATCGTCGCCGCCGTCTTCGGGGGCCTCGCGCTGACGAGCCTCAAGCAGGAGCTGATCCCCTCGATCGAGTTCCCTCAGCTCGCGGTCATCACGACGTACCCCGGGGCTTCGCCCGAGGTCGTCGAGGCCGACGTGTCGACCCCGATCGAGGGCGCCATCCGCGGCGTCGAGGGCTTGGAGTCCACGACGGCCACGAGCACGACGAACTCCTCGATCGTCTCGGCGTCGTTCACGTACGGCACCGACCTGGCCGCCGCCCAGCAGAAGATCCTCGCCGCGATCGCCCGCATCGACGACCAACTGCCCGAGTCGACCGACACGACCGTGGCATCCGCGAGCATCGACGACTTCCCCGTCATCCAGCTCGCGGTTACCGGGTATTCCGACGCCGAGACGATCCAGTCGACGCTCGAGACCGTCGTCGTCCCCGCGCTCGAGGACGTCGATGGAGTCAACGCAGCCCAGGTGGTCGGCGGTACCGGCCAGCGTGTCACCATCACCCCCGACCCGACCCGGCTCGGCGAGCGCGGGTTCAGCCAGCAGGACATCAGCGACGCACTCGAGGCCAACGGCGTGCTGTTCCCCGGCGGCACCGTCTCCGAGGGCGTTCAGACGCTCACGGTGCAGACGGGCGCGCGTCTGACGAGCGTCGACGAGATCTCGGCACTGCCGCTCGTTTCGACGGATGCCGCTCAAGCCGCGGCCGGTGTCACGACCATCGCCGACGTCGCGAGCGTCGCGCAGCAGTCCGATCCCGTGACGACGCTCTCGCGCGTGAACGGCGAACCGGCCCTGACGATCGCGGTGACCAAGCTCCCCGCGGCCAACACCGTCGACGTGTCGCGCGCCGTGCTGGCTGCGATCCCCGACCTCGAGTCCTCGCTCGGCGGTGCGACGTTCACCGTGGTGTTCGACCAGGCGCCGTTCGTCGAGCAGTCGATCGAGGCGCTCGCCCAGGAGGGTCTGCTGGGGTTGGTATTCGCCGTCGTGGTGATCCTCATCTTCCTCGTGTCGGTGCGCTCGACTCTCGTCACCGCCATATCGATCCCGACCAGCGTCCTCGCCACGTTCATCGGCCTGCAAGCGTTCGGCTACTCCTTGAACGTCCTGACCCTGGGCGCCCTGACCATCGCGATCGGACGCGTCGTCGACGACTCGATCGTCGTGATCGAGAACATCAAGCGCCACTACGTCGGCGACGCCGAGAAGATCCCCACGATCATCCGCGCCGTTCGCGAAGTCGCTGCCGCCATCACGGCCTCCACGATCACCTCCGTCGCGGTGTTCCTGCCGATCGCCTTCGTCGGCGACGTCACCGGAGAGCTGTTCCGACCCTTCTCTCTCACCGTCACGATCGCGTTGGGAGCGTCGCTGCTGGTCTCGCTGACGATCGTGCCGGTGCTGGCGTCGTGGTTCCTGCGGCCCGGGAAGGTGATCCTGGATGCAGACGGCACCCCCGTCGACCCCGAGTCGCCGGACGCGCCGCACTCCCGTCTGCAGAACGCCTACGTCCCGATCCTCCGCTGGACCCTGCGGCACTCGTGGGTGACCCTCGGCCTCGCCGTGCTGGTGCTCGCGGGGACCGTGGCATCCGTTCCGCTGCTCAAGACCGACTTCCTCGGCGACTCGGGCCAGAACACGTTCACCGTCTCGCAGAGCATCGGCTCGGCGCCGAGTCTGGAGGCCGAGGACGCCGCCGCGCAGCGCGTGGAGGCGGTTCTGCGGGACATCCCCGGCGTGGAGACGGTGCAGACCTCGATCGGGTCGAGCGGTTCCGCCCTGCGTGACGCGTTCTCGGGCGGCGGCTCGGGGATCACGTACTCCATCACCTCGGAAGAGGGTGCCGACCAGGTCGACCTGCGCGAACGCGTGCGCACCGCCGTATCCGAGATCGCCGACGCCGGCGAGATCGAGGTCAGTGCGCAGGGCAGTGGCTTCGGTTCGAGCGACATCACCGTCGACGTGACCGCCGCCGATGGTCAAGACCTGCAGGAGGCGACGGAGGCCGTCGTCTCGGGACTGGAAGGTCGAGAGGGCATCGGCCAGGTCACGAGCAGTCTCTCGGCCTCGCTCCCCTTCGTCTCGGTCCGCGTCGATCGGGATGCCGCCGCGGAGCGCGGACTCTCCGAGCGCACCGTCGGGGTGCTCGTCTCGGGCGCGATGCAGCCGCGCCAGGCGGGCACCGTCGAGATCGACGGTCGTGGCGTCAGCGTGTACATCGCATCCGACGACCCGCCGACGACGATCGACACCCTCCGAGCGCTGGAGATCCCGTCGGCCGGTGGCCTCGTCCGTCTCGACGAGATCGCCACCGTCGAAACCAGTCAGACGCCGCCGAGCATCACGACGGCGCGGGGGCTTCGCACGGCCACCGTCACGGTGACGCCGACGACCGACGACCTCAGCAGCTCGTCGACCAGCGTCCGAGAGGCGCTCGAAGACGTCACCCTCCCCGACGGCGCGACCGCGGAGCTCGGCGGCGTCGTGACCGATCAGCAGGACGCGTTCGGACAGCTCGGACTCGCGCTGCTCGCCGCGATCCTGATCGTCTACGTCGTCATGGTGGCGACCTTCAAGTCGCTGCGCCAGCCGCTGGAGCTGCTCGTGTCGGTGCCGTTCGCCGCGACGGGCGCCATCCTGATGCTGCTCGTCACCGGCGTGCCCCTCGGTGTGGCCGGCATGATCGGCGCGCTGATGCTGGTGGGCATCGTCGTCACGAACGCCATCGTCCTGATCGACCTGGTGAATCAGTACCGCGAGCGCGGACTCAGCGTGTTCGACGCGACCGTCGTCGGTGGCTCACGCCGACTTCGGCCGATCCTGATGACCGCGCTGTCGGCGATCTTCGCGCTCGTGCCGATGGCGCTGGGGATCACCGGGCACGGCGGCTTCATCTCGCAGCCGCTGGCCGTCGTGGTGATCGGCGGACTCGTGTCGTCGACGTTCCTGACCCTGCTCGTGCTGCCGACGCTGTACAACCTCGTCGAGGGAGCGCGGGAGCGGCGGGTCGCCCGGCGCGCGGTGACGTCGACGCCCGGCGCAGACGCGGGGGAATCGACGACGCACGAGCACCCGACGAGCCGACGAGAACTCCGCGAGCGCCACTGACGATCGCGGGATGGCGCCGGAGAGCGACGACGCGGGGGAGGCGCGCACCGGCGACGCTCACGCGGGCGATACCGGCACGGGTGCGACGCGACGGGGTCTGCGCGAGGGACGCCAGGGTGACGGGGACCGAGACGGCCGGCGAGGTGGTGGCCGCGATCGCGTCGACGCGATCGGCCTCCGGGCGCGGGGCGGCCGTGCCGGCGCGCGTACCGGCACCGGTGAGGCAGTGGGTGAAGATGCCGGACCACGCGAACATCGCGCTGAACGCGATGACCTCGAAGAGCGCGAGGTTGATCGTGGCCGTGACGAACAGCCAGGCGCCGGCGAACAGGAAGACGAACACGGCGGCCGTCGAGATCATGAGACGCTTCGGCAGACGGTGCAGCAGGAACGGCGAGGTCAGAAGGAGCGCTGCGAAACCGAGGACCATCATCCCGGCGACCTTGTCATGGAGGTCCTTGTCGGTGTTGAGCGGAACGCACCCCACGAGGGCGAGATTGACGCCGATCACCGTGAGGAAGAATGCGGCCGACGTCGCCGCGCCCCGACGCCCGGCGCTGCGCCCGAGTCGCCGCAGATCGCGGCGCACGCGCACGGCGAAGACGACGACGAGCGAGCCGCCGACCTTGAGCGTGGTGTTGAAGAACGCGGCCGACAGGTCGCCGAACGTGCCGAGCTGGCTGAAGTGCAGCTGCCACCACAGCGGGTCGCTCGTTGTCAGGATCGAGGCCAGGATGCCGCCGACCAGCACGACGAGCACGGCGCCGGCGAGGTGCATCGTGGGGATCTCGTCGAAGCGACGGGTGAGGCGCCGCGCAAGATGGGGGAGGGTGGCGGAAGGGACGGCGGGACGGACCGCAATGCTCATTTTGGGCACTTTCGTCGTGGACGGTTCGGGCGTCCCCCCACACCGCGAGACCCCCAGCCCCCGTCGGCTCATTCGGGTTTGAGCCGAGGGAACGATGGTCCTCGGTCTCCCCGGCGGCGACGGAATCCGTCAGGGAAATGGTAACTTTCCCGGCGGCCTCATAGGAAAGGTCTTGCCTGCGAATTCCCCAGATCGTAAGGGAAATCTGTTGTCCCCCATTTGGGGGACAAGACCCTCATTCGCGGTAAGAAATGCCCCAGTCGCGACGCATTTCGCGCCCCGGCTCCAGCCGAGTGAGATCGAGGCCGGTCGCGAACGCGTTGGACGGTGCCGTCATGGGTTCGATCGCGACCGCGATCGGGTGTCCCGGGTAGCGATCGGTGGTGAACACCTGCACCCATTCGAAACCGGCGTCCTGCCACACCTCTACACAGCGACCATCGGGGGCCGTCAGGGTGTGCCGCGCTCGGCCCTCGGCATCCCGGTCCAGGCCGCGGTAGGCGTTGTCGAGGGAGACGTCGCCGATGCGCCGACCCGCACGCAGGTCGGTGGCGTCGCCGACGGGGACCTCGTCGATCGGCAGTTTGCGGTCGTCGAGGACGAGCGTCGAGGTCCCCGTCGAGTGCACGACGAGGTCGGCGGTGGCGACTCCGCCGATCTGCAGGTAGGGATGGATGCCGAGCGCCACCGGCGCGGTGTCGGCGCCAACGTTCTCGATGACGTGGGTGACGTGCAGGCCGTCGTCGAGGAGGGCGAAGGTCACGCGCGTGCGCAGGTGAAACGGGTAGCCCGTCTGCGGCACGACATCGGCCGTCAGGGTCAGTCGCTCGTCGGAGACCTCGGCGGCCGCGTAGGAGGCGAACCGGAGGAGCCCGTGGCTGGCGTTGCCGAACGCCGGCTCGCTGATGGCGAGTTGCCGTTCCACGCCGTCGAAGGTGTACTTCCCGTCGCGGATGCGGTTGGGCCAGGGCACCAGCACGACACCGGATGCCGCGGGAGTCGGGACGTCGTCGGCGTAGCGCGGCACCAGATCGACGCCGTCGACCGTGAGGGCCCGCAGGGCGGCACCCACCTGCGCGATCTCGGCGGAGGAGCGGGGGCCGCGGAGGTGGAAGCGGCGGCCGGTGGGGTCGGCGGTCATGAGGAGGCCTTTCGGGAGCGGGGCGGACGCTGCAACCAGGGTCGCAGCAGACGTGTGACCCACGGAAGCACCGCGTAGGTCATCACCGGCGTGAGCAGCGCGGTCGTCGCCAGCACGCGGAGCGCGAGCGGTATCTCTGCGAAGCCCGGAACGAACCCCAGCAGCCAGCTGGCGAGGAGGTTCGTGGGGAAGAAGCCGACCCAGATGGTCACGGCCTGCTTCCACCGGGGCGGCGCGGACGGCACGGGCGGCTGCACCGGCGGGGTCGTGGCATCCGTGGGCTCGAGGACCGAGCCGAGGGAGGCGTCGAACCAGCCCTCGATACCCGTGCGGCGCTCGACCCGCTCCTCGCGAGCGAAGGGCCGTGCGGAGTCGAGCCACCACTGCCGCTGCGGCGATGTCTCCCACCCTTCGAGCGTGGTGAGGTCGCGGAAGCGGTACAGCATGTACCAGAGGTCGCTGTCTTCCCCCGCGCGCACCCAGCCCGAGCCGAGGAAGCCGGGGAAGGCGGTTGCGAGGTCGGTGCCGGCCTGCATCCAGGAGGTTGCTTCGGCGGTGCGCGTCGGGTCGATGCGCCGCTCGATCGCCACCGTGATGGGGTGGGCGTCGGTGTCTGCCATGCCTCCATCTTCGGTCAGGGTGGCGGGTGCGCGCCGAGAACAGGCCGTGTGCCGGAGACAGGGCGATTCGGGCGGGATCGGCCTGTTCTGGTGGCATCCCCTGTTCCGGTAGCGAGGTGGGACATGGATGCCATTCCCAGGGGCGACCTGTAGCGTTGACGGGTCGGCTCTGGACCCCGCACCGTGTGCGGATGGGTTTGTGAGTCCAAGGGGCCGATGGAGAGAACGCGATCGCGTGCTCGACCATCACTAGTGAATGGCCCCCGGCCGACGGATGTCCGGGTTGCACCGCCGTGCGGTGCCGCTGTTTCGCGCGAACAGAACCCAGAAGGACACCCCATGCCCAAGAACAAGAAGCCCGCCGGCGGCCGCGCCGCGAAGAACTTCGAGCCGCGCTACGGCGCGACCACCTCGTTCCAGGATCGCAAGCGCCGCCCCGACGGTGCCGCTGCGGCCAAGCCCGGCAGCAAGAGCCCCACCCACCGCGGCTACCGCGCCCCCGAGGCCGACGCCGCCCCGGCGAAGCGTCGGTGGACCGCGCAGGACCGCGTCGGTCGGGACGAGGCCCGCGGCATCCGCAGCCAGGCCCGCGACGACCGCTACGCCCGCCCCGAGCGGGATGCCGCGCCCCGCGGCCGCGACGAGCGTCCGGCCCGCTCCTTCGACCGGAGCGACCGCCCCGCGCGTTCGTTCGACCGGAACGATCGCCCCGCCCGCTCCTTCGACCGGAGCGACCGTCCGGCGCGTGACGACCGTCCGGCTCGCTCGTTCGACCGTAACGAGCGTCCCGCGCGGTCGTTCGACCGGAGCGACCGTCCGGCGCGTGACGACAGTCCGGCTCGCTCGTTCGACCGTAACGAGCGTCCCGCGCGCTCCTTCGACAGGAGCGACCGTCCCGCACGTGACGGCCGCCCTGCTCGTTCCTTCGATCGCGACGACCGTCCGGCTCGCTCGTTCGACCGCAACGACCGTCCCGCGCGGTCGTTCGACCGTCCGGCGCGCGACGATCGCCCCGCGCGTTCGTTCGACCGCAGCGACCGCCCCGCTCGCTCGTTCGACGACCGTCCGGCGCGTTCGTTCGACCGGAGCGACCGTCCCGCTCGTTCGTTCGACCGTCCGGCGCGCGACGATCGCCCCACGCGCTCGTTCGACCGCAGCGACCGCCCCGCTCGCTCGTTCGACGACCGTCCCGCGCGTTCGTTCGACCGCAGCGACCGCCCCGCCCGCTCCTTCGACGACCGTCCGCGCCGCGACGACCGTCCCCGTCGCACCGACGGCCCGAACCGCGCCGACTGGAACGCCACCCCGAAGCGTTCGGCCGAGCACGAGCAGCGCGTCGACGTCGTGCACGAGCGCCTGCAGGCCGAAGCCGTGGATGCGGCGACCGTGACCGGCGCCGGCTTCGCCGACCTGGGTCTCGGTGACAACATCGTGCGCGCCCTCGCCGGTCTGGGTGCGGCGAGCCCCTTCCCGATCCAGGCCGCGACGGTCGCCCCGATCCTCGAGGGCCGCGACGTCCTCGCCCGCGGCCGCACCGGCTCGGGCAAGACCATCGCGTTCGGTGCCCCGCTCGTGGAGAGCATCCTGCGGGCCCAGGCGGGCCAGCGCCGCGAGTTCGGCCGTGCGCCGAAGGCGCTCATCCTCGCGCCGACGCGCGAGCTCGCGCTGCAGATCGACCGCACCGTTCAGGTGATCGCGCGCAGCGTCGGGCTGTTCACCACGCAGGTGTACGGCGGTGTGCCGCAGGCGCGGCAGGTCGGTGCGCTCAAGAAGGGCGTCGACATCGTCATCGGTACGCCCGGCCGCATCGAGGACCTGCTCAACCAGGGCAAGCTCGACTTGTCCGACGTAAGCGTCGCGGTCCTCGACGAGGCCGACCACATGTGCGAGCTCGGATTCCTCGAGCCGGTGCAGCGCATCCTCCGTGCGACGGCGGACGGTAGCCAGAAGCTGCTGTTCTCCGCCACGCTCGACCGCGAGGTCGCCGCGCTCGTCGACGAGTTCCTCGTCGACCCGGCGGTGTACGAGGTCGCCGGCGAAGACCAGGATTCGAGCACGATCGATCACCGCGTGCTCGTCATCGACCACCGCGACAAGGCCGAGATCCTCGGCTCGCTCGTCGATCGCGAGGGCAAGACGCTCGTCTTCGCCCGGACCCGTGCCTACGCCGAGATGCTCGCCGAGCAGTTCGACGAGGCGGGTATCGCCGCGGTCGCGCTGCACGGTGATCTCAACCAGCAGAAGCGCACCCGCAACCTCGAGAAGCTCACCTCGGGCCGGGTCAACGTCCTCGTCGCGACCGACGTCGCAGCGCGTGGCATCCACGTCGATGACATCGACCTGGTCATCCAGGCTGACGCTCCCGACGAGTACAAGACCTACCTGCACCGCTCGGGTCGCACCGGTCGCGCCGGTCGGAGCGGCACCGTGGTGACGCTCATCACGCGCCAGCGCCGTCGTCGCATGACCGAGCTGCTGGACCGTGCGGAGATCGAGGCGCCGTTCGAGGAGACGCAGCTCGGCGACGACGTGCTCGAGGAGCTGGCGGGTCGTCAGCTCTCCGACGTCACGTCCTGAGCCCCGTCGAGCGCCCCGTCCGCCACGTGCGGGCGGGGCGTTCGCGTTCTCAGAACAGGGTGGGTTCGCTCGCCGGTGCGACGGAGGGACGAGGGGATGCCGGAGACCCGGTCGTCCGCACGGGCCCGAGCCGCGGCGCGGTCGCGGTTCGGGCGGCGAGTCCGGGCTGTGGTCGGCCGCGCGGGTGGTCGTCCTCGTCCCAGCCGTCGAGACGGTGCATCCGCAGCAGCGGCTGGACGCGCTTTCCGAGCCAGCGTCGGTACGCCTGCGGGGCCGTCACGGAAACGCCGGGGTAGAGGCCACGGTACGACGACAAGAGTTCCGGATGCTCGCGCTCGAGCCACTGCAGAAACCACTCCTTGGCGCCGGGGCGCAGGTGCAGGGCCCCGTAGACGACTCGCGCCGCACCCGCGGCCCGGATGCGCCCGAGAGCGTGATCCAGGGCGGCGACCGAGTCGGTCAGGTGCGGGAGGATCGGCATGAGGAAGACCGTCACGCGGAACCCCGCGTCGGTGGCGGCGCGCACCGTGTCGAGTCGCGCCTCGGCGGTCGGGGTGCCCGGTTCGAGCGAGCGCTGGAGCGCGTCGTCGAACACCGCGATCGACATCGCGAGCGTCACGCGGACCTCTTTCGCCGCGTCGGTGAGGAGCGGCAGGTCACGCCGCAGCAGCGTGCCCTTGGTCAGGATCGAGAACGGCGTGCGGTTCTCGGTGAGGGCTCCGATGATGTCGGGCATCAGCCGGTAGCGTCCCTCCGCGCGCTGGTACGGGTCGGTGTTCGTCCCCAGCATCACGGGCTCCCGCGCCCACGACCCGCGGCGCAGCTCGCCGCGCAGTACGTCGGCGACGTTGATCTTCACCACGATCTGCGAATCGAAGTCGGCCCCCGAGTCGAGATCGAGGTACTCGTGCGTCTTGCGAGCGAAGCAGTTGTGGCTGATGACGCCGTTGGCGATGAAATCGCCGGTGCCGGTGGTGATATCGAGCATGTCGATCTCGTATCCGAGATCCTCGACCGCGACGACGCGAAGATCCGCGCTCGTCTTGACCGCGGTGCCGACGATGTCGAGCTTGCGGGTAAGGGCAGGCTGCGCGATACGGAAGAAACGCTGACGCGCAGCCAGCCCACCGCGCAGGCGCACGGAGCACACATCGGAGCTCGGCTTGCTCTCACGCACCGCGTCGAAGCCGAAGTGAGTGAAGCCTTCTTCGATCAGATCGAGGAGTTCGACGTTCGCATTCGAGATTCGGAGGATCCCCCGGGAGCACGATCCTTCCGCGTCGAAGACCCCGCCCAGGAACCCCGCGAGCCACTCCGAAGATATCTGCTCCGGGACCGTGATGTGCTTCTCGAGCCGGGCGATGTCGGCTGATCGCGCCGTGTGCAGAGCCGTCATCGGTCGATAGCCGGCGGGCACCGCGAAGGGGCGGTTACTGGTCGGGATACCTTGCTCTTGGAGATACGTGCGTGTCAGCGCGAGTGGCTCGGCGTCGGCGAGTGCGAGACGGAATCGGTGGATGCGCCGAACCCGGTGCCCGTCGTCGTACGTGCGATGGAAGATCATGCCGTCGCCGCGGATCATGCCGGTGAGGTAGCCGCGCTTGCGATCCTCGCTCTCCGCGGGGTGCGCCACGGGGGCGCCGAGCCCGAATCCCTGCAGGCGGTTCGACGTCGTCAGATAGGCGCGCTGGCCGGCGCCGTGCATCGCGCCGCGGACGAACTTCCATCCTCTCTCGGTGAGGAAGCGATGGTCGGCGCTCGCGATGATCTCGGTGCCATCGGCCAGGGCCACACGGTACGCCCGCTTCCGCGTCGGCCATTTCGCGACGACCCGGGTGCGCACGAACCGTCGATAAGCGCCCTGCGGCGCCGTGCCGAGGATCTCATCACCGACCTTCACCTCCGCGAGCGGCACATGCCGCCCGTCTGCGGCCATGATCAGCGTGTCGGGTGAGAGGCAATAGCTACACGCATGACTGCAGCCCCGGTACGGGTTCACCGTCCAGTCGAAGGGCATCGCGGACGCGCCGGGCACGCGGTTCAGTGCGGTCTTGGCGAGCACCTCGTGGAAGGTCATCCCGGCGAACTCCGGGGTGGTGACCGTGCGGACGAGGCCGTCCCGGCGCTCCATGCCGGGGAGCGCCGCCGTGTCATCGACGCCGAGCTTCTGTCCCTGCCATCTCATCCTCATATACGAACATGCGTTCGAAGATATGGCAAGCGGGATCCTACTCAGATAGAAGAAAAAGACTCCTTGCCGCCCAGGAGCAGCCGGGTCAACGCCGCCCCGGACGACAGGAGGTCGTCGAGCGCGGCCGCGAGGTCGTCGTCGGCAGGGACGTCGTCGCCGCGCAGCGCCGCGCTCAGAACGGCGCGGCGGATGAGCTCCTTCGCGAACGAGCCGGTCGTGCCCTCGGCCCGGTCCGCCGCGGCATCCAGTGCCTCGGACGAGAACGGCAGCGTGCCTGCGTAGTGCCGGAACAGGCGCCGGCGGGCGCCGGCGTCCGGCAGGGCGATCTCGACACCGAGGTCGACGCGGCCGGGGCGGGCGGCGAGAGCTTCCTCGAGGATCTGCACGTGGTTGGTCGTCATGACGAAGGCGATATCGGCATCCGACTCCAGGCCGTCGAGGGCGTCGAGCACGTCGAACAGCACGGGCTGCGGAGAGTAGGCGCGATCGGCGGCGACGAGGTCGATGTCTTCGAGCACGACGAGCGCCGGAGCGAAGGTGCGCGCGATCTCGGCGGCCGCCGTGACGAATCGTACGCTCGATCCCGTCAGCACCACGGCGGTGGTCCCCGGGGTGCGCGAGAGCAGGTGGCGCACCGTCAGCGTCTTGCCGGTGCCGGGCGGACCGTAGAGGAGAACGCCGCGCGTGAGGTGCTGTCCCGCGGCTCGCAGCACGTCGCGCTGGTCGCCGATACCCACGACGTGATCCACGACCGTCTGCAGAACCCCGTCACCGAGCACGACCTCGTCCGCGTCGACGGACGGGCGGGGGAGGAACGTCGCCCCCGCCTCCGAGCCGTACTCGGTCGGCACGAACGACAGCACCTGGCCGCGCAGCACGCTGCGTTCGACCATGAGCCGTCGGATCTCGGTGAGCGCAGCGCCCGTGGCATCCGGATCCGCTCCCAGCAATTCCAGGCGCGCCGCGGGCGGCATGACGTTCGGCGAGGTGGAGCGCTGCACGACCGCGAGGGGATGGCTCTCGAATGTCAACAGCCGCACGCCGAAGGCGACGACGCGCCGCTCCGCGCCCGGCCCGACCGCGCGCGTCTCGTACGAGATGGGACCGGGTGCGAACCGGGAGTACGACGAGGACAGCAGATCGGATGCCGAGAGGTGCCACCGCTGATCGCCTCCGGTGACGCCGACCACCCGGCCGTCGCCGAGCGCCGACAGCTCATCGAGCGCGATGTCCGCGTCGACGTATCGGTGCAGCGGCAGGGATTCCGTCGTGATCGGGACCGTGGTGGCATCCACCCCCAGGTGCGCGGAGATGACGTCGGCCAGCTCGGTGCGCCGGTGCGCGCTGTCGTCTGCCGCCACCCGGTGGACGTGTTCCAGGTACCGGTGGACGGTGAGCAGGATGTCGCGGTCGTCGTCGTTCATCATGGCCCCCCGGTTCGAACACAACCCACTCAGCCTGCCCCCGCGGGCACCGATGCACAACCGAGCATTCGCTCCGTGCCCCGAGCGTCACCTCGACTCCGGCGAGGTCGCGGGTGAGAATGGGGCGAGTGACCTCCTTCGACCCCGAGCTGTCGCCCCGACGCGCCGCGCGCGCCGAGGCCGAACGGCGGGCGACGGAAGCGATCGAGGTGGTAGCGGTCGCGGAGAAGCCGGCGATGTCACGACGCCTCCAGCGCGAATCGGCGGTCACCGCGGCGGGTCGTGGGACGCGCTGGGCATCGCAACCGCGGGAAACCCGTCGACGCGTGGCGGTGCTCGCGCTCGGGCTGACGGTGATCGCGGCGAGCGGCGTGGCCATCGGTGCCGCCCGGGCGGGCAGCGACCCGGCTGCTCTCGCGGCGCCCGAGGTCGTCGCCGTGATCGAGGGGCCCCCGGCGGTGCCCGCCGAGGGACTCCCGGTCCCGGTGCTCGCCGAAGCTCCCGCTCCCGCGAGTCGGTGCGACGACCCCGCCTTCACCTCGGTGCTGTCGTCCGGCGACGACGCGGCCACGATCGCCGCGATCGGCGGTGCGGAGGCGTTCCGCTCCGCCGTGGCATCCGGGATCGCTCCGTGCATCTCGCTGTCGGATCCGAACCGGCAGTGGGTCGTGGTGAACAAGAAGCGTCCGTTCGATCCCAGCGACTACCGGCCCGGCGACATCGTGATGCCGGATGGGGTACGCGCGCTCAAGGAGTCGGGGTTGCGCCGACAGGCCGCCGATGCCCTCACGGCGCTCGTGCGCGGAGCCGCCGACGCCGGCGCCGGCGAGATCGGGTACCTCAGCGCCTTCCGCTCCTACACGAACCAGCAGTCGACCTACGCGGAGCGGGTGGCCGTCGTGGGCGTGGAGGCCGCGGACCGCGAGAGCGCCCGTGCGGGCTTCAGCGAGCACCAGTCGGGACTCGCGGTCGACATCGTGCCGTGCGACCGGTCGTGCGGAACCCTCGACGACGTCGCCGCGTCGAGCCAGGGGGCCTGGGTGCGCGATCACGCCTGGGAGTACGGCTACATCACGCGCTACGTCGAGGGGCGCACCGACGTGAGCGGGTACGAGCCCGAGGCGTGGCACCTGCGCTACATCGGCACCGACCTCGCCAAGGTGTACCACGATGGCGGGTACACGACGCTGGAGGAGTTCTTCGGCCTCCCCGGAGCGCCGACGTACTGAACTGGCGTCACACCGCCATAAGAATCGCCGACGACACCGCCCAGAACGCCAGCACGAACACGGTGTCGCGCTGCCGCCACGGCACGAGGTGCCGTTCGGTGCGGTCGGGGTGGGCGCCGAAGGCGCGGGCGTCCATGGCCAGCGCCACTCGCTCCGCGTGACGGATGCCGCCGGCGAGGAGCGGCACCACGGTGCGGATCCACTGCAGGGGTGCGAAGCCTCCGACGCCGCGGACCCGGTGCGCC
The DNA here is from genome assembly GCF_004022425.1 of Microbacterium enclense. GTDB lineage: Bacteria > Actinomycetota > Actinomycetes > Actinomycetales > Microbacteriaceae > Microbacterium > Microbacterium enclense_A. Next base: position 73,421 of record NZ_RBZY01000005.1, on the reverse strand, counting down.
TGACGGATCGTCTCGAGCTCGCGGCCGAAGCGCGGGACGAAGCGGATGGCCGCGAGCGCGGCGTACCCGATCCGATACGGCACGTGGAGCTGCCGCACGAGTGCACGGACGAGGTCGGTGCCGGTCATGGTCAGCCCACCGATGAGGGCGAGACTCCCGATCGCGGCGAGCCGCAGCCCGGTCGCGAGTCCCACCGTCAGAGCGGTGTCGGTCAGGGCCCACGACCCGACGCTCAGAACGGCGGTGCCTCCCATGGACGGGTCGACCCACAGCGCGAACCCGACACCGACGACGACCACCGCGAGCGGCACCACCGCGGCCAGCACAACGACGAGCCGCGCCGACCACCGGGCCCCCGTCACCAGCAACAGGTACGCCAGACCGATGAACGCCGCCGGGATCGCGAGGTCGCGCACGAACACGAGCGCGACCATCGCGGGGAGCGCCGCCGCGATCTTCGCGAGCGGGTTCAGCGGCAGAAGGAACGGCGTCCGGCCGGGCGCGAGCGTGACGGCGGTCATGAGTCGCCGCTCGGAAGGTCGCGCAGGCGGGTGATCCCCGCCAGCTGCGGATGCCGTTGCAGTCCGTCGAACGCACGGCGGAGGGGCGGACTGCCCAGACCCGTGCGTTCGAGCAGCGCCACGTCGGCGAACACGGCATCGGCGGGGGCGTCGGCGGCGAGTCGACCGGCATCCATCACCACCACCCGATCCGCGCGCTCGGCGACGAGCTGCAGGTCGTGCGTGACGACGATGAGGCCCGTCCCCTCGGCGCGCAGGTCGTCGAGCATCGCGAGCATCTCGTCGGCGCGGGCGCGGTCCTGTCCGTAGGTCGGTTCGTCGAGGACGAGCAACCGAGCGCCCCCGACGAGTGCCGTCCCCACCGACAGCCGCCGCTTCTGGCCGCCGGAGAGCAGGAACGGATGGGAGCCGGCGCGGTCGGCGAGCCCGAACCGCTCAAGAATCGCGTCGACGCGGGAGCGCACCTCCGTCTCGGGGAGCGGCAGGCGGCGCAGGCCGTGGGCGAGCTCGTCGAACACCGTCGTCGTGACGAACTGGTGTTCGGGGTTCTGGAACACGAACCCGACGTGACGCGAGAGCTCCCGCGGCGGCAGGCGCCGCACGTCGAGGCCGTCGACGCGCACCGTGCCGCGCGGCGGCCGTCGGACGCCGGCGATCGCCTGCACCAGGGTCGTCTTTCCGGCGCCGTTGGGCCCGACGACGGCGACGAACTCGCCCGTCGACACGTCGAGATCGACGTCCCGCAGGACGGTGGTGCGGCCGCGCGTCACCCCGAGACCCCGCACGCGGAGAAGCGGTTCTCCGCCCGGCCGCGCCGGGACGAGACGGGGAACGGATGCCACGGCTACCGGTGCCGCATCCTCGAGAGACGCCCGCAGCTCCTCCGCCGTCAGCGGCAGCCGGTCGATGGCATAGCCCGCGCGGCGCAGCCGCAGCGCCGCGAGCGTCGCGCTCGGCAGCCACACCCCGAGGTCGTGCAGTTCCCGGGCCCGCCCGCGCAGCACCTCGTCCACGTCGCCGTCCGCGACGACACGCCCCTCGCCGTCGAGTGCGACGACCCGGTCGACCAGCTCCACAGCGGCATCCAGGTCGTGCTCGATCAGCATGATCGCCCGGTCTCCGGCCGCGACGACATCGCGCAGGGCCGCGTAGACCTCCACGACCCCCGCCGGGTCCAGGCTCGCGGTCGGCTCATCGAGCACCAGGAGAGGGGATGCCATCGCCAGCGCGCACGCGATCGCCAGGCGCTGCCGACTCCCGCCGGAGAGGACATCGGGGGAGTCGTCGCGCCGCTCCCACAGCCCCACGCGGCGCAGCGCTGCTTCGGCACGGGCGAGCACCTCGGGGACGGGCAGGCGCAGATTCTCCGGGCCGAAGCACACCTCGTCGAGCACGGTGCCGGTGATGAGCTGGGCGTCGGGGTCTTGGAACACCATCGCAACGGTCTGCGCGAGTTCGGCGACCGGGGTGGTCGCGGCATCCCGTCCGCCGACGGTCACCGTTCCCGACACCTCGGCGGGAACCGCGTGGGGGATGAGCCCGTTCATCGCAAGGCCGAGCGTGGACTTGCCGGACCCGCTCGGCCCGAGGAGCAGCACCACTTGGCCCGGGCGCACCTCGAAGCTCACGTCGGCGGGTGTCGGGCGGTCGGCCTCGAGGTGCGTGACAGCAGCGTTACGCAGGCGCAGCAGCGCGTCGACGCCCGTGCGGGGCGCCGCGGCGGTCGGGTGCGGGTGGGCGGTCACGGGTGTCCTTCGGCGAGGCATCCAGTCTACTTAGGCCGCCCTTACCTGTTTCGGTCGGCGTCTCGATATCGAACCGATGCCGGGAGTTCTCGACGGCGCGATTGCGCAAACGGTACATTCGAGGTCTTCCTCCGCCCGAACGGACGATCTCGTGACCGGTCTCTCCCGCCGTCAGTTCCTGCACGCCACCGCCGCCGCTGCCGCCGCGTCGGGGCTGGGGTTCGACGTGCTCGCACCGCGGCTTGCGCGCGCGGCCACGCCGTCGGCCGACATCCCGTCGACGCTGCTGCAGACGATCCGGCAGGGCTCGATCCTGTCGGGGAAGTACCGCACGCTCACGACGGGACCCGGCGAGCCGTACCTGCCGCGCATCGACGTGCTGCGGCGGTCGCCCTCACCCACGCGCATCACCGCCCGCCGCTCACTGCTGTACGTGGGGCACCTGTCCGACCTGCACGTCATCGAGGCGCAGTCGCCCGGGCGCATCGAGCCGATGATCGTGCAGGACCACTCGGCTTGGGGCTCGGCCTTCCACCCGCAGGATCCGCTGAGTCCCCACGCGACGGCGGCCATGGTGCAGGCGTTCTCGGACGCCCGGTACAGTCCGCTCACGGGCGCGCCGATGAGCGCCGCGATCGTCACCGGCGACAGTGCCGACATGCACTCGCACCTCGAGCTGCGCTGGTACATCGACCTCATGGACGGCCTCGCGGTCGACCCCGCCACCGGCGGCCCGGAATGGCAGGGCGTTCAAGCCTGGAGCGAGGCCACGTGGGCGTACCGTCCCGGCGACCCGACCGGCGGCGACTTCGGCGATTACGGCTTCCCGCGTCTGCCCGACCTTCTCGTGCAGGCGATCGCGCAGCCCGTGAAATCCGTGGGCCTCCCCGCCCCTTGGTACGCCGTCTACGGCAATCACGACACACTGCTGCTCGGCACCTTCGACATCAGCCCGCAGCTACGCGCGCTCGCCGTCGGCGCCCGGAAGTCGTACACCCTGGATGCCACGGCCTCCACGGCCCTCGAGGGGTGGGCTGCGGGCACGAGCGTCCTCGCCCAGGTGCTCGCGGCGCTGGGGCTGGCATCCGGGGGTCCGGGTTTCAAGGAGGTCGCAGCCAACCCCGACCGCTTCCTGTTCGAACAGCGGGACTTCATGGCCGAGCACTTCCGGACGGAACCCACTCCCGGACCCGTCGGCCACGGCTTCACCGCGCACAACCTCGCCTCGGGCGAGACGTGGTGGCAGGCCGACCTCAGCCCGCGCGTCCGGGCGTTCGGGCTCGACACATGCAACGCCGTCGCGGGCCCCGACGGTGCGGTGCCCGAGTCGCAGATGCAGTGGCTGCGCTCGCAGCTCGAGATCGCACAGCGCGACCAGGTGCTTGCGCTGATCTTCAGCCACCACAACAGCCTCACGCTCGAGAACCGCGCGACCCGGCCCGGGGTCGACGAGAAGCTGTACGGCGCCGACGAGTTCGTCGCGATGCTGCTGGAGTTCCCCGTCGTCGTGGGGTGGCTGAACGGCCACACGCACCTCAACCAGATCCTCGCGCACACGAACGCCCAGGGCGGGTTCTGGGAGATCACGACGGCGTCGTGCATCGACTTCCCGCAGCAGCAGCAGGTGGTCGAGATCGTCGACAACCGCGACGGCACGCTGTCGCTGTTCACCACGGTTCTCGACCACGCTTCGCCCGCGGTGCCGGGAAATTCGGGCTCGGTCGCCGATCTCGCATCCCGAAGCCGCGAGCTCGCCGCGAACGACTGGGCCGAAACGCCGCTCATGCGGCGCGGGTCGCCGCTCGACCGCAACACCGAGCTCCTCCTACCGGCGCCGTTCGACCTGTCGGTGATCACCGACGCGCAGCTCGAGGCGCAGCACGTCACCGAGCGCGCGCGCATCCTCGCGTACGAGAAGGAGCGGGGGCTGTGAGGCGCGTTGCTTTCCCGGTGCTCCTGCTGGCGGCTCTGGCGCTGGCCGGCTGCTCGCAGGTCGCCGCGATCGCGCCCGTCGGCGGAAACCACCTGACCGAGGTGCGTTTCGCGACAATCGACGTGCTGCAGCAGAAGGGCATCGCGCTCGAAGCTGTGCCGACCTGCACCCGCGCCGACGACGGCGCGATCGCCTGCGCCGGCACGACCGCCGCGGGCGAGGCAGTCACGGCCACCTCGCCGTCGACCGACCCCGACAGCTTCACCGTGAGCATCGGCTCCCAGGCGGTGTTCACCGGCAGCGTCAGCGCCGTGATCGACCGGGCCGCGGGGGTCGCCCCGTGAGGCGCGTCCTGCTGATCGCCGCCGCCGTGGTGGGGAACGCCCTCGTTCAGGCGCTGTGCGTGATCCCGGAGCTGACGCCCGCGGCATCCCTGGGGTTCGTGTCCCTGCTGGCCGGGTCGGTGCTGGCGCTCGTCGCGGCCGCGACCGCCGTCGTCGTGCTCGTCGGTGCGCCGGGTCCGCTGCGTCCCCGCGTGCGGCGCGCGCTCGCCGCCGTGGTCCTCGCGCTCGTCGTGGTCGGCGCTCTCGCGATCGTCTCGAGGGGGACCCTGATCCCCGCGCTTCTCATCGCTGTCGTGATCGTCTCACCGGCGGGAAACGTGGATGCCACGGCGTGGAGCGGTCCGCGCGCGTTCGCGTGGCATCCGGTCCGGGCCGTGCTGCTCGTCGTGCTGACCATGCTGGCGATCGGGGTGCTGTTCGTGGCCGCGCTGCTGCTCGGGTTCTTCGTGACCGGGTGGCTGGGCTCGTTCGCGACGTGGGTGATCGTGGGTGGGGTCGCGGCGCTGCTCGCTCGGGCGTGGGCTGGGCTCGCGCGGCGGCCGCGGCGAACCGACTAACGCCGCGACAGACCCCGTGCGACGCCCGCGCCGCGCAGACCCGAACCGATCGCGATGCCGACGGCCGTCCACACGACGGGCCCCAGCACCCCGATCACGAGGTAGGTGATCTGCGCCCAGGGGGCGAGCGCCCCGATATCGGCGGCGAACCAGACGGCCGCCGCGACGAGCAGACCGATGATCACGGCGGAGACGAAGAAGCGGACCGCACCCCACACGCGGTAGCGGGTGAGGGCGGCGACCCCCTCCTGGATGCCGCCGAAGAGGACCGCGGTCCCGAGGAAGCGGAAGGTCCACTGCGGGGCCATGGCGCTGGCGACCAGCGCGGCGAGCACGTGCGTGAGCAGGGCCACCCAGGGCCGCCGGACGACCTGCTGCGCGATGATCCCGGGCAGCACGTGCGAGCCGAGGACCAGGCCGTACGCCCACGGGGCGGTCGCCAGCACGACGAGCGTCAGCCACCCGGCCGCGCCACCCAGGATCCCCGTGCCCACCCCGATCGCGGCGCAGACGAGCAGCACGCGGGTGGACAGACGGGATGCCGACGACACGAGGCCAGCGTATCGGCAGCGTGGCATCCCGTTCTCGGACGCCGTCCAAAAGAAACCGTTGGTGATGAATTGGCCGTGAGTTATGTTTGGGCAACGCGCGCCACAGATGCCGCGCAGATCGCTCAATTCATCCCCCCGTTTGGAGCGCACTATGGGTCGTCCCCTGCGTTCGGTCGCGGTCATCGCGTTGGCCGGGCTCTTCACCGCTGCCGGAGCAACTTCCGTGCAGGCCGCCGTCGTGGACGAGGGGGTGACGCCTCCCACACCCATCGAGTCCTCATCGGGCCGCTACATCGTCGTCCTCGACGAAGCGCCCGTCGCCACCTATGACGGCGGCGAAGCAGGCCTCGGCGCCACCAAGTCCGACGGCGCCCGGCTCGACACCGACTCCGACGCCGTCCGCGAGTACTCGGCCTTCCTCGAGCAGCGCCAGCAGGACGTCGCGGCCGAGGTCGGGGTCGATACCGACTACTCGTACACGCTCGCCGTCAACGGCTTCAGCGCCACGATGGACCCGAACCAGGCCGCGAAGCTCGCCGCCACTGAGGGCGTGCAGAAGGTCGTCCCCGACGAGATCCGCCAGCCGGTGGCCGTGCCGTCCACCGAGTTCCTCGGACTGGAGGGCGACGGTGGCGTCTGGCAACAGGTCGGCGGGATCGACGCGGCCGGCGAGGGCGTCGTCGTCGGCGTCATCGACACCGGGATCGCGCCCGAGAACCCCTCCTTCGCCGGTGATCCGCTCGGTACCACCCCCGGCGATGAGCCCTACGTCGACGGCAACGACGTCGTCTATCGCAAGGCCGACGGCACCGACTTCCGCTCGCCGCGGGTCGCCACGGGCGACGGTTGGTCGGTCGACGACTACTCGACGAAGCTCGTGGGCGCGCGCTACTTCGACCAGGGCGCCGCGGCCACCGGCTTCACGTTCGAGGCCGACTACCGCTCGCCGCGCGACGGCGACGCGCACGGTTCGCACACCGCGAGCACCGCCGCGGGCAACAAGGGCGTCGAGGCCGACGTCGAAGGGATCGACTTCGGTGCCATCTCGGGCGTCGCACCGGCCGCCAAGGTCGCCGCGTACAAGGCGTGCTATTCCGGACCCGATCCCCTCGTGACCACCGACGACGTCTGCGCGCTGAGCGACCTGCTCGGCGCCATCAACGCCGCGGTGGACGACGGCGTCGATGTCATCAACTACTCCATCGGCGGCGGCGCGGCGACGACCACCCTCGCCCTCGAGGACGCGGCGTTCTTCAATGCCGCCGCGGCGGGCATCTTCGTCGCGGTCTCGGCCGGCAACTCCGGCCCCGACGCGTCGACCGCCGACCACGCCTCGCCCTGGTACACCACCGTCGCGGCATCCACGATCCCGACCTACGAGGGCACGGTGACGCTCCCGAACGGCTTCCAGGCCGCGGGTGCGTCGGTGTCCGTCCCCGCGGGGGAGGAGGTCACCGGACCGGTCGTCTACGCCGGTGACATCGCGGCATCCGGAGCCGATCCGGCCAACGCGGCGCTGTGCCTGATCGGGTCGCTCGACGCCGCGCAGGCCGACGGGAAGATCGTCGTGTGCGATCGCGGGCAGAACGCCCGCATCGAGAAGTCGCAGGCCGTCGAAGAGGCGGGCGGGGTCGGCATGATCCTCGTCAACGTCACACCGGCGTCGGTCGACAACGACTTCCACGCCGTGCCGACGGTGCACATCGACGCGCGCTACCGCGACGAGCTGCTCGCGTACGTGCAGGGAACCCCGGATGCCACGGCGACCCTCGTGGGCGAGAACATCACCGGCGTAGAGACGCCGACGCCGCAGGTCGCGGGCTTCTCCAGCCGCGGCCCGATGCTGGCTGACGGCAGCGACGTGCTGAAGCCCGACGTCTCGGCTCCGGGCGTGGCGATCCTCGCTGCCGCCGCGAACGCCGAGGGCGCCGCGCCGACGTTCGAGTTCCTGTCCGGAACGTCGATGTCGTCGCCGCACGTCGCCGGTCTCGCGGCGCTGTACCTCGGGGAGCGGCCGCTGGCCACGCCCGCCGAGGTGAAGTCCGCCATGATGACCACGGCATACGACACCGTCGATAGCGAGGGTGCGCCCGCGCAGGATCCGTTCGCGCAGGGTGCCGGACACGTCGACCCGACGAGGTACTTCGATCCCGGTCTGATGTACCTCAACGGCCCCGCCGATTGGGCGGCGTTCCTCCAGGGCAAGGGCCTCGAGGACTTCGGCGTCGAGCCGATCGACGGCAGCGACCTGAACCTCGCATCGATCTCGATCGGCTCGCTCGCCAAACCCCAGACCGTCACGCGCACGGTGACGTCGACGCAGGCGGGCACGTTCTCGGCATCCGTCGACGTTCCCGGCCTGGATGCCACGGTCGAACCGTCCACGCTGACGTTCGGCGCAGCGGGCGAGACGCAGACCTTCACGGTCACGTTCTCGCGCACGACAGCTGCGGCCGAGGAGTGGACGACCGGGTTCCTCACCTGGACGAGCGGCGACACCCAGGTGCGGTCGCCGATCGCCGTGCGTCCCACCACCGCGGAGGCTCCGGCCGAGGTCAGCGGCACGGGTCTGTCGGGCTCGACCGATGTCGAGATCCTCCCCGGCGTGAGCGGCGACCTCCCGTTGACGGTCTCGGGTCTGGCGGCGGCGACGCTGTTGACCGACCCCGACAACCCGGTCGACGGCCACTCGGGCAACCAGGACTCCGGTGACGCCGACGGCTACGTCCGGTGGATCGTCGACGTGCCCGAGGGGACGACCCTCTCGCGCTTCGACCTCGACTCCTCGGACGACACCGGCAGCGACCTCGACCTGTTCGTCTCCCGCGTGGTGAGCGCCGACGACCTGCGGTACTACGAGCGGTTCACGTCGGCGACGGGGGCGGCGGACGAGCGCGTGTCGCTGTCCGACCCCACTCCGGGCACGTACCTCGTCGAGGCGAACGTCTACTCGTTCACCGCGCCGTTCACGTGGGACATGACCTACGCGAACGTCCAGCCGGGTGGTGCGGGGGAGCTCACGGCGACGCCGAACCCGATCGCGGCCGAGCAGGGCGTCGTCACGACGTACGAGCTGTCGTGGCAGGGCCTGCAGCCCGAGACGCGGTACCTCGGGGTCGTGCAGTACGGCGAGTCCGCGGTGCAGACGGTGCTGACGGTCGACGCGGGCCAGGCGGCCCCCGTCGCGGTCGAGGCGCCGACGGTCACGGGCACGGCCAAGCTCGGTCGCACGCTCACGGCGACGCCGGGAACATGGGACCCCGCCGAGGTCACGACGACGTTCCAGTGGCTGCGGGGCGGCGAGCCGATCGAGGGCGCGACCGCGTCGACGTACCGCGTGAAGCGCGAAGACGTCGGTGCCGTGCTGTCGGTCCGGGTCACCGCGACCTCTCCGGCGACGGGGCTCACCGGTCGTGCGGACAGCGCCGGCGTCCCGGTGGTCGCGGCCTCGTTCACCACGGTCGCCGTGAACCCGTGGGTCGGGCGCAGCTCGGACACCTACACGCTCACCGTGAAGGTCCGGTCCCTGATCGGCCCCACGCCCACGGGCGAGGTGACGGTGACCGTCGCGGGCAAGCCCTACACGGCGACGCTCGAGGGCGGCCGCGCCACGATCACGCTCGACCCGCAGACGCGGGGCCTGCGCATCGTGACCGCGGAGTACGCGGGCAGCGAGACGGTCGAGGACTCCACGGCGCACAGCGCGTTCATCGTGCTGCGCTGATCCTCACGCCGACGCGGCGTCCGGGCTCCGGCTCGGGCGCCGCGTTCGCGTGTGGGGAGTCGTCTGCGCGGGCCGCGGGCCGATCGACGCCTCGTCGAGTGTCCACGACACGCGGATGCCGCGGTGCGCCGTCCGCGTGTAGTGGACAGTGAAGCCTCGCGCGGCGCGCTACACCCGACGTCGGCGCGGAGTGAGCCGCACGGCGGGCAGCGGCGGGGCGGGGATGCGCTCCGGGCCGTGATCGACCACCGCTCCGAAGCGCGAGGACTGCGCCTCCCACGCCTCGCGAGCGGCGACGATCTCGTCGTGCGAACGGCCCACGAAGTTCCACCACATCACGATGTCCGCCTCGAACGGCTCGCCGCCGAGCAGGAACACCCGGGCGCCTGCCGGCGAGACGACGTCCACGTGGTCGCGGCCGGTGCCGAGATAGACCAGTCGGGATCCGTCGACGGATGCCGTAGTCCCCGCCGTCGCGAGGGGCGTCTCGCGCCGCGCGGCGTCGGCGTCGACGGCATCCATTCCCGTCTGCACGTCGGTGGATCCGATCATTCCGTACAGCGCATATTCCCACCCCGGGACGAGAGGCACGCGCACGGGGACGCCCGCGGGAAGCCGGAGCTCGGCGCCGACGATGGGCGTGTGGACGGTGGCGGGGGACTCGACGTCGCCGAGCGCGCCCATCACGACGACCGCATCCGCGCCTTCGCCGAGGTCCAGCACCGGGAGGTTCTCGTGGCGCTCGAAGGCGGGAGCGCCGTGGCGACGCGCCTCGGGCAGCGCGACCCACAATTGCAGGGCGTCGAGCGGGATCGGGGCGTCACCGACCGAGTACTCCGAGTGCGCGATGCCCTCGCCGCTCGTCATCAGGTTCAGGGCGCCGGGGCGAACGACGACGTCGCTGCCGACGGCATCCCGGTGTCGTACTTCGCCCACGATCGGCCAGGTCACCGTCTGCAACCCGATGTGCGGGTGCGGCTCGACGCGCATCAGGGTGTCCTGCGGGCCGAAGCGGTCGAGGAAGCACCATGCGCCCACCATCGGCAGCGCGCGGTGGGGCAGGGTGCGGTGCACCTCCATGCCGCGGACGCCCCCGAGCGGAACCTCCCGCGCCTCGACCACGAGGGAGCGGGGTCCGTCGCAGTCGACGGGCCCTTCGGATGCGGGCGGAGCGACGTCCAGTCTGGTCATGCCGGTTCGCCGGGGTCGGCGGAGTCAGCGGCGTCCTCCTCGCGCGGCCAGTCGATGACGAGACCCGGCACGTCGTGCTCACGCAGGTAGTGGGCCACGAAGGGGCACGTGGGGATGATCGCGTCACCGCGGCGGGCCAGGTCGGCGAGCGCTTCGCTGGCGAGGGCCGAGCCCAGGCCCTTGCCCTTGAAGGCCGAGTCCACCTCCGTGTGGGGCAGCGCGACACGGCCCTCGCCCGCCGGGCGGAACTCGAGAAAGCCCCCCAGCTCGCCGTCCACATGCACCTCGTAGCGGTGGGCCTCGTCGTTGCGGGTCACGGTCAGGTCGTCGGTCATGTCGCCTCCGGGTCGTCGGTACTTCCGTCAACGCTGGCAGGGTGCGCGCTGTTCCGCCATCCCTGGACGCGACGGCGCCTCGTCGTGCATACCGGCGCTGCGCGGGCGCGGCCGCTCCTCCACCGCACGGATTCCGCGACCGTTGACCACGGCGGCCCGGTTCGGCCGCCGCGGGTGTCGGTGCCCCGGGTTACCGTGGACGGGTGACATTTCCCGGCGCCGCACCCGAGCCGTACGCCGACGCGCCACCCGAGGCGTTCGACGGCTACGACGACCCCTACGCGGGTGCCGACTGGGATCCAGACCTCTTCGCTCCGCCCGAGGATCCGGATGCCCCGCCGCCGCCGAGGGATGCCGCGGCATCGCCGTTCGCCCGTGCCGCGGTCGCGACCGGCGCGGCACGGGAGTTGCCCGGGGTGCGCGACTTCAGCGGGCGGGATCCGCGCGAGGTCCTCCACGAGGTCTACGGCTACGACGCCTTTCGCGGCGATCAGGCCGACATCGTCCAGCGGGTGATCGACGGCGGCGACGCGGTCGTGCTGATGCCGACCGGTGGTGGCAAGAGCGTCACCTATCAGGTGCCCGCGCTCGTGCGGCCCGGCACCGGACTCGTGGTGAGCCCTCTGATCGCCCTCATGCACGACCAGGTCGACGCGCTCGTGGCCAACGGCGTGCGCGCGGCGTACCTCAACTCGACCCAGGCCCCCGCCGAGCGCCAGGCCGTCGAGCAGGCGTACCTCGCCGGCGACCTCGACCTCCTCTACGTCGCACCCGAACGCCTCAATGGTGCGCAGACCCTCGGGTTGCTGTCGCGCGGGCGCCTGAGCGTCATCGCGATCGACGAGGCCCACTGCGTGTCGCAGTGGGGCCATGACTTCCGTCCCGATTACCTCGCGCTCGGCGATCTCGCCGACCGCTTCCCGGGCGTCCCGCGCATGGCGCTCACCGCCACCGCCACGCCCGAGACGGCGCGCGAGATCGTCGAACGTCTTCGCTTGCGCGACGCCACGACGTTCATCGCGAGCTTCGACCGACCCAACATCCAGTACCGGATCGAGGCCAAGGTCGACCCCCGTCGGCAGCTGGTGTCGTTCATCCGCTCGCAGCCCGAGGGATCGGCGGGCATCGTCTACGCGCTGAGTCGGAAAAGCGTGGAGCAGACCGCGGCGTATCTGGCCGCGCAGGGACTCGACGCCCTGCCCTACCACGCGGGCCTCGATGCCTCCATCCGTGCGGCGAACCAGTCGCGCTTCCTCCGTGACGACGGGGTCATCATGGTCGCGACGATCGCGTTCGGGATGGGCATCGACAAACCCGACGTGCGCTTCGTCGCCCACATCGATCTGCCGAAGTCGGTCGAGGGCTACTACCAGGAGACCGGTCGTGCGGGGCGCGACGGCGATCCGTCGGTCGTGTGGATGGCGTACGGTCTCGGCGACGTCGTCCAGCAGCGGCGCATGATCGACCAGTCGCCCGGCGACCGGTCGTACAAGATGCGCCTCGGTCAGCATCTCGACGCGATGCTGGCGCTGTGCGAGACGGTCGGCTGCCGCCGCCAGAACCTGCTGTCGTACTTCGGTGAGCCCTCGGAGCCGTGCGGCAACTGCGACACGTGCCTCACCCCACCCGAGACGTGGGATGGTCTCGTCGCCGCGCAGAAGCTCCTGTCGACCATCGTCCGGCTGCAGCGCGAGCGCGGGCAGGCGTTCGGTGCCGGGCATCTCATCGACATCCTGCGCGGAGCGAAGACCGACCGAATCGCGCAGCAGGGGCACGACCGACTCACCACCTACGGGCTCGGGGCCGACCTGTCCGACCAGGACTGGCGCAGTGTCATCCGGCAGCTCCTCGCCCGCGGCATCCTCGTCGCGCAGGGCGACTACGGCACGCTCGCCCTCAGCGATGCCTCGGCCGGGGTGCTGCGCGGCGAGACGCCCGTTCCGCTCCGCCGTGACGCCCTCGGCCGCGCCGGCGGCGGGTCGAGCAGGCCCCGCAAGTCGAGTGCGGACGACGTCGCCGCCGGCGACCGCGACCTCTTCGAGGCGCTGCGGGCGTGGCGCGCCGAGCAGGCCCGCGAGCAGGGCGTCCCCGCGTACATCGTCTTCGGCGATGCCACGCTGCGGGCGATCGCGGCCGAGCGCCCGGCGTCGATCGGCGACCTCGACGGCATCACCGGCATCGGGGCCAAGAAGCGCGAGGCGTACGGCGATGGCATCCTGATGGTCGTGGCCCAGCACTGACACGCTCGGCGGTCTCCCATGGATGTTGACGGCCCACAACCGCCGGCCGCGACCTCGCCGCACACGGTTGTGTGCACCTCACACAATGTTTGCTCGGCTGTTGTGGGACTCCTACCGTGGTGGCATCCCTTTGCAACGTCGAAAGGTGCCGAAATGACCGACGCCGCCGTCCGTCCCACCACGCCCGCCACGAGCACGCGTACCCCCGTCGGGGGTGCGCCCACCGCCGCGCACTCCGCCGCCGAGGCCGCCGAGAGCCGCATCGACATCGAGCGGGTCACCGACCTGCTGCTCGGAACGTGGGCCGACACGCGCCGCGAGGCGCGCGCCATGCTCGAGGACCCCCTCTTCTGGCGCGATGACAGCCTGGGCATGGACGCCCACCGCGAGCGCACGCTCGGCCAGCTGCACGAGCTCGTCGCGCGCAAGGCCGTGCACCGCGCGTTCCCGAAGCGGTTCGGCGGCGAAGAGAACAACGGCGCCAACATCGCCGGGTTCGAAGAACTCGTCGCCGCCGACCCCAGCCTGCAGATCAAGTCGGGCGTCCAGTGGGGCCTGTTCGGTTCGGCTGTTCTGCAGCTGGGCACAGAGAAGCACCACGAGAAGTGGCTGCCCGGCATCATGAGCCTCGACATCCCGGGGGCGTTCGCGATGACCGAGACCGGGCACGGCTCGGACGTCGCCGCGATCGGCACGACGGCGACCTACGACGCCGACACCGAGGAGTTCATCATTCACACGCCGTTCCGCGGCGCATGGAAGGACTACCTCGGCAACGCCGCGCTGCACGGCAAGGCCGCGACGGTGTTCGCGCAGCTCATCACCAACGGCGTGAACCACGGTGTGCACTGCTTCTACGTGCCCCTGCGCGACGACGAAGGCAGCTTCCTCCCCGGCATCGGCGGCGAGGACGACGGCCTCAAGGGCGGCCTCAACGGCATCGACAACGGGCGCCTGCACTTCGACAAGGTCCGCATCCCGCGCGAGAACCTGCTGAACCGCTACGGCGACGTCGCCGCCGACGGCACCTACTCGAGCGACATCGCCAGCCCGGGTCGCCGGTTCTTCACGATGCTCGGCACCCTCGTGCAGGGCCGGGTCTCGCTCGACGGGGCCGCGGCCTGGGCATCGGCGATCGGCCTCACGATCGCGGTCACCTACGGCAACCAGCGCCGGCAGTTCGACTCCGGCAGCGGAACCCCCGAGGTCACGCTGCTCGACTACGGCAAGCACCAGCGTCGCCTGCTGCCGCGCCTGGCCACGACGTACGCGCAGATCTTCGCGCACGACGAGTTCCTGCAGAAGTTCGACGGCGTCTTCAGCGGTCGCCTCGACACGGATGCCGATCGAGAAGACCTCGAAACCCTCGCGGCCGCGCTCAAGCCGCTGTCCACGTGGCACGCGCTCGACACCCTTCAGGAGTCGCGCGAGGCGTGCGGCGGTCAGGGGTTCCTGTTCGAGAACCGCCTCGTGGGCCTGCGCGCCGACCTCGACATCTACGTCACGTTCGAGGGCGACAACAACGTCCTGCTGCAGCTCGTCGGCAAGCGCCTGCTCGCCGACTACGCTCGGCAGTTCAAGGGCAAGGATGCCAAGGCTCTCGCCGCGTTCGCCGTCGGGCAGACGGCCGGGAAGCTCTTCCACGGTGCGGGTCTGCGCCAGCTGGGGCAGGCCGTCAGCGATCTCGGGTCCACGGCCCGGTCGGTCGAGAAGGGCCTGCGCGCCCAGCAGCAGCACGAGCTGCTCGCCGATCGTGTGCAGCAGATGGTCGCCGACATCGCGGGACGGCTGCGTCCGGCATCCAAGCTCTCCCGCGAAGACGCGGCGGCGCTGTTCAACGAGAACCAGGCCGAGCTCATCGAAGCCGCGCGAGCGCACGGCGAGCTGCTGCAATGGGAGGCGTTCACCGACGCCATCAACCGCGTCGGCGACGACAACACGCGTCAGGTGCTCACGTGGCTGCGCGACCTGTTCGGCCTGCATCTCATCGAGAAGCACCTGGCGTGGTACCTGATCCACGGGCGGCTCTCGACGCAGCGCGCGGCAGCCGTGTCCAGCTACATCGACCGTCTCTGCGTGCGCCTGCGCCCGCACGCCCAGGACCTGGTGGATGCCTTCGGCTACCGCCCCGCGCACATCCGCGCCTCGATCGCCACGGGTGTCGAGGACGACCGGCAGAACGAGGCGGCCTCGTACTACGCCGCGCTGCGGGCCTCGGGCAACGCCCCGGTGCCGGAGAAGAAGCCGGGCAAATAGAGCGCCGCGAGAAGGGCGGTGGTCGGACGGCCGCCGCCCTTCGTCATGTCCGCGGGCCGTCGCGAGAACAGGGCGGGTGTCCGGAACAGGTCGATTCAGGCGAGATCGGCCTGTGTGCAGCGCTCCGCCTGTTCTCGCGACGCCCGACGAGGTCGTGTCCGACCCCCGGCCTACCCTGAGACCATGAGCGACCTCCTGATCGACGCCGACGGCATCGCCCGCTGCGCGTGGGCCGGCGACGACGCCGAGTACCGGAGGTACCACGACGAGGAGTGGGGCACCGAGCTGCGGGGCGACCGGCCCCTGTTCGAGAAGATGAGCCTCGAGGGCTTCCAGGCGGGGCTGTCGTGGATCACGATCCTGCGTAAGCGTCCGCGCTTCCGCGAGGTCTTCCACCGGTTCGAACCCTCGATCGTGGCGGCGTTCGGGCCCGACGACGTCCATCGCCTGCTCCAGGATGCCGGGATCATCCGCCACCGCGGCAAGATCGAGGCCGTGATCGGCAATGCCGCGATCGTGGCCGACATGGCAGACGGAGAGCTCGACGCCCTGCTGTGGTCGTTCGCCCCCGCCGCGCACACGCCCCCGTCATCGTTCGCCGAGGTGCCGGCCGTGACGCCCGAGTCCGAGGCGATGAGCAAGGAGCTCCGGCGCCGGGGTTTCCGCTTCGTCGGTCCCACCACGATGTACGCGCTGATGCAGTCCTCGGGCATGGTCGACGACCACGTCGCGGGCTGCTGGCGAGCGGCGGACTGACGCCACCCGCTAGACTGGATGCCGGAGCTCTCGCTCCCAGCGTCGTCGAACGCACCGGCCCCCTCGCGTGGGCCTTTGACCTTCACGGCGAACGGATGCGCCACCCGGCGCCTTCGCCCATCTCAGCCGCAGTATCGCGGCATCCCGAACCGCCGTGCGCGCGTGCGCCGCGGCAGGAGACTTCATGACGTCCCAGAACTTCACCGACCTCGGCGTGCCCGCGCCGCTGATCGCCGTGCTCGCCGAGCAGGGCAAGAACGAGCCCTTCCCGATCCAGGCCGACACCCTTCCCGACACGCTCGCCGGCCGCGACGTGCTCGGCCGAGGCAAGACCGGCTCCGGCAAGACCCTCGCGTTCTCGCTGCCGCTCGTGGCGCGCCTGGCCGCGACGAGCGACCGCCGCCGCGGACGCAAGCCCCGCGCTCTCGTGCTCGCCCCCACCCGCGAACTCGCCAACCAGATCGACGAGGTCATCAAGCCCCTCGCCGCGGCCTACGACCTCACCACCACGACCGTCTACGGCGGCGTGAACCAGAAGCGTCAGGTCGACGCTCTGAACGCCGGCGTCGACATCCTCGTCGCGTGCCCCGGCCGACTGGAGGACCTCATCGGTCAGGGCTTCGCGAGCCTCGACGCGATCGAGATCACCGTCCTCGACGAGGCCGACCACATGGCCGACCTGGGCTTCCTCCCCGGCGTCACCCGTCTGCTGGCGCGTACGCCCGCCGACGGTCAGCGCCTGCTGTTCTCGGCGACGCTCGACAACGGCGTGGACAAGCTCGTCAAGCGCTTCCTCCGCAACGAGGTGCTGCACTCGGTTGACGAGGCCCACTCGCACGTCGCCGCGATGACCCACCACGTCTTCGCGCCGGCCGACGCGGATGCCAAGAAGCAGCTCGTCCGGACACTCGCTTCCGGAACCGCTCGCCGCATCCTCTTCATGCGCACCAAGCACCAGGCCAAGAAGCTCGCCAAGGAGCTGACCGCCGCCGGCATCCCGTCCGTCGACCTGCACGGCAACCTGTCGCAGCCCGCCCGCGACCGCAACCTCGCGGCGTTCGGCGACGGACGCGCCAAGGTCCTCGTCGCCACCGACGTCGCGGCACGCGGCGTGCACGTCGACGGTGTGGAGCTCGTGGTCCACGTCGACCCGCCCGTCGAGCACAAGGCATACCTGCACCGCTCGGGCCGTACCGCCCGGGCCGGTTCGGCCGGCGACGTCGTCACGATCATGCTGCCCGAGCAGCGTCGCGACACCCTCGACATCCTGCGCAAGGCCAAGATCGACGTCACGCCGCAGCCGGTCACCTCGGCCTCCCCCGAGGTCGTCGCGCTCGTCGGCGAGGTCGCCGCGTACGTGAAGCCCGAGCCCATCGTCGCGCAGCCGCAGGGCGGTGGGCGCTCGCAGGGTGCCAACGCGCAGCGCAAGCGCGCCGCTCGCGGTCAGGGCTCGTCGGACGCTGCTCCCCGCGTGTCCGCGCCCGGCGAGGGCCGCCGTCGCCGCGGTCGCGGTGCCGGTCAGGCCGCCCCCGCGGCCGACGCGGCGCAGCCCGGGCGGCAGGGCCAGCGCTCCGGCGCGGGTCGTGGCCAGGGAGCCGGTGGCAACGCCCGGGGCGGCGCGAACACCGCCCGCCCGCAGGGCGCCGGGCGGTCGGCATCCGGTACTCCCACGACCGGCATGGTCGTCGGTCGGGGCGCGCGCACCAGCCGTCGCGCCCAGGGCTGACCTTCCTCCTCTCGTCGCCCCCGCGGATCCGTCCGCGGGGGCGACGTCGTTCCGGCGGGTGGCTCGCCGTCGTGCGGAGGTCGCGGGTGACGCACCGGTTCGGGATGCCGTGGCCCGGCGCGTCGGCAGGATCCTCCGCGGCACGGTCTCGGGGGTGGGTCGACCGGTCGCGGATGTCGGAGGCCTCGGGCACACTGAGGGTCGACCCTGCCGAGGAGGCCGCCATGACCGATGCCCCCGCCGATACCCACGACGTCATCCGCGTGCGCGGTGCCCGCGAGAACAACCTGAAGAACGTCGATGTCGACGTGCCCAAGCGGCGACTGACGGTGTTCACCGGGGTCAGCGGGTCGGGCAAGTCGTCCCTCGTCTTCGGCACCATCGCGGCCGAGTCGCAGCGGCTCATCAACGACACGTACCCGACCTTCGTGCAGCAGTTCATGGGACAGCCGTCACGCCCCGAGGTCGATGCGCTCGAGAACCTCAGCGCGACGATCCGGGTGGATCAGGAACGCATGGCTCCCAACGCGCGCTCGACGGTCGGCACCGCGACCGACGTGCACGCGATGCTGCGGGTGCTGTTCAGCAGGCTCGGTCGGCCGCACGTCGGCTCGTCGCAGGCCTTCTCGTTCAACGTCCCTTCTCTCGCGGGAGCGGGAGCGGTCGAGATCAAGACCGGAGCCCGCAAGGGCCAGAAGGAACGGCGCTCGTTCGAGATCACGGGGGGGAATGTGCCCCGATTGCGAGGGCCTCGGTCAGGTGAGCGACATCGACATCGTGCAGATCGTCGACGAGTCGCGGTCATTGAACGACGGCGCGATCCTCGTTCCGGGGTACACGGCCGACGGCTGGATGGTGCGGGTCTTCGCGGAGTCCGGGTTCTTCGACGGCGACACTCCGGTGCGCGACTTCAGCCCCGAGCAACGGCGGATCTTCCTCTACGGCGAGCAGCAGAAGGTGCGCATCGCCAGCACCAACATGACGTACGAGGGCCTCGTTCCGAAGATCACCAAGAGCATGCTGCAGAAGGATCGTGATGGTCTGCAGCCCCACATCCGCGCGTTCGTGGACCGCGCGGTCACGTTCGTGGCGTGTCCCGCGTGCGAGGGCACGCGGCTCAATGAAGGTGCGCGCTCGTCCCGCATCGACGGGGTGAACATCGCGGATGCCGCGGCCATGCAGATCACCGACCTCGCCGTCTGGGTGCGCTCGATCGACGACCCGTCCGTCGCGCCGATCGTCGCGGGCCTGCGCGACACGCTCGATGCGTTCGTCCACATCGGTCTCGGTTATCTCTCCCTCGACCGCGCGAGCGGCACGCTCTCGGGCGGCGAGGCCCAGCGCACCAAGATGATCCGCCATCTCGGGTCGAGCCTGACCGACATCACGTACGTCTTCGACGAGCCGACGGCGGGGCTGCACCCGCACGACATCCAGCGGATGAATGACACCCTCCGCCAGCTGCGCGACAAGGGCAACACGGTTCTCGTCGTCGAACACAAGCCCGAGGTCATCGAGATCGCCGATCACGTCGTCGACCTAGGGCCCCGCGCGGGACGCGACGGCGGAACCATTCAGTACGAGGGCGACGTGGGTGGGCTCCGCACCTCGGACACACTGACCGGGCGCTTCCTCGATCATCGTGCGCAGCTCAAGTCCGCGGTGCGTCCGCGTACCGGCGCCCTCCCCATCCGTGGAGCGTCGCAGCACAATCTGAAGAACATCGACGTCGACATCCCCCTCCGCGTTCTCACCGTCGTGACGGGCGTCGCGGGGTCGGGTAAGTCGTCGCTGATCCACGGCAATCTCCCCGCGTTCGACGACGTCGTGGTCGTCGATCAGTCACCGATCAAGGGGTCGCGGCGCAGCAGCCCCGCCACCTACACCGGCATCCTGGATGCCGTGCGTGCGGCGTTCGCGAAGGCGAACGGCGTGAAGCCGGCCCTGTTCAGTGCGAACTCCGAGGGCGGGTGCATCGCCTGCACCGGTCTGGGGGTGATCGTCACGCAGCTGGGATTCCAGTCGACCGTCGAGACCGTCTGCGAACTCTGCGGCGGGTCCGGCTTCGCTGACGAGGTGCTCGAGTACACCCTCGACGGCAAGAACATCGCCGAGGTCCTGCGGATGTCGGTGTCCGAGGCATCCACCTTCCTCACTCGCGGACCGGCGGTGGCCGTGCTCGGACGCCTCGTCGACGTCGGGTTGGGCTACATCACGCTCGGCCAGTCGCTCAACACCCTCTCGGGCGGTGAACGTCAGCGGTTGAAGCTCGCGATCTCGATGGCCAAGGAGGGCGCCGTGTATGTGCTCGACGAGCCGACGACCGGTCTGCACCTCGCCGACGTCGACATCCTGCTCGCTCTTCTCGATTCGCTCGTGGATGCCGGTAACACCGTCGTCGTGATCGAGCACCACCAGGCCGTGATGGCGCACGCCGATTGGATCATCGACATCGGCCCGGGGGCGGGACGCGACGGGGGCACGATCGTGTTCGAGGGCACTCCGACCGATCTCGTCGCCGCCCGGTCGACGCTCACGGGAGAACACCTCGCCCTCTACGTCGGGGCGTGAGCGCGATCGCCGACGCACCCGCGAGGGTGGGCCGGCCTCAGGCCGGCGGGACGACCGGGGCGGTGTGGAGGTGGCGGTCGCCGTGGGCGAGGACCTTCACGATGACTCCCCGCTGCCGCAGCTCCGCGACGGCACGCGAGGCGTCGGAGCGTGAGACGCCGAGGGCTTCGACGGTGGTGACGACGAGGACATCGCCGCGGGTGAGCGTGCCGAAGAATCGCTCGAGTCGGGCCGCCCAGTCCTCGAGCGTCTCGGGAGCGGGGTGGCGGAAGCCCTCGATCGGGACGCCGAAGCGGGTCAGATCATCACGCTGCTGCACGACCGAGGGGAGCCCCGTCCGGGAGACGACGAGTCCGACGAGCCGCGAACCGGCGGGTCGAGCACGCCACCACGCGCCGTCGCTCTGCATCTCGGTGAAGCACTGCGGGCAGTCGGCCGCGGTATGCGCGACGGGGACGGCAGCGCTCGTGGCATCCGTCGATGACGTCGACGTCGGGATCGGATCGCTCATGGGCACCTCCGCATCCATTCTGCCGTACGCCCCGCTGTTGGCCGCCTGTGCGCCCGGTCCGGTCTGCCTCGGCATGCCCGGTCCCACCCGTCAGTCCTCGCCGTCGATGCGCAGTTCGAGGCTCAGCTGGTCGGCGTCGAGTTCGGCGAGGGCATGGCGGAGCGCTGCTGTGCTGTAGCGCCCCCCGTGGCTGATGCGGTTGAGTTCCTGACGCATCGCGTCGATCGAGGCGAGCCGCAGCTCGAGCAGGTCACGTGCCCGAGCCGTCACGTCGTCGTCCGGCGGTCGCGTCAACCGCGCGCCGGCGCGCTCGACGAGGTCGGCGGGGAACGGCTGGCCGTCGCGGCGGGTCAACGTCCCCGAGGTGACGGCGGCGACCGCCGCGCGGCGGAGCTCGGCATCCAGAGCACGCTGTTCGTCGCGCGTGGGTCCTTCGCCGCCGCCCTCCGAGAGTCCGACGCCGCGCACGACGACCGCGAGCGTGAGTCCCTGCAGCAGCAGGCTGAACAGGGCGACGAGGAAGGCCACGAAGATCAGCAGCGGGCGGTCTTCGACGCCCTCGTTCGGCAGGGTCTGCGCGGCGGCGAGGGTCACGACGCCGCGCATCCCCGCCCACACGATGATGATGCCGTGCCGCCACCCGAGCGGGCTGTCGCGGTAGTAGTCGAGGTCGGCCATCGTGCTGGCGACCCGGTGACGCACCCAGGAGAAGCGTCGCTCGGCACGTGCGTGATCGACCTCCCCGCGGCGGGCGAGAGTCGTCGGGTCGGCGCGATAGGCCTCTTCGATCCGGTCCACGCGTTCGCTGATGCGCTTCGCGCGTTCACGGTGTCGGGGGCTGTTCCGACCCCTGCGTCCCTGGACCCAGATCAGTCCCGCGACGTACACGGCGCGTACCGCGAGGGCGATCCCCAACGCCGACAGTGCGAGCCACGTGCCGTACCAGAGCCCCTCATGCTCGCGGAGGTTGGCGCCGACGATGTCCTTCAACTCGAGACCGAACACGAGGAAGACACCGCCCTCGAGGATCAGCTCGATCGTGCGCCAATTGAGTCGATCGCTGACCCGCTGTTCGGGGGTGAAGCGTCGGGCGGCGCCCTGGCCCGTGACGATCCCCGCGACGACGGCGGCGACGAGGCCCGAACCGCCGAGGTGCTCGGTGGGGAGGTAGGCGATGAAGGGGACGGTGAAGCTGAGGGCGGTGTTGGCCGCGGGATTGTTCACCCGCTCGCGTACTCGCAGGTTCCCCCACCCGACGAGTGCGCCGAGCGCGAGCGCGAGCAGCACGCCCCAGGCGAAGTTGGCGACCGCGTCGGCGAAGGCGAACCCGGATGCCAGAGCCGCCACCGCCGTGCGCAGCAGGACGAGCGCGGTCGCATCGTTCAGCAGGCTCTCGCCCTCGAGCAGCGTGACGACGCGCGGTGCGATGCCCAGGCGTTTCGCGATCGAGGTGGCCACGGCATCCGTCGGACTCAGGATCGCGCCGAGCGCCACGCCCAGGGCGAGTCCGAGTCCGGGGATCACCGCGGCGAAGAACAGCCCGAGCCCCAGGGAGCTCAGCACGACGAGGAGTACGGACAACCCGGCGATGGGGCCGAAGTCGCGTCGGAACTCGATCGCGGGAAGCTGCACGGCCGCCGAGTACAGCAGCGGCGGCAGGACGCCGATGAGGATCACCTCGGGGGGCACGGCGAAGGCGGGCACGAAGGGCAGCAGGCTCACGCCGAGACCGATGGCCATGAGCACCAGGGGCCCGGCGACGTTGAACCGCGGCGCGATCACGGTGACGAGCGAGATCACCACGATCCCGACGACGACGATGAGGAGGGGGTCGACCACCCTCCGAGGCTAGACCTCCCGCGGGTCTGCTCGACGGCGGGCGCGCATCAGCTCTCCGCGCGCACCGCTTCAGCGACGGCGACGAGACCGGTGAGCGTCTCGGTGAAGCTCGTCGACAGCGGAGCGAGGCCGATCCGCAGGCCGTGAGGGTCGCGGTAGTCGGGGATGACGTCCTGCCGCCACAGCCGCGCCGTCACGGCGCGCATCGTGGGGTGCGACAGCGTCAGGTGGCCGCCGCGCTCGGCCGGATCGCGGGGCGAGGCGAGGCTCACACCGAGCGGACTCAGGATGCCATCGCTCACCCGCAGCGCGAACTCGGTCAGGGCCACGGACTTGGCGCGGATCGCAGTGATCCCGGCAACCTCGATGAGGTCGAGCGTGTCCTGCATCGCGAGCATCGCGAGCACCGGCGGGGTTCCCGACAGGAACCGCCGCATACCGTCGGCGGGTCGGTATTCCGGTCCCATCGCGAACACGTCCGCCGCGCCCATCCAGCCCTGAATCGGTTGGGCGAGCGTCGCCTGGTGGCGTGCCGCGACGTACGCGAACGCCGGCGCCCCCGGGCCGCCGTTCAGGTACTTGTACGTGCAGCCGACGGCGAGATCCACGTCCCACGCGTCGAGTTCGACCGGCACCGAGCCCGCGGAGTGGCAGAGGTCCCACAGCACGAGGGCACCGGCGTCGTGGGCGATGCGCGTGAGGGTCTCGGCATCCGCGAGGTACCCCGACCGGTACGAAACGTGACTGAGCAGCACGACCGCCGTTCGCGGGCCGACGGCCGCGCGGAGCTGCTCGGCGTCGACCCCGCGGGAGGTGTCGACCTCCACCCATACGACCCGCGCGCCGCGCTCTGCGGCGATCCCCTCGACGAGGTAGCGGTCGGTGGGGAAATCGTCGCGGCCGACGACGATCTCGACGCGGGCAGGCTCGGCCGTCGACCGCTCCGCGAGCGCGGCCCGCAGCAGCTTGTAGAGCAGCACGGTGGTGGAATCGCCGATGACCGTCTGCCCCGCCGCTGCACCGAGGGCGAGCGCCCCGAGGCGGTCGCCGATCGCGAAGGGCAGTTCCATCCACGACTCGTCCCACCCGCGGATGAGGCGGCCGCCCCACTCGGCGGTGACGAAGTCGGATAGCCGCTGTGCGGTCGCGCGAGGAGGCCTTCCGAGCGAGTTGCCGTCGAAGTAGACGAGCGGCGTCTCGGCGTCGACGAACGCGTCCCGGTGCGTGGCGAGGGGGTCGGCGGTGTCGAGGGCGAGGGCCTCGGCGGCGAGCGGGTCAGTCGACACGGGTGAGCTCCTCGGTCGGGACGACGACCGCGTGCGACAACCACGTGGCGAGGTCGTCGCGGTCGGTGGGGGCAGGGCCGGCGATGAAGCTGCGGACGGCGTCGATGCCGGAGCGCGCGGGCCAGGCGTCGGTGAGGGATGCCACGAGCGCATCGCCGCGGATCCCCGCCTCCTGCAGAGCGAGGAGCTCGCGGCGATTGACGCCGACAGGGAGTGGGCCGTTTCCGAGATCGGTGCCGTAGAGGACGCGCCCACCCCGCGCCGCGAAGGCACTGAGGTGGGCGACGGTCCGGGCGCGGGCGGACCCGCGGTGGATGTCGATCGTCGAGATCCAGATCTGTCCGGCATCGGCGGCCCGGGCGATGAGTCGTCGCGACAGCGAGTCGTCGAACGGCGCGTGCGCGAGAGCTGCGAAACCCGCCTCGATCGCCCGTTCGACCTGCCCCGTCCCCTGCGCGTGGGCGACCACGTCCAGGCCTCGCTCGGCAGCGGCGGCGATGATGGCCGCGAGAATCTCGTCGGAGGGCACCGGCCCCGCGTCGGCGTTCAGAGCCACTTTGATGACGGACGCGCCGGCGTCGGCCTGAGCATCGACCGCGGTGCGGGCTCCGCCCGGTTCCCCGGGGTGCCGGGACGGGTTCGAGACCCGGTGCACGATGGCATCCGGTGCCCAAGAACGCCCGGTCGGGTACCCATCCGGCACGGTGAGGAAGGCCCCGGCGAAGGCAACGCGCGGGAGCCCGGACGCGTGCCGAGCGAGGTACGCCGGATCTCCGCCGAGATCGACGACGGCGGCGATCCCTCGCGCCGGCAGTGCGGGTGTGTCGACCAGGTGCGTGTGCACGTGGTGATCGACGAATGCCGGGAGCGCCGTTCCCATCTCACCGGTCGCGTGTCGGCGGACCGGCCACGCGGCGGTGAGCATCGGGGGCGGGGTCAGATCAGCGAGAGCTCGCGGAGCTTGGCCTCGACGTCGGCGTTGGACGGCTCGACGTGGTGCGAGGCGTCGGGGTAGACCACGACCGGGATGTTCGTGCGGCCCGAGATCTCCTTCGCCACGTCGGCCGCGGCGGGGTCGGCCACCAGATCGACGTACTCGTAGGCGACGCCCAGGTCGTCGAGCTGCTTCTTCGTACGAATGCAATCACGGCACCAGTCGGCGCCGAACATGCGGATGGATGCGTCGGACATGCTTCCAGCGTACGCCGCCGAGACGAGCCGCGGCTCGGAGGCCGTCAGGCGGTCAGCTCGTCCTCGAGCGTCTCGGGGAGGGGGAGGCGCGAGAGCCGGTTCTTCTTCGGCGCGTAGACGACCAGCGCGTGGTAGACGAAGCGGACGACGAAGGCGGCGATGAGTGTCAGAGCCGTCGCGATCACCACGTGGAGGTGCGCCGCGCTCACGAGCAGCCACAGCAACGGGATGCGCACGATCGCCTCGATGCCGTTGAACGTGAACGACTTGAGGAACCGGTGCCGCATGAGACCGGATTCGGCGCGCATGTCGGCGAAGACGAGGTACTCGAGCGCGAGGAAGTTGCCGATGATGGTCAGAACGCTCGCGATCACCGAGGCGATGAGGTACTGCACGCCGAGAGTGGTCAGCCCCCAGGTGATGAGGAGGTTGGCCACCGCCCCGAGGCCGCCGACCACCGCGAACGCCGACATCCTGCCGAACCGCAGCATGGTCAACTGGGTCAGGAACCGCAGGCCCTGGCTGAACGAGGCCTTCGACTCACCGGCGAAGCGGGGGGCGAACGAGAACGGCACCTCGGCCACCCGCATCTGCTTGCGCGCGAGGATCTCGAGGAGGATCTTGAACCCGCGCGGACGCAGGTCTTCGACGTCGAGCGCACGGCGGTCGATGAGGAAGAAGCCGGTCATCGGGTCGGAGCAATTGTGCAGCTTCCGCGGGAACATCGCCTTGGTCAGCATCGTCGACCCCCGCGAGACCAGGGTGCGTACCGCGTTCGCGAGTCCATCGGACGTGCCGCCCGCGATGTAGCGGGAGGCGACGACGACGTCGGCGTCGCCGACCTCGGCGCGCGACAGCAACTCGGCGATGACCTCCGGCGGGTGCTGCAGATCGCCGTCCATGACGACACAGAAATCGGATGTCGCAGCCCGGATGCCCTCGACGACTGCTCCGCCGAGGCCGCCCACGGGCTGGTCGCGGTGGAAGAGCCGGACGGGAACGGAGGACTGGGCGGCGACGGCGCGGATGATGTCGGGAGTGTCGTCGGTCGAGTCGTCGACGAAGATGATCTCCACGGCGCGACCGGGCAGCGCGGCCGTCGTTCGACGGACGAGTTCGGCGACGTTCGGACCCTCGTTGAAGGTCGGAACGATGACGGATAGGTCCATGAGTGCTCGCGTTTCGGTGAAGCCGGGGATACACAGCGTAGAACGGCCGACGCGTGCCCAAATGAGCATTGTGGATTATTTAGCTGAGAGCTAGCGGGGCGTTCATCCGCGTGACCGGGGCGTAGCGGGCGACCGTCAGCCGATGGCATCCCTCAGATCCTCGACGGTCATGCCGTAGTTCATCCGGATCACGGGCAGCGCCAGCTTGTCTTTTCCGACGTGCACGTACCCGTGCTCGACCGTGCGGCCGAGTTCGAACCCGGCCTGCCGCAGACCCTCCTTGGTCGTGTCGTCGTAGTGCCCGAAGGGATACGCCACGACCTCTTTCGCGCCGAGGATCATGGCCGACTGCTCGAGGTCCGCGGCGATGGTGGCGGCATCCTCGTCGACCATGCGGCCCTTCCCGCTCGCCCCCGCCCGATGCATGTCATGCGTGTGAGAGCGCTGCAGGACGAACCGGTTGGGCGTGCCCTCGCTGCGCGCGGAGGTGATGACGAACGAGGTGGTGAGGAGGTGGCGACCGTCGACGATCGGTGCGGCGAGTTCCAGCCAGGAGCTGTCGGCGTCGTCGTCGGTGATGACGACCGAGTGCGCGGGGAGGAAGAGCGTCCCGTCGATGAATGCGCTCAGCTCGTCCCACGTGGGCAGATAGAAGCCTGATTCCTGGATGTAGGCCATCTGCGCGTCGAAGTCGCCGACGTGGATGTAGTTCGCGCGAAGCCATCCGTCTTCTCCTTCGGGCCGTCGCGTGAACTGGTGGTACATCAGAATCGGGATGCCGGCGTCCTCCGCCGCATTCGCCTCGGGTGTGGTCCAGGCGCCGAAGAGCGTCTTCTGACGGCCCGTGCAGGAAACGAGATCGGCGCCGTTGACCCGTCCCGGAATCGAGAGCGCGGCCGCGTCCGCGGCGGTGGCGTACCACCCCGCGAAGACACGCCCGTCGATCTGCGGGATCGGAAGCCGGTCGTAGCGCAGGTCCTGGGTCTCGAGCTGAGGGTCGAGGGCGAGGCCGTCGCCCGCGAACGACACCGCGCAGGCCGTCGGGTCGCTCGTCGTGCCGAGCAGCTTCTGCGCCGGTGTGAGGGGCGTCGGGAGCGGGGTCGGGGCAGGGGGCGATGGTGCTGTGGCCGTCGGCTTCGCCTCCGCGGACGGCGTGGCCGGATCGCGCAGGACCGCGAAGGCCGTCACGCCGCCGACGAGGAGCGCCACCGCGACCAGCGCGGTGATCGTGCGGCGCAGCCGTGCGCGCCGCGACATCCGGCGGCGTCGTTGCGCGCGCGTGGTCATCGGATCTTCCCCCCGCGTGTGGTGATCGTCCCCACGATCAGGGCGATCCTAGCGGGACGTTTCACGCAGACCCGGATGGGGCGTGCGGAGAATCGGGGCGCGAAGATGGGGACATGATCCGCATCGGCATCGTCGGCACCAGTTCCATCTCCGAGCGTCTCGCAGACGCCGTCCACGCCGTCGACGGTGTCGCGCTCGGCCGCGTCGCGTCACGCGACGCGGGCCGGGCCTCGGAGTTCGCCGATCGCGTCGGTGCCGCGGGCACCGCCGTCGGCCTGGAGGCGTTGCTCGCGTCGGGCGACGTCGACGCCGTCTATCTCGCCAGCCCCAACGCCGTGCACGCCGCGCAGGTGCGGACGGCAGTGGATGCCGGCATCCCGGTGCTCGTCGAGAAGCCGGCGACCCTCACGGCCCCCGAGTGGGACGACCTCGTCGGGCGCGCGCGTGAGCGCAGGGTCGTGCTCCTGGAAGCGATGCGCACGGCCTACGACCCCGGCATCCGGGCCATCCAGGCTGTGCTGCCGCGGGTCGGCCGTGTGCGGCGGATCTCGTTCCGGTACGAGAAGCGCTCCGCGCGCTACGATCACGTGCTCGCGGGAGAGCAGACCAACATCTTCGATCCGTCCCTGGGCGGCAGTGCGCTGCGCGACCTCGGCGTCTATCCGCTGCACGCGCTCGTCCAGCTGTTCGGTGAACCGACGTCGATCACGGGGGCACGGGTCGGCATCGCCTCGGGCACGGACGGACTGGGCAGCGCCATCGCCGAGTACGACGACGTCGTGGCGGACGTGGCCTGGTCGAAGATCACCGATACGGCCCTGCCGAGCGAGATCCAGGGCGAGGACGCCTCCCTGACGATCGATGCGATCGACGCACCACGGCGGCTGGTCCTGGCCCCGCGTGGAGGGGCGGCCGAGACCATCGTGGTCGAGGCACCCGAGAACCCGATGATCGGCGAGGTCGAGCGCTTCCGCGACGCCATCCGCGGGGCCGACGTCACGACCGACCAGGACCGGACGGCGCAGACCCTCCGCCTCGTCGACACGCTCCTACGGCCCCCGCGCGGCTGATCGTCGATTCACCCGCCGTTTCCCCGCCGACGTTAGGAAGAACGGATGACACGAGCCGGCACCGTCTCCGAGGTCTTCCTCGCCTTCCTGCGCCTGGGCGTGACCTCGTTCGGCGGGCCGATCGCTCATCTCGGCTACTTCCGCGACGACCTCGTCAGCCGCCGGCGGTGGATGGACGACCGCGCCTACGCCGACCTGGTCGCGCTCTGCCAATTCCTCCCGGGCCCCGCGTCCAGCCAGGTCGGCTTCGCGATGGGTCTGCAGCGGGCCGGTTTCCTCGGCGCCGTCGCCGCGTTCCTGGCCTTCACCCTGCCGTCGGCGGTGCTGCTCGTCGCGTTCGCCGCCGGGGCGTCCCTGTTCGGCGGCCCGGTGGGTGACGGCATCCTGGACGGTCTGAAGATCGTCGCGGTCGCCATCGTCGCTCAGGCCGTCTGGGGGATGGCGCGCTCACTCACCCCGGACGCTCCGCGTGCCGGGGTCGCCGTGGTCGCCGCCGCCCTCGCGATCTTCGCACCGGGGTCCGTCGGGCAGGTGGGGGCCCTGGCTATCGGCATCGTGGCGGGACTCGTGCTGCTGCGTGGCGCCGCGGAGCAGCCGGGGGAGTCGCTGCCGTCGTTCGGGGTGTCGCGCGCGGTCGGGATCGGCTGCCTGGCCGTCGCCGCCCTGGCGCTCGTCGGACTCCCCGTGCTCGCGGCCGCGACGGGCTCGGGCGTGATCACGCTCGCCGACGCCTTCTTCCGCTCCGGCGCCCTGGTGTTCGGCGGCGGGCACGTGGTCCTGCCGCTGCTGCAGGCCGAGGTCGTGCAGACGGGATGGGTGTCGCCCGACGCCTTCCTCGCGGGCTACGGCGCCGCGCAGGCGGTACCCGGTCCGCTCTTCACCTTCGCGGCGTACCTCGGCTCGGTCTCGGCCGTCGGTCCCGGCGGGATCGTGGGCGCGGCCGTCGCGCTCGCGGCGATCTTCCTGCCCGGGTTCCTCATCCTCGTGGGGGTGCTGCCCTTCTGGGACGCGCTGCGCGAGAGGCCTTGGGTGCGTGCGGCCATGCGCGGGGCGAACGCGGCCGTCGTCGGCATCCTGGGGGCCGCTCTCTATTCGCCGGTGTTCACCACCGCCGTCACAGGACCCGGACCGTTCGTGCTCGCGCTCGTCGGCTTCGTGCTGCTGACGGCGTTCCGCATTCCCGCGTGGATCGTGGTGATCGTGGGGGCCGTCGGCGGCGTCCTGCTCGCGCTGGTCTGAGCGCAGCGCGTGCAAAATCAGGGGACGCCTCCGCGCCGGGAATTGAAAGAACCCCCGCGATGTAGAAGCTACGCGAGGGTTCCAGTGGCTCCGACCGGCATCGATCCGGTGACCTTTCGATTTTCAGTCGAACGCTCTACCAACTGAGCTACAGAGCCGAGCGGCATGTCTGCCGCTTCCTAGACGAAAGGCCTCCTCGAAAGAAGGCCCGTCGCTATGGAGCGACCCTGACGGGACTTGAACCCGCGACCTCCGCCGTGACAGGGCGGCACGCTAACCAACTGCGCTACAGGGCCATGCTTGTTTAATTGTGACCGGCGAGTGACCCCAACGGGATTCGAACCCGTGCTACCGCCGTGAAAGGGCGGCGTCCTAGGCCGCTAAACGATGGGGCCGGATGAACCCTGAAACTCGAGGTTTCCGAGCTCGCTTGCCGACGACCGAGCCTACTTCATGATGTTCGAGATTGCCAATCCGGGGCGTGGCGCTGCGTCGGCCTGGCGTGTCGAGGCGTCAGACTGGGCCGCGGCAGCGGGAACTCGCCCTGTTGTTCGTGTGATTCGTGTTGCTACTGTGGTGCGAGTTGCGAACCGGTGAGATGAGGTATTCCCGTGGCGCCTGAATCCCCCGTCGGCGCGGACGACTGCGGTTGCGCGCCTACCCCTGCGGAGCGGGCGCGGCTCTGGCCCTCGATCGATCGTCGCGGTGCCCTCCGACTCGGAGCGTTCGGTGCGGTCGCGCTGGGCGCATTCGGAGCGACCGTCCCGTCGCTCGTCTCCTCGTCGGCCGCGTTCGCCGCCGACTATCCGTCGTGGGCCGACGTCGAGGCTGCTCGTGCGAACGAAGCGGCCAAGGGCGCCGAGATCACACGTATCCAGGGGCTGATCGCGGGGCTGCAATCCGAGGTCGAGCGCACGCAGGCCGAGGTCGTTGCGCGGGCCGACGAGTACTACGCGGCTCAGCAGGCCTTCTTCGATGCCGATTACCGCTCGCAGCAGATCCGGGCGCAGGCGGATGCCGAGACCGCCAAGGCGACCGAGGCGGCGACGAGGGCCGGCAAGGTGGCCGCGCAGCTCTATCGCAGCGGCGGCGACGACACGTCGCTCGACCTCTTCTTCTCGAGCTCGGCGGCCACCGCCGACGACTTGCTCGCCAAGCTCGGCACGATGGACAAGCTGCTCGAGCGCAACCGCTCGGTGTACGCGGCGGCCGTGGCCGCGCGCGACAACGCCAGGAACCTCAGCAGCCAGGCGGACGACGCCAAGGCGGAGCGCGACCGACTGCAGAAGGTCGCGGAAGAGAAGATGGTCGCGGCGCAGCAGGCGGCCGACGCCGCGCAGGCCGCTCTCGCCGAGCAGCAGGCGAACCAGGTCACGCTGCAGGCCCAGCTCGCCGCCCTTCAGGACACGACGGCGAAGACCGTCGCCGACTACCAGGCCGGCGTCGAGGCGGAACGGAAGGCACGCGAAGAGCGCGAGCGCCGCGCCCGCGAAGAGGCCGAGGCGCGCGATCGTGCAGCCCGTGAGGCAGCGGCGGCCGCGGCGGCGGCTGCTGCTGCTGCCGCCGCAGCCAACAACGGCGGCGGAGGCGGCGGCGGAGGTGGCGGCGGCGGCAACAGCGGCGGCGGCGGTGGCGGTGGCGGCAACAGCGGTGGCGGCGGCGGCAACGTCGGTGGCTCCGGCTGGGCGCGTCCGTCGTCGGCCGGCACGACCTCGGGCTACGGCCCTCGCTCCGGGCAGTGCGGGGCGAGCTACTGCGCGAGCACGTGGCATCTCGGCCTCGACTTCGGCGCCAGTTGCTGGTCACCGATCTACGCCGCGGCGAGCGGCCGCGTCACCTACGCCGGCTACAACGGCGGCTACGGCAACTACATCCGCATCCAGCACGACGACGGGTCGGGCACGGGGTACGCGCACATCGTCCCCGGCGGTATCTACGTCTCCAACGGTCAGCGTGTCTCGGCCGGCCAGCAGATCGCGGCGACCGGTCAGACCGGCAACTCGTTCGGATGCCACCTCCACTTCGAGGTCTATCCGCCGTGGGGCGGGACGACCAACCCCGCGACGTGGCTGCGCGATCGCGGCATCTGGGTCTGAGCAAACCGAAAGCCCCCGGTCCGAGACCGGGGGCTTCGTCGTGACCGGGGGTCAGAGCGTGTTCGGCGCTTCGCCCTCGCCCTGCGTCTTGGTCTGACCCTCGTGCTCCTCGAAGCGTGCGAACGCCTCGCCGACGAGGCGCTCGGCCTCGGCGGCATCCGCCCACTCGTCGACCTTGACCCACTTGTTGGGCTCGAGGTCCTTGTAGTGCTCGAAGAAGTGCGCGATCTCGTTCTTCGTCCACTCGTCGATGTCGCCGACATCCTGGATGTGGTCCCACCGGGGGTCCTTCGCCAGCACGGCGACGACCTTGTCGTCGCCACCGGCCTCGTCGCTCATCTTCAGCACGCCCACGGGACGCACCTTGGCGAGGATGCCCGGGTAGAGGTCGCGGTCGAGGAGGACCAGCACGTCCAGCGGGTCGCCGTCCTCGCCGAGCGTGTTCTCGAAGAAGCCGTAGTTTGCCGGGTAGCCGAACACCGTGTACA
This sequence comes from Microbacterium enclense, assembly GCF_004022425.1. Taxonomy (GTDB): domain Bacteria; phylum Actinomycetota; class Actinomycetes; order Actinomycetales; family Microbacteriaceae; genus Microbacterium; species Microbacterium enclense_A. Next base: position 40,795 of record NZ_RBZY01000005.1, on the reverse strand, counting down.
GGATGCGGTCGAGGAAGACCCGGCCCGTGCCGTGGTCGACTTCGTACTTCACGCGGCTGCCGCGCGGGATCTCGATGACGGCGTCGTACGCGCCCATACGTGTGCTCCTTAGATCGGTGGCTTTCCGCCGCCCAGCCTAGCCGGGGCGTCCCGTCCGGCCCACGCGACGGAGCCCCGGGCCGCTAGCGTGGACGTGTGGAGCGACGACCTGGACTCGACCCCGCCGTCGCGGAGGTGCGCCGAGCGGTGCGGGCGAGCCTCGAGGGACGTCGCGGTGCCGTCGTGGTCGCGCTGTCGGGCGGGGCGGACTCGCTCGCGCTCGCGGCGGCGACGGCCTTCGAGGCGCCGCGGTCCGGCATCCGGGCCGAAGCCGTCGTGATCGATCACGGACTTCAGCCCGGCTCCGCCGCGATCGCGGAGAGGGCGGCCGACGTCGCGCGCGCACTGGGGCTCGCCGCCCGCGTCGTGGCGGTGGAGGTGCACCCCGGGGGCGGACCCGAGGCCGCCGCGCGCGACGCGCGGTACCTCGGCCTGGCCCGTGCCGCAGCAGAGACGGGGGCGGACGCGGTGCTGCTGGGCCACACCCTCGACGATCAGGCCGAAACGGTGCTGCTCGGGCTCGCCCGCGGATCGGGGGCGGCGAGTCTGGCCGGGATGGCTCCGGAGCGGAGGGATGCCACCGGCCCGGCGTGGCTGCGTCCTCTGCTCGCCGTGAGGCGCGAGACGACCGCGGCTGCGTGCCTCGCCGAGAACCTCGACCCGTGGCGCGATCCCCACAATCTCGACGCCGCATTCGCGCGCGTACGTGTGCGGGAAACCGTCCTGCCGATGCTGGAGCGCGAACTCGGACCCGGTATCGCGGAGGCGCTCGCACGCACGGCCGAGCAGCTGCGGGAGGACTCCGACGCGTTCCAGGACATGATCGACGAGACGATCGAGGACATCGTCGAGCACGCCGAGGCGGGGATCTCGGTGTCGGTCGCGGCCCTGGCCGCCAACCCGCCCGCACTGCGCAACCGCATCGTGCGCTACGTCGTAGACAGTGAGTTCGGCGTCGCCCTCACACGGACGCAGACACTCGAGGTCGCGCGTCTGGCAACCGACTGGCACGGCCAGGGACCCATCGACCTGCCCGGCTGTCTCGCGCGTCGCGTCGGGGGCCGGATCGAGATCGTCGCGCGCGGCTGAGCCGCCCCTTCGTCGCCGGATCGCGGGTCGGTCCGGTCGTCGCGCGGCTCGCGCGCCCCTTGACGGGTCTGCGAGGCGTTCCTAGACTCACGAAACAAACATATTCAATTAGTGAATGAATATGCATACGTCCGATTCAGAGTCGAAGGCTGGACATGAGCGCGTTCTCCCGCATCGCAGACCCCACCGACCTCGAGGCCGTCCGGGCCGCGATCGCGGATGCCGAGCGCCCTGAGGACCTCGTGCCCCTCGGGCTGCGCACCCTGGTGATCGCGCCGGACGTCGCCTCCCTCGCGCCCGCGCACGTCCGGGCCCTGCTCCCCGAGGGCGCCGGTCGCGCGAGCGTCGCACTCCTCGTCGACGCCACCCGCATCCTCTCGGGCGAGACCGACCTCAAGGAGACGGTGCACCGCGCCCTCGAGGAGGAGTTCGTCGTCGTCCCCACGGTCCTGGGTGAACCGGGCCACCTCCACGTCGATGACGCGGCCCTCGACGGCGCCACCGCCGCGGTCACCGGAGCGGACGCCGTGGTGGCCGTGGGGTCCGGCACGATCTCGGACATCGCGAAGGTCGCATCGGCGCGGGCGGGCGGCATCCCGCTGGTGATCGTGCAGACGGCCGCGTCGGTCGACGGGTTCACCGACAACGTCTCGGTGGTGCTGCGCTCGGGGGCCAAGCGGACGATCGACTCCCGCTGGCCCGACGTCGTGCTCGCCGACACGACCGTGATCGCCACCGCCCCCGTCGAGCTGAACGCCTCCGGCTTCGGCGAGCTCCAGTCGCTGTTCACCGCGCCCGCCGACTGGTGGCTGGCCGCGCAGGTCGGAACCGACACGACGTTCCACACCACGCCCCGCGACCTGTTGCTGGAGTTCGCCGGCGATCCGGCGGAGTGGGGGGCCGGTCTCGGCGAGGGGCGCGCCCGGCCGGTCGAGCAGCTCACCCGCGTCCTCGCCATCCGCGGCATCGGCACCGGGATCGCCGGATCCACGGCCTGCCTGTCGGGCGTCGAACACCTTGTCAGCCACATGCTCGACATGAACGCCGTGGCCCGCGGCGCCGACGTGGGGCTGCACGGTGCCCAGGTGGGGGTGGCGTCGGTGGTCGCCGCGGCGGCCTGGGATCACCTCTTCGCGCAGGCTCGGGCCGGTCGCGCCGTCGTCCCTCCGGTGGGCGATGAGGAGGCGACGGTGCGCGCGGCGTTCGCGGTCTGCGACCCCTCGGGCGCGTTGGGCGCGGAGTGCTGGCGCGACTACTCGGCCAAACGGGCGGCGTGGGCCGCGGCGCCCGCCGACCCCCTGGACCTGCTGGCCGACCCCGCCGCCCTGGAGCAGCGCCTCGGTGCGATGCGACCCGACCGGGAGGCGATCGCGCGTGCGCTGGCCGTCGCCGGGGCGCCGCTGCGCCGAGAGGACCTCGGCGCCCACGTCACGCCCGAGATCTGGCGGTGGGCCGTGGCGAACTGCCTCTACATGCGCAACCGCGTGACCGTGATCGACCTCCTCGCCGCGGCGGGCTGGTGGACCGCGGCCGACGTCGACGCCGTGCTGGCGCTCGCCGACGACGCCGTGCGGGCGGCCGTCGCCGCGGAGGTGACGGCGTGAGCGACATCGTCCTCGGGGTCGACTGCTCGACCACCGGGGCCAAGTGCGTCGCCTGGGACCGGCACGGGCGCGCCGTCGCGCAGGGTCGCAGCGACATGCCGCTGTCGATCCCGCAGCCCGGCTGGGGCGAGCAGGACCCCGAGGATTGGTGGCGCGCGACCGTGCGGGCCGTCCGCGCGTGCGTGCGCACGGTGGGGCCCGATCGGGTCCGCGCGCTCTCGATCACGCATCAGCGCGAGAGCTTCGCGCTGATGGATGCCGAGGACCGCCCGGTGCGTCCGGCGATGCTGTGGCTGGATTCCCGCGCCGGCGACCAGGTCGACCGCGTCGGGACGGAGCGCATCCACGAGCTGACCGGCAAGCCGCCGAACCCGACGCCCGCGCTCTACAAGCTGCATTGGCTGTCGGAGAACGAGCCCGAGTCCCTCGCTCTGACCGCGCACGTCGCCGATGTGCACGCCTACCTCGTCCACCGGATGACGGGGGAGTGGGTGACCTCGATCGCCAGCGCCGACCCGCTCGGGATCCTCGACCTGGCCGCCGGCGACTATTCGGACGAGATCCTCGGCGGACTCGGTCTGGACCGGAGCGTGCTGCCGCGCCTCGTCGAGCCCGGCACGCCTCTGCGGGGGCTGCGCGCCGAGGAGGCCGCGGAGCTCGGGCTCACGACCGACGTCCTCGTGGTCGCGGGTTCCGGCGACGGGCAGTCGGCCGGTCTCGGCGCCGCCGTGTGCGGCGAGGGCGACGCCTACCTGAACATCGGAACCGGACTCGTGTCCGGGTGCTTCGGGGCCCGCTTCCATCCCCACACCTCGTACCGGGCCATGTCGGGCGCGATCCCGCGGACCGTGAGCAACGAGATGTTCGTCGGGGCGGGGACCTTCATGGTGACCTGGTTCCTGCACGAGATCGCGGCGGGCGAGCCCGCGGGCGTGGTCCGCGAGGACTGGTGGGAGCAACAGGCGCGGACGGTGCCCGCCGGCGCCGAGGGGCTGTTCGTCGTCCCGTACTGGAACGGCCAGCTGACCCCCACCTGGGATCACCGGGCGCGCGGGACGATGGTCGGATTCGGGGGAGTGCACACGCGCGCGCACATCTACCGCGCGATCCTCGAGGGCATCGCCTTCGAGCTGCGCTGGTGTCTGGAGCGCGCCGAGGAGCATTTCCCGGCGCCGGTGACGGAGTTCGTGGCGATGGGCGGCGGGGCGCGCAGCGATCTGTGGTGCCAGATCTTCGCCGACGTCCTGCAGCGCCCCGTCGTCCTCGCGGGCCACGACGAGGCCACGGCGCTGGGGGTCGGCATCCTCGCCGCCGTCGGCGCGGGGCTGTTCCCCGGCATCCCCGAGGCGGTCGCGGCCATGACGCGCCGCGGTCGTCGCTACGACCCCGACCCGGGGGCCGCCGCGCGCTACGACGACCTGTTCGACGCGTACGGCGCGATCTACCCGGCGCTGCGTCCGGTCTTCCCGCGGATCGCGGAGGTGGCGCATGTCTGACGCGCGGCCCGAGGGCTGGTTCGACGCCTACCTGTTCGATCTGGACGGAACGGTCTACCTCGGCGACGAGCTGCTCCCGGGCGCGCGCGAGCTGCTGGCCGATCTCCGCGCGCGCGGCGCGCGCACCGTCTTCCTCTCGAACAACCCCACGCGCGACCCGGCGATGTACGTCGCGAAGCTCGAGCGCCTCGGCATCCCGGTGGATCCGAGCGAGATCGTGAACACCGTCGTGAGCACGGTCGCGTGGCTGCGCAGCGAGCACCCGGGCGCCACGGTCTTCCCGATCGCGGAGGCGCCGCTCGTGCGAGCCCTCGAGGCCGCCGGCATCCGGGTGAGCGAGGACCCGACCGAGATCGACATCGTCGTGGCCAGCTACGACCGGGGTTTCGACTATCGCAAGCTCCAGATCGCTTTCGACGCCCTGTGGCAGCACCGGCGCGCGATCCTCGTCACCACGAACCCCGATCGGTACTGCCCGTTCCCGGGCGGGCGCGGCGAACCCGATGCCGCGGGGATCGTGGCGGCGCTGGAGGCGACGACCGGGGTGCGCTGCTCGGCGAACATGGGCAAACCCGACCGCATCATGATCGACGCGGTCACGGCGATGCTCGGACCCGAGGTGCGCTCGGTCGTGATGGTGGGCGACCGGCTCGAGACCGACGTGCGGATGGCCAAGAACGCGGGCATCTCGTCCGCGCTGGTCCTGACGGGGGACGCCTCGCTCGCCGACGTCGTGAGGTGCGAGCCGCATCTGCGTCCCGACTTCGTGCTCGACGGCATCGGCGGCCTGCGTCCGCGATCGACGGTTGCGGCCGGTCTCTCGCGCGCTTAGAATAATCAACCACACACCGAATAAGCATTCCCACGAATGACGGAGAGGTCAGCGATGGACGAGGAATTCCTGCTCGAGATGCAGCGGCGCATGCTGCGCATCCGCGGCTTCGACGAGCGCGCGTCGAAGATGGTCAAGCGCGGCCACATCCCGGGCACCGTGCACACCTCGATCGGCCAGGAGGCGCAGGTCGTGGGGGCTACGATGGCGCTCCGCGACGGCGACTACATGACCGGCAACCACCGCAGCCACGGACACCCGATCGGCAAGGGGTCGCCCCTCGGGCCTCTCATGGCCGAGCTGCAGGGCAAGGCCGACGGCGTCTGCAAGGGCAAGGGCGGATCGCTCCACCTCGCCGACTTCGCCGTCGGCAGCCTCGGCGAGTCCGGCATCGTCGGCTCCTCGATCCCGATCGCGATGGGCGCCGCGCTGTCGTCGCAGGTGCTCGGCCGCGACAGCGTCGCGCTGGCGTTCTTCGGCGACGGAGCCGCCAACCAGGGCGTCCTGTACGAATCCATGAACATGTCCGGCGTCTGGAACCTGCCGGTGATCTTCCTCTGCGAGAACAACCAGTACGCGCTCTCCACCCCGGCGCACACGGTCACGTCCGGCGTCATCGCCGAGCGCGCCGCCGGATTCGGCATCCCCGGCATCCGGGTCGAGGAGGGGCAGGACGTGCTCGCGGTGTACGAGGCCGTGTCGGCCGCCGTCACCCGTGCCCGCGCCGGCGAGGGCCCCACCCTCATCGAGGTCGTCACCTACCGGTACAACGAGCACTCCGAGGGCCTGCGACTCGGCACGGACTACCGGCCCGTCGACGAGCGCGAGGCGTGGCTCAAGAAGGACCCCCTCGTGCTCTTCCGGGAGCGACTGATCGCTGAGCACGGCCTCACCGCCGAGCGGATGGACGCGCTCGAGCAGGAGATCCTCGCCGAGGTCGACGCCGCCGTCGCGTTCGCCGAGAACAGCCCCTTCCCTGACCCCTCGGTCGCCTTCGACGACCTCTACACCGACTCGGAGTACGCAGCATGAGCGTGATGAGCTTCCTCGGCGCGATCGGCGCCGCCCAGCGCGAGGCGATGGATGCCGACGAGCGCGTCGTCATCATCGGCGAGGACGTCGAGGCGAACGTCTACGGCACCACCGGCGGCGGCAAGACCCGCCGCGAGACCGGCGACTTCGTGCAGATGTACGGCCGCAGCCGCATCCGCAACACCCCCATCTCGGAGGAGGGCATCGTCGGTGCCGCCGCGGGCGCCGCGATGACGGGCCTGCGGCCCATCGTCGACCTGTCGTACTCGAGCTTCCTCTACATGGCGATGGACCAGCTCGTGAACCAGGTCGCGAAGAACCGCTACATGTTCGGCGGACAGGCCTCGATGCCGGTGGTCTTCCGCTCGGCGATGTTCTACGGCCTCAACACCGGCGCCCACCACTCGGACCGCCCGTACCCGATGTTCATGAACGTCCCGGGCCTGAAGATCATGGTGCCCTCGTCGCCGGCGGACGCCAAGGGGCTGCTCCGCACTGCGATCGACATGGACGACCCCGTGCTCACCTTCGAGGCGTGCATCCTGTGGGGCGCCAAGGGCGAGGTCGAGGACGAGCCCTTCTGGGTGCCGTTCGGCGTCGCCCGCACGGTCCGCGAGGGCACGGACGTCACGATCGTGGCGATCTCGAGCTCAGTCCCCGAAGCCGTCGCCGCCGCGGAGGAGCTCGCGGCGGAGGGGGTGTCGGCGGAGGTCATCGACCCGCGCACCCTCGTGCCGCTGGACCGCGACGCGATCCTCCGCTCGGTCGCCAAGACCGGTCGCCTGGTGATCGCCGAGCCCGCGCACCGCACGTGCGGCGCGGCGGCGGAGATCAGCGCGCTCGTCAGCGAAGAGGTCTTCGACGCGCTCAAGGCGCCGATCGTGCGCCTCACCGCCCCCGACATGCAGATCCCCTTCAGCCCCGCGCTGGAGAAGCAGATGTACCCGAGCAAGGACGGGATCGCCGCCGCCGTCCGGCGCGTCGCCGGCCTGACCGCCCCCGCGCTGGCGACCGCCGGCGCCGAGTGAGAGACGACAGAAGGAGAACGACATGGCACGTGTAGAGGTTCTGCTCCCGCAGTGGGGCATGGGCATGAGCGAAGGCTCGATCGTCCAGTGGCACAAGAAGGTCGGCGACCGCGTCGCCGAGGACGAGCCGCTCGCCGACGTCGAGGCCGAGAAGGTCGAGGAGACCCTCGAGGCCCCCGCCACCGGAACCCTCACCGAGCTCCTCGTCGAGGAGGGCGACGTCGTGGAGGTCCGCGCCGTCGTCGCCGTCATCGAGACGGACTAGGCCATCGCACGATCCGCCGGGCAAAGGAGCCCGGCGACAGAGAAAGGGCACATCATGACCGGAGTCGACCCGCTGGGTCTCATCACCGCCGCGCAGGCCGGCGGATACGCCGTCGGCGCGTTCAACATGCACAATCCCGAGACCACGCAGGCCCTGATCCGTGCCGCCGAGCGCGCGGACGCGCCGGTGTTCCTCCAGGTGGGGCGCGCGATCGTCCCGCACATGGGGCTGCGGGCGGCGTACGAGATGACGCGACGCGAACTCGACGCCTCGGGCCTCCAGGCGCCGATCCATCTCGATCACGGCACGTACGACGAGGTGTTCGAGGCCATCCGCCTCGGATTCGACTCGATCATGTTCGACGGGGCGCACCTCGACTTCGAGGAGAACATCCGCGTCACCGCCGAGGTCGTCCGCGTGGCCCACGCGTTCGGCATCCCGGTCGAGGCCGAGCTGGGTCGGATCCCGGATGCCGCCGACGACATCCCGTGGGAGGAGTACTACACCCGCGTCGACGAGGCCGAGCGCTTCGTCGCCGAGACCGGGGTCGACCTGCTGGCGATCTCGGCCGGTGTGATGCACGGGGTCACGGGCATCGAGCCGCGTCCCCTCGACATCGAACGCATCCGCGCGATCCGCGACGCCGTCGGCATCCCGCTCGTCCTGCACGGCGCGTCCGGTGTGCCGGCCGACCAGCTGCACGCGGCGATCGAGGCGGGAGTGCACAAGCTCAACGCCGACACCGACCTGCGGCACGCCTTCCGACGCGGCATCGAAGAGGTGTGGTCGCGCGGCGACCGGCAGTTCGAGGAGGCCGTCTCCGAGGGGCGCGAGCGCATGATCGAGGCGACCGTGCAGAAGATGCGCGAGTACGGCTGCGCCGACCGCGGTTCGGCTCCCCGCGACGCATCGGCGGTGCTCGTGTGAGCACCGTGGTCGAGGAGGGGCGCGTCGAGCCGCTGACGGGCCTGCGGCGGACCGCCGCGCGACGGATGGTCCAGGCGTGGGCGGCCCCGGTGTTCCACGTCACCGTGGAGATCGACATGACGGCGGCTCTGCGCACCCGCGAGCGCGCCCCCGGTGCCACGGTGACCGACGCAATCCTGCAGGCCAGCGCGCGCGCCCTCGTGGCCGTCCCCGAGGTGAACGTCCACGTCGGGGACGACAGCGTCACCCGATTCGACCGCGCCAACGTCGGTGTCGCCGTCGACAGTCCCAAGGGGCTGGTCGTCCCCGTCGTGCACGACATCGGCGCGGCCGAGCTGCCCGACATCGCGCGTGCCCGCGCCGACGTCGTCTCGCGCGCGCGCGAGGGGGCGCTCACCCGCGACGACATCACCGGAGGCACCTTCACCGTGTCGAACCTCGGGATGATGGGCGTCACGCGCTTCGACGCGATCCTCAACGTCCCCCAGGCGGCTATCCTCGCCGTCGGCGCGACCGTTCCGCGGTACGTCCACCGGGAGGATGCCGGGCTGTGGGTGCCGACCGCGGAGTTCACCCTCACCGCCGACCACCGCGCCCTCGACGGGGCGACCGCCGCGCGGTTCCTCGGGGTCCTGCGCGCTGAGCTGGAAAGCCCCGCGACGTGACCGCCCGCGTCCGCGGGGACGGGGGACCGTCGCCCGCGGACGCGGGGGGCGTGCGTCTGCTGGTCGACGACGACTCCCCGGGGGTCCCGGGCCGCGACCCCGCGCGCGAGGTGCTCACGTCGTTGCTGCTCCTGCACCGCGTCGCCGCCGACGCCGGGCCCGCGGTGGTCCGGGTCTTCTCCCCGGAGCCCACGGTGGCGTTCAGTCGTCGCGAGAGCCTGCATCCCCGCTTCTCCGAGGCGGCCGCGGCCGCGCGCGCGGCGGGCTACCTGCCCATCGTGCGCCCCGCGGGCGGCCGGGCCGTCGTGCTGGACGCGGACTGGCTCGTCATCGACGTCATCCACCCCGAGAAGAAGCGCGGCGCGGATGCCGAGATCTTCCGCGCGCGCGGAGAGCAGTTCGTCGGGCTCGCCCGGCGCTGGGGCGTCGACGCGCGCCTCGGTCCCGTCCCGGGGGAGTACTGCCCGGGGGACTGGTCGGTCAACGCCGGAGGCCGCGTGAAGCTCGTGGGCACCGCGCAGCGCGTGGTCCGCGGTGCCCGCCTGTTCACCGCGAGCCTGCCGCTGCGCGTGACCCCCGACGCCCGGCGGCTGCTCGACCGGGTCAACGGCATCCTGGACCTCCCGTGGGATCCCGCGACCGCCGGGTCGCTCGCGGACGAGACCGCCGTGACGGAGGCGGTCGTCCGCGCCGACGTGACGGCGTTCTTCGCCGGCGCGGACGCTCGACGCGTGCGCCTGCACGACCTGATCCCGGATGCCGCCGAGGCGCTCGCCGCGCTCTCCGGCGACCGGATCGCGACCTCTTCGTGACCTCTCGGGGAGCGGCCGGCGCCGCGGAATTCCGGGGCGGAATCACCCGTTGACAGGGGCGCCCGGGAGGCCTAACGTATAGCCAATCGCAAGATGAATAGTTAGTACAACAGGTCCCCGACCGAGAACGAGGAGGTTCACGGTGTCCGACAGCTACGACGTCCGGCCCTTCCGGATCGACATCCCCCAGGACGATCTGGACGACATGATGGAGCGCCTGAAGCGCACGCGCTTCGCGGACGACTTCGCCAACGACGACTGGCGCTACGGCTACAACACCGCCTACCACCGCACGCTGGTCGACTACTGGATCAACGAGTACGACTGGCGCGACGTGGAGCGCCGCATGAACGAGCTCCCGCACTTCCGGGTCGACCTGATGGGCGTGCCGCTGCACTTCATCCATGTCAAGGGCAAGGGTCCGAACCCGATGCCGCTGCTCCTGCACCACGGCTGGCCCTGGACCTTCTGGGACGTCCGCAAGGTCATCGAGCCCCTCACCGACCCCGCGAAGTTCGGCGGCGACCCGGCCGACAGCTTCGATGTCGTGCTGATCTCGCTCCCCGGCTACGGATTCTCGTCGCCGCTGCGCGAGCCGGGCTGGAACTTCTGGCGCACCGCCGACCTCGAGAACACGCTCATGACGGACGTGCTCGGGTACGAGCGCTACGCCACCGCCGGCGGCGACTGGGGCGCCCTCATCGCCCAGCAGCACGGGCACAAGTACGAGGACGACGTCATCGGCGTCTACACGCACTTCCCCGCGCAGCTCTCGCACTACCTGCCCGAGCACCCCGACCAGCCGACGCACGTCGAGTACGACCCGGCGCTCGGCCTCCCCGCCGCCTCCGAGTACGGCGCGGGCGAGGAAGGCTGGTTCGAGCGCGGCAAGCTCTTCGTCGAGCGCGAGAGCGGGTACGGCGAGATCCAGTTGACCAAGCCCCAGACGCTCGCGGCCCTCGTGGTCGACTCCCCGGCGGCGCAGTTGGCGTGGATCACCGAGAAGCGCTACTTCTGGGGCCTCGCCGAGCGCGGCGAGGGCACGGAGGCATTCGAACGCGTCTGGCCCAAGGAGGACCTCGTCACCACGGCCGCCGTGTACTTCCTCACGGGCACCGGCGGAACGTCGTCGCGCTACTACTGGGAGTGCCGCGGAAACCCCTGGACCCCGTCGCACGACCGCACCCCGGTCGTCGGCGTCCCCACCGCCGTCTCGATCTTCCCCGGCGAGATCTACAAGCCCCCGCGCACCTGGACCGACGCCTACTTCAACCTCCAGCAGTACCGCGTCCACGACGAGGGCGGGCACTTCGCTCCGCTCGAGGTCCCCGAGATCTACGTCGACGACGTCCGCACGTTCTTCCGCACCCTGCGACCGGCGGGCTGATCCCCGCTCTCGTCCTGCCGACCCCGGCTCACGGTCCACCCCACCGGCCGGTTCCCACCCCACCTCGCGACCGCTCCGCCGGCGCACTCGACGAAGGAGTCGAAATGATCAGCACCCGTTCCCGCACACGGATCCTCCGTGGCCTGGCCCTGTCGGCCGCCGCCGCCCTCGTCCTCACCGGATGCACCTCGACCGCCGGCGCCACCGGTGGCGCCGCGCAGCCGCTGAAGAAGGAGGACCTCGTGCTGGTGGCATCCGTCATCAACACCACCAACCCCTACATGGCCTCCAACATCGCCGGCGCCGAGGCGCTGTCGAAGAAGCTCGACATCCCGCTCGAGATCGTCGACTCCAACGGCTCCTCGCAGACGGAGATCTCGAAGATCCAGGCGATCCTCGCCAAGGGCAAGAAGGTCGTGCTCTTCGTCAACACCGTCGCCAGCTCCGACGCCCCGACGATCGTGAACGCGGTCAAGGCGGCCGGCGGATACGTGACCATCTGGTGGAACAAGCCCGACAACCTCGACCCGGCCCAGGTCGGCGACAACTTCGTCGCCTTCCAGAAGATCCCGGGCGTCGAGTCCGGCAAGTGCAACGCCGACGCGCTCGGCGAGTCCCTCGACGGGCAGGGCAACGTCATCATGCTCCCGGGCGTGCAGGACAGCACCACCAGCCAGACGCGCGTCGCGGGCTTCAAGGCGCAGATGGCCGAGAAGTACCCGAACATCAAGATCCTCGAGGAGCGCCCCTCCAACTGGGATCCGCAGCTCGGCTACAAGAACTCGCAGGACCTCATCGCCAAGTACGGCGACACCATCGACGGCGTGTGGAGCGCCGACGACGCGATGCAGACCGGGTCGATGAAGGCGTTCAAGGATGCCGGACTCCTGGACACCACGAAGTTCGCCTCGGACGGCCTCTACCCCGACACGATCGCGTCGATGCAGTCCGGTGAGGGCAACAACGCCATCGTCGGCGAGACGTTCCACCGCGGGTACATGGCCTCGGCCGTCGGGCTCTACACCGCTTACCTCGCCGCCATCGGCGAGATCAAGCCGTCGGAGCTCCCGCAGGAGAAGCGCGACAGCCTCTTCGAGCTGAGCTGCGTCACCCCCGACACGCTCAAGGACTACCTCGGCTACGACGCCGCGGACGGTCCGGAGAAGTTCGTCGACTCGCTCATCGAGAACGGCCCCTGGGACACCGAGCCGATGAAGCTCATCGGCGGCGGCCCGGAGGTCCTCCCGTCCAACTGACGGCCCGCGTCCCCCGGCCGCACGCGGCCGGGGGACGCTCCACCCCTCACTCCCACGACGACGGAGTCGATCATGACGAACACCACCGAGCGGCCCCCCGTGGCCGACACCACCGCGATCCGCACCCGAGAGCATCACATCGCGCGTCGCACCCGTTTCTCCGGATGGGCCGAGCCCGTCGCCCTCGTGGGCGCGATGGTCGTGCTCGTCATCGTCTTCTCGCTGCTGAACCCCCGGTTCGCCAGCGTGAGCAACCTCCAGAACATCCTCGACCAGGCCACGGTCCCCCTCATCGTGGGGGTGGGCGCGACGCTGGTGATCCTGCTCGGATCCATCGACCTGTCGGTCGAGGGCGTCATGGGCGCCGCCGGCATGGCGTGGATCCTGTTGTCGGCGAACACCCGCGGCGGCCCCGACCTCGGTCCGCTCGCGTGGATCATCGCGCTCGCCGTGGGCGCGGCCCTGGGGTGGCTCAGCGGTGTGATCTTCACCCGGCTGAAGGTGCCCTCCTTCATCGTCACCCTGGGCATCTGGTACGTCGGCCTCGGTGTCGCCACGATCCTCTTCGGCACCGAGTCGATCCCGACGCTCACCGACGACGCCCTGTCGACGTGGTCGTCGCAGACGACGGCCGGCATCCCGAACGGCTTCTGGCTGGCCGTGGGCGTCGTCGTCCTCGGCGTGCTGCTGCTGCGCTACACCCGCTTCGGACGCCTGACCCTCGCGATCGGCGATAACGAGGGCATCGCCCGCTCGGCCGGCATGCCCGTCGCCCGTATCAAGACCGCGGTCTTCCTCGTCGCCGGGCTCCTCAGCGGTCTGGCCGGCATCATCGCCACGATGAAGCTCGGCGCCGGATCGGCCACGGTCGGTGCCGGAACCCTCTTCCTCGTCATCCCGGCCGTCGTGATCGGCGGGACCTCGCTGGGCGGCGGCCGCGGAGGCATCCTCCGCACCGTCCTGGGCGTGTTCCTCCTGACCGTCCTCAGCAACGGGCTGATCCTCTCGGGCGTCAGCCCGAGCTTCCAATCCGCCGTGTCGGGGGCCATCCTCGTCGTGGCGATCGTCGCCGCTGCCTGGTCGCAGCGCAACCGTCTGAGGATCGCGAAATGACCGAGCAGACCCCCGTCATCGCCCTGCGCGACATCCGGATCTCCTTCGGCGCCGTCGCCGCCGTCAAGGGCGTCTCCCTCGAGATCGGTCCCGGCCAGGTGGTCGGACTGATCGGCGAGAACGGCGCCGGCAAGTCGACGCTGCTGAAGATCATGACCGGCATCCACCAGCCCGACGCGGGCACGATCGAGGTCAACGGCGCCCCCGTGCGGTTCCGCGGACCCCGGGATGCCATCGCCGCCGGTGTCGGCGTCGTGCACCAGGAGCAGTCGCTCTTCACCAACCTCACGGTCGCCGAGAACGTCGAGATGAACACCAAGCCCGGCAAGGGCGGGGTGGGTCGCGCCGGCTTCTACCGCTGGGGGCGCCTGAACAAGGATGCCGCCGAGACCCTCGCCAAGATCGGCTCGCAGCTGGACCCCCGCACGAAGGTCGGCGACCTGTCGTTCGTGGACCGTCAGATGGTCGAGATCGCTCGCGCGATCCGGGTGCAGACCCGCGCGGGCGGTCAGCCGCTCGTCATCCTCGACGAGCCGACGTCGGTGCTCGAGCGCACGGAGACGGCCATCCTGGAGCGCGAGATCGGCAAGCTCCGCGACGTCGGGTCCGTGATCTTCGTCTCGCACCGGCTCGACGAGGTCATGCGCATCTGCGATCGCGTCCTGGTCATGCGCGACGGCGAACTCATCGCCGACCGCCCGGTGGCCGACGTCACCGAGGCCGAGCTGTTCCGGCTCATGGTCGGTCGCGAAGCCCACGCCGAGGCGCGGGAACGGCAGGCGCTCGGCGCCGATGACCGCCCCGTGCTGGAGGTGCGCGGTCTCGGCCGCCGCGGCGAATACGACGACGTGTCGTTCGAGGTCCACGCCGGGCGTCTCACCGCGATCGTCGGCACGAGCGGCTCGGGGCGCGAGTCCCTCTCCCGCGCGCTGTTCGGCGCCGAGGTCTTCGATCGCGGGCAGATCCTCATCGACGGCGTTGCCGTGAAGGATTGGACCATCTCGCACGCGGTCAAGGCCGGTGTCGGGTACGTCCCGGCCGAGCGTCGCGTGGAGGGGATGGTCGGGGGCCTGAGCGCCGCCGAGAACCTCACGCTGACGCACCCGGGCGATGCCGCCGCCGGTGGCATCCTGCGCCCGGGGCGCCGCAATCGCACGTCGCAGGAGTGGTTCGACGCCCTCGAGGTGCGGCCGAACGACATCTCGCTCGAGCTCGAGCGGTTCTCGGGCGGCAACCAGCAGAAGGTCGTCATGGCCAAGTGGCTGACCGCCTCCGACCTCAAGCTCCTCGTGCTCGACCACCCTCTGCGCGGGCTCGACCCGGGCGCCGCGCAGATCGTCAACGCCCAGATCCGACGGGCGTGCGAGAACGGCACGGCCGTGATCCTGCTCGCCGACACCCTCGAGGAGGCCCTCGACATGGGCGACGACATCATCGTGATGCGCGACGGCCGGACGGCGGCCCGCTACGACCTGGTGACGGAGGATCCGTCCACCCTCGACCTGCTGGAAAGGATGCTGTGATCCCGTGAACGCCTTCGCCACCGTCGCCGACCGCTCGGCCGTCCGCGACGAGAAGTCCACCCCGAAGCGCTCGCGCCTGCGTCCGCAGCGCGTCTGGCAGACCGTCGGTCCGCCCGTGATCTTCGTGGTGATGTTCGCCGTCGTCGCCGCCCTGACCCCCGCGTTCCTCGGCGGTGGCGGACTCACGATCATCGCCGCCTCGGCCGCCCCCATCCTCCTGGTCGCCCTCGGCCAGGCGCTGGTGCTGCACATCGGCTCCATCGACCTGTCCAACGCGGCGATCGCGCTGCTCGGGGCGATCCTCCTCGCCACGCTCCTCGCGCCGCTCGGCGCGGTCGCCCCGCTGGTCGTGCTCGCGATCGTGACGCTCTGCGGTGCGCTGAACGGCCTGCTCGTCGCCTTCGCCCAGGTGCCGTCGTTCGCCCTCACCCTGGGCACGCTCGGCATCTACTCGGCGGCGGCCCTCGTCACCAGCGGCGCCACCACCGTCTACGTCACGGCGAACGGCGAGGGCGTGGCCGCGCTCTACCAGACCGGCGTCGTCGGCATCCCGCTGACGTTCTGGCTGGGCGTCGTCGTCGCGGTCATCCTGTGGGCCGTCCTGCGCTTCACCCGCCTCGGCATCGGCATGACCGCGGTCGGACGGAACGAGTCCGGCGCCATCCTCTCGGCCGTCCGCACCCGGGCGATCAAGGTCGTCGCCTTCAGCCTCTCGGGCTTCACCGCGGGTCTGGCGAGCATCGCGATCATCGCCCAGGCCGGGTCGGCCTCCCCGACGGGGCTCGGCAGCGACCTCCTGCTCCCCGCCATCGCCGCGGCGATCGTGGGCGGCACGTCCATCTCGGGCGGGGCGACAAACCCCATCAGCGTCGTCTTCGGCGCGCTCACCGTCGCCCTCGTCCCCATCGCCACCGCCGCTCTCGGCATCGACGCCCAGGCGCAGAGCCTGGTCTACGGCGTCGTGATCATCACCGTCGTGGCCCTGACCATGACCCGCTCGCGCGGGTCTATCGTCAAGTGACCCCGCGGCCGATCCCCGAAATCGCCCCGCCGTTCTCAGAGAGGAGAACCATGTCCGACACGCTTTCCGTTCCGCCCACCACGGGTGTCCTGGACGACCTCGAGCCCCGGGAGGTGCTGCGGTGGTTCGAGTCCCTCGCGGGCATCCCACGCGGCTCGGGCAACGAGTCCGCCGTCGCCGACTGGGTCGTCGAGTTCGCCCGCTCCCGCGGTCTGGAGGCCGTCAAGGACGAGGTCAGCTGCGTCCTGGTGCGCAAGCCCGGACAGGGCGGTCTCGAGGATGCCGCGCCCCTCATCCTGCACGGACACCTCGACATGGTGTGCGAGAAGGCGGAGGGGGTCGAGTTCGACTTCGTCACCGAGCCGATCCGTCTGCTCGTCGACGGCGACTTCATCACCGCCGACGGCACCTCGCTCGGTGCCGACAACGGCATCGGCGTCTCGTACATCCTCGCGCTGCTCGCCGACGAGGACCTCCCGCACCCGCCCCTGGAGGCCGTGCTCACCGCGATGGAGGAGAAGGGCAAGGTCGGTGCCGGCCAGTTCGACACCTCGCAGCTGCGCGGGCGTCGCATGATCGACTTCAACTGGATCACCGACCAGGAGATCCTCGCCGGCTGCAGCGGCGACGTGACCTTCACCGTCGATCTGCCGGGCGAATTCCAGGCCGTGCCCGCCTCGCACTCGCGCGCGCTGCGCCTGCAGGTGCGGGGTCTGCGCGGCGGACACTGCGAGTTCGACATCCAGCTGGAGCGCGCCAACGCGCTGCAGATCCTCGCGCGTGCCGTGCAGGCGGTCACCGACGGGCGCGACGTCCGCGTCTCGGACGTGGTCGGCGGGGCGCAGAACAACGCCATCCCGGCGGATGCCGAGGCCGTGCTCAGCCTGCTCCCCGGGGACGAGGAGGCCGTCCGGGCCGTCGTCGCCGATCTGCAGCGCGACCTCGCGGTCGAGTACGACCTGGCCGACCCCGACGTGCGGGTCGAGCTCGTCGAGACCGCCGCGGTCGAGCGGTCGCTCTCGCCCGTCGCCGCGCGGCGGTTCGCGGCGGTGACGCTGCTCATCCCGCACGGGGTGGTTCGCTGGAACCTGCACGTACCCGACCGGGTCGAGACGTCCAACAACCTCGGCACGGTCCGACCGACCGACGACGGGCTCCGGCTCATGTCGACGATCACCTCGGCCCTCACCTCGCGCAAGCACGAGCTGTTCGACCGGGTGAAGGCCCTCGTCGACCTCGCCGGCGGCGGGGCGCGCATCGAGATGTACGGCCTCGACGCTCCCGAGTTCCCCTACCGTCCCGACTCCGAGCTCCTCGCCGTGGCCTCGGCCGCGTACCGCGACGTCCTCGGCGCCGAGCCCTCGGTCGAGGTCTCGCAGTGCTCGCTCGAGCTGGGCATGTTCAGCCGGCGGGTCCCCGTCGCCGACATCATCTCGATCGGGACCGAGCTGCACGCGCTGCACTCGCCCGCCGAGAAGGTCAACCACCGATCGGTCGCCCGCGTGTGGCCGCTCGTGAAGAGCGTCGTGTCGCGGCTCGGCTGACACGACCCCTCGGCGCGGATGCCGCGGCCCGGTCGTCGGGGTCGCGGCATCCGTGCCTCTTTCCGGCGTGCTGCGCCGGTGCCGAGGCGTGGATCGCTCAGCGCGCGGGACCCTGCGCGAGGAGGTACTGCGCCGACTCCTCGTCGGTGACGAGCACGTTGATCCACCCGCCGCGCACGGCGGCCAGCAGGGCCTCGTGCTTGTCGGCGCCGCCCGAGACGCCGATGCGTCGTTCGGCGCGGCGCAGCTGATCGAGTCCGACGCCGATGACGAGGTCGTCGAGGGGGGATGCCACGGGGCGGCCGTCGGCATCCATGAAGTTGAGGTTGATCTCGCCGACGGCCCCGCGGGCGCGCACGTCGTCGAACTGCTCCTGCGTGAAGAAGTTCTCGCCTCCCACGAGCGGAGGCACGATCGTGGCGTTGCCGATGCCGACCAGGGCGATGTCGAGCTCGTCCATCGCGGCGAGGGCGCGCCGGGCGTGCGGATCGTTCGCGAGGATCGCCTCGCGCACGTCGGGGGTCGAGACGACGCCGGGGACGCGCAGGAACAGGGCCTCGGCGTCGGTGAGTGAGGCGAGGCGCTCGGTGGCGTTGGTGGCCTGGTGCTGGATCGTCGGCTGTCCGACGCCGCCCAGCAGTTCGACGACGGCCCGGGCGGAGGAGTGCGGGAAGCTCGTGAGGTTCTCGACGAAGCGGCGCATCGACCGGCTCCACGAGGTGAAACCGATCATCTTGTCGCCCACCGGGAGCACCTGGAACACCCCGGCGAGGGCGACGCCGAGCGTCTCGGTGCACTGTTCGCCGGTCTCGCCCGACGCGTCGACGACGTGGACCTCGCGCATGCCGAACATGCGCTCCACGCCCTCTTCGAGATCGGCGTTGAGTCCCGGCGGCGGGACGACGATCGTGCGGACGATGTTGGCCTCTTCGGCGGCGGCGAGCAGACGCGAGACGCGGGCCTGCGAGATGCCGAGGGTCTTCGCGATCTCCGTCTGGACGATTCCGCGCGTGTGATAGAGGTGCGAGACCTTCGTCATCATGCGCAGCTGCTCGAGCTCTTTGGGATCGCGCGCCATCGTCTGCCTCCCCTGTCCGTAAGGATCGTGGAGTCCTACTCTGCCAGGCCACCGCGGTGTCCCCGAGCGAGGCGCATCCGCGCGCCCGCGCACGCCGGTCCTCATCCCCCGGACGGTGGCGCGTCCACCAGGTGGCGGGCGGTCAGATCGTCGGTGACCAGGACGTCGATCCAGCCGCCGCGCACCGCCGCCAGGACGGCGGCGTGTTTGGCCGCACCGCCGGCGACGGCGATGCGGCGTTCGGTCCGCCGGAGCTGGGCGAGCTCCATCCCGAGCACGAGGTCGTCGAGCTCGGATGCCACGGGCGAACCGTCGGCGTCGAGGAACCGCAGACCGATCTCGCCGACGGCCCCCTGCGCCCGCGCGGCGGCGAACTGCTCGTCGGTGAAGAAGTTCTCGCCCGCCACGAGCGGCGGCGTCGGGTGGGCGTCGCCGATGCCTGTGAGCACGAGGTCGAGGTGGTCCATGGCATCCAGCGCGAGACGCGCGTGGGGGTCGCCGTCCAGCAGGGCGGTGCGCATGCGCGGCGTCGCGACCACGCCCGGGGCCCGGAGGAACAGGGGCTCTCCGCCCGTGGCCTGGGCGAAGCGTTCGGTGGTGAGCGCGGCGCGGTGCTGCAGCGTGGGGCGCCCGACGTCGCCGAGGACCTCGACGACGCGGGCCGCGGTCGCGCGCGGGAAGTCGGGCATGACCGACACCGCGAGCTGCAGCGTGCGGCTCCACGAGGTGAGACCGATGGAGCGTCGGTCTATGCGGGTGAGCTGGAGGATCTGCACGAGGGCGCGGGCGAGCGCTTCGACGCGACGTTCCCCCGTGAGGGCCCCCGCCGAGACGATGTGCACCTCCCGCAGGCCGAAACGCTGCTCGATGGCCTGCTCGAGGTCGCTGTGGAATCCCGCGGGCGGCACCACGATCGTGCGGACGATGCCGCGATCGGCCGCCGCGGTGAGCAGGCGCGAGACGCCCGCCTGCGACAGTCCCATCTCGGCGGCGATCTCGGTCTGCACGAGTCCGCGTCGGTGGTAGAGGTGGGCGACGCGGGTCATCGCGCGCAGGGCATGGGGATCGCGTGGCGGTGTCATCGGCGACCTCTCCTCTCCACCGTTCCCGCGTCGGCGCGTGTCTGCGAGACTCCCTCTACCGGTTCCCGAAAGCCGGTCCGCGCTTCCCGTCCCGACGGCTGGGCGCTACGATAGTGGAAACACATTCAATACGCGACTGATTATTCAGACGTGTACCACGGTCAAGGGAGACAGTCGTGGACAAGGTCGATCACCCCACGTTCGACATCGTGGTCATCGGTGCCGGGATCAATGGTCTGGGCATCGCCCGGGACGCGGCCGAGCGCGGCCTCTCGGTCGCCCTCGTCGAGCAGGAGGACGTCTGCGCGGGGGTCTCGGCGTGGTCCGGGCGTCTGGTCCACGGCGGCCTGCGGTACCTCGAACGCGGCGACATCCGGCTCGTGCGCGAGTCGCTGCGCGAGCGAGAGCTGCTGTTCAAGGTCGCCCCGCACCTGGTCAAGCCGGTGCGGCTCATCATGCCGTTCTACGCGCGCAACACCCGCCCCTCGTGGATGATCCGCCTCGGCATGCTCGCCTACGACGTGCTCTCGGTCGACAAGAGCGTCGCGTGGCACCGCGTGCTCTCGGCATCCGGTGTCCGCGAGCGCTTCCGCGGTGCCGCACGCGACGGCCTGAGCGGCGCCGCCCTCTTCACGGACGGGCAGCTGGAATACGCCGAGCGCCTGTGCGTCGAGCTCGCGGTGGCCGCGGTCGACGCGGGTGCGCGGCTGTTCCTCCACACGCGCGCGATCGGCCTGCTCGGCACCGGCAAGCGCGTCACCGGCGTGAGGGTCCAGCACGCCGACGGCTCGGTCGCCGACATCTCGGGCCGCCTGACCATCAACGCCGGCGGTCCCTGGGTCGACGCCGTCCTGCAGGGCGACGCGGCCTCGTCCTCCCTCCCCGGCATCCCCGCCCCGCGTCTGATCGGCGGCGCCAAGGGGAGTCACATCATCGTCGACCCGTTCCCCGGCGCCCCCTCCGACGTCGTCTACTACGAGTCGCAGACCGACGGCCGTCTGGTCCTGGTCATCCCGTGGATGGGCCGCTACCTCATCGGCTGCACCGACACGAAGTTCGATCTCGATCCTGATGAGGCTCGTGCCGAGGCCGACGAGATCGAGTACCTGCTCACCGAGACCAACGCCCTCGTCCCGGGCGCGAACCTCACCGTCGACGATGTCCTCTACACCTACAGCGGGGTGCGGCCGCTGCCGTACGCACCGAACGTCCCCGAGTGGAAGGTGCCGCGCAGCCACATCGTCCGCGACCACGCCGAGGACGGCCACCCCGGTCTGCTCTCGATCGTCGGCGGGAAGCTCACCACCTACCGCCAGTTGGCGGAGGACGCCACGGATGCCGCGGTCAAGCGGCTGCGCGCCGGACTCAAGCGCCCCGTGAGCAAGCACCAGCCGTTCCCCGGTGCCCGGGCCGCCGACCTCGGCGCGTTCGAGAAGGCGCTGCTGTCGACGAGCCTCGTCGAGCGCGACACCGCGGAGCGGCTGTGGGCGCTCTACGGCACGCGCGCCGAACGGGTGCTCGACCTGGTCCGCGAGCGCCCGACGCTCGCCGAGCGGTTCGATCCCGAGTCGCCGGCGATCGCGGCCGAGCTCGTCTTCGCGATGCGCACCGAGTTCGCCGAGACGCTCACCGACGTCTTCGCCCGTCGCCTCCTGCTCGCCTTCGAGCCGAAGCACGGCGTGCGCGGTCTCGAGCGCGCGGCCGACATCGTGGCCGACGAACAGGGGTGGGATGCCGATCGGCGCGCGGCCGAGATCGCCGGGTACCGCCGCTGGCTCGACCACCTCCGTGTCCCCGCCCGCGCGGCCCAGCCGGCCTGACGGAGCGACCGTGTCGACCTCCTCGGGTTACGTCCTGGCCCTGGACGAGGGCTCCAGCAGCGCGCGCGCCGTGCTCATCGACGCGCAGGGCGCCGTCGTCGGAGAGGCGTCGTCGCAGATCGACCCGATCTTCCCGCACGAGGGCTGGGTCGAGCTCGATCCGTTCGACCTGTGGGACGCGCCGCGCACCGCGATCCTGGGGGCGCTCGCGCGCGCCCGGGTGGACGGCTCCGAGGTGCGCGCGGTGGGGGTGACCTCCCACCGCGAGACGATCGTGATGTGGGACCGCCGCACCGGCGCCCCCGTCCACAACGCCATCATGTGGATGTCGAAGCAGACCGACGACATCGTCCGGGAGTGGTCGGCGCGCGGTCTGGACGACGAGTTCCGCTCCCGCACCGGGGTGCGCAACGACTCGTTCTTCTCGGCGGCCAAGGTCGCGTGGCTCCTGCGGCACGTCCCGGGCGCCCGGGAGCGCGCCGAGCGCGGCGAGCTGGCCATCGGCACCCCCGAGACGTGGCTGCTGTGGAACCTCACCGGGGGCGCCGCTCACCGCACCGAGCCCGGGGCCGCGTCCCGCACGGGCCT
This sequence comes from Microbacterium enclense, assembly GCF_004022425.1. GTDB lineage: Bacteria > Actinomycetota > Actinomycetes > Actinomycetales > Microbacteriaceae > Microbacterium > Microbacterium enclense_A. The sequence continues at coordinate 18,534 of NZ_RBZY01000005.1, read as the reverse complement.
GATGTCGCTCGCCCGGGCCGAGTGGGACCACGAGTTCTGCGGCATCCTGGACATCCCGATCAGCCTGCTCCCCGAGATCGTCCCCTCCAACGCGTGGTTCGGCGACGTGGCCCCGGGGATCCTCCCCGGGGCCGAGCACCGGTCGGTGCCGATCCTGGCGGTCCTCGGCGACCAGCAGGCGGGCCTGTACGGCGAGGCGTGCCTCGAGCCCGGCAGCGCCAAGAACACCTTCGGCACCGCGGGCGTGCTCACCGTCAACGTCGGTTCCCGCCCGCGGACCCTGCCCGGCATGTGCAGCAGCGTCGCGTGGCGGTTCGACGACGACGTCACGTACGAGGCCGAGGGAGTGGTGTTCCACAGCGGGCAGACGATCCAGTGGCTGCGCGACCGGCTCGGCATCCTGCCGGGGGCCGCCGCGAGCGAGCGACTCGCCGAGAGCGTGCCCGACAGCGGTGGCGTGTACCTCGTGCCGGCGTTCGCGGGACTGTTCGACCCGCACTGGGACCGCAACGCCCGCGGCGGCATCGTCGGGCTGACACTCGAGTCCACGGCCGCGCACGTCGTCCGCGCCGGGATCGAGGCGATGGCCTTCCAGACGCGCGACAACGTCGACAACCTGCGGCGTCACGGCGTCACGATCCCCCTCCTGAAGGTCGACGGGGGAGCCACGCGGAACAACCTGCTGTGCCAGTTCCAGGCCGACATCCTCGGCATCCCGGTCGCCCGCCCGCAGGGTCTGGAGCGCACGGCACTCGGTATCGGGCACCTCGCCGGGTCGGGCGCCGGGATCTGGCGACGCGACGAGATCGCCCAACGCTGGCATCTCGAGCGCGTGTTCGAGCCGCGGATGAGCGAGGACGAGCGCGAGGAGCGCTATGCCGGATGGTTGGATGCCATCGCCTCGATCCGCACCCTCCCGCCCCGCCGCACGTGGTCGGTGCCCGACCCGGCCGCCCCGTCGGCCGCGCCCGGCGCCGCGGGGGCGGCACCTGTGCCGCATCCCACGGTCTCGCCCGTCGGGACGACCCCGACGCCTGCGTAGACTTGCCCAATGCGCGCGGCCGACATCTCCGACGACATCAGCGAAGTCCTCCTCACCGAGGAGCAGATCCACGGCAAGCTCGCCGAACTCGCCACGCAGGTGGCCGCCGACTACGCCGGACGCGATGTCGTCCTGGTCGGTGTGCTCAAGGGCGCGGTCATGGTCATGGCCGACTTCGCCCGACACCTGCCGATGCACGTCACGATGGACTGGATGGCGGTGTCCTCGTACGGGGCGAGCACGCGCTCCAGCGGTGTGGTGCAGATCCGCAAGGACCTCGACACCGACATCACCCGCAAGCACGTGCTGATCGTCGAGGACATCATCGACTCGGGCCTGACCCTCAGCTGGCTGCTCGAGAACTTCGCCTCGCGCGGCGCCGAGTCGGTCGAGGTCCTCGCGCTCCTGCGCAAGCCCGACGCCATGAAGGTCGAGGTCGACTGCCGCTACGTGGGCTTCGACATCCCGAACGACTTCGTCATCGGCTACGGCCTCGACTACGCCGAGAAGTACCGCAACCTGCGCGACGTCGCCGTGCTCGCGCCGCACGTCTACTCCTGAGCATGATCCGGATGCCGCGCGCCGAGGCGTGGCATCCCTCGCCCGGGTACGCCCACGACGAACGCACAGTCCCGGCATAGCCGCCGGGCGTTACCCTGATGCCACCGCTTTTTCCGGAGCGGATCACGAAAGGGCTGGGCTCGCCCACCATGAATTTCAAGAAGATCACGCGCAATCCGATCATCTACGTTCTGCTGGTCGGTCTGCTTCTGGTCATCGGTTTCTCGCTCATCTCGAACCTCAGCGGAGCGCGACAGGTCACCACGCAGGAGGGGCTCGAGTTGCTCAAGGGCAACACGGTCACGTCCGCCACGACCAACGATCCCGACCAGCGCGTCGATCTGAAGCTCTCGCAGCCCTTCGAGGGCGCCGATTCCGTGCAGTTCTACTACGGCACGGCGCGCGCGTCCGAGGTGGCGACCGCGATCGACGACGCCGCTCCGTCCGACGGCTTCAACGACGTGGTCCCGCGTCCGAGCTGGTTCGACGGATTCCTGTCGCTCCTGCTCCCGCTCGTGCTGCTCGGCCTGCTCTTCTGGTGGCTGCTCTCCAGCGCCCAGGGCGGCGGCAGCAAGGTGATGCAGTTCGGAAAGTCGCGGGCGAAGCTCGTGACGAAAGAGACGCCCACCGTCACGTTCCAGGACGTCGCCGGCTCCGACGAGGCCATCGAGGAGCTCGAGGAGATCAAGGAGTTCCTCAAGGACCCCAAGAAGTTCGAGGAGGTCGGGGCCCGCATCCCCAAGGGCGTGCTCCTCTACGGCCCTCCCGGTACCGGTAAGACCCTGCTCGCCCGCGCCGTCGCGGGGGAGGCCGGCGTGCCGTTCTACTCGATCTCCGGTTCGGACTTCGTCGAGATGTTCGTCGGTGTCGGCGCGAGCCGCGTCCGTGACCTGTTCAATCAGGCCAAGGAGAACTCGCCCGCGATCATCTTCATCGACGAGATCGACGCCGTCGGTCGCCACCGCGGCGCCGGCATGGGCGGCGGTCACGACGAGCGCGAGCAGACGCTGAACCAGATGCTCGTCGAGATGGACGGCTTCGACCCGAAGGTCAACGTCATCGTCATCGCCGCGACCAACCGCCCCGACATCCTCGACCCCGCGCTTCTGCGCCCGGGCCGCTTCGACCGGCAGATCGGCGTCGACGCGCCCGACCTCAAGGGGCGCCAGCGCATCCTCGAGGTGCACGGTCGCGGGAAGCCCCTGTCGGACTCGGTCGACCTCGAGGTCGTCGCGCGCAAGACGCCCGGCTTCACCGGTGCCGACCTGGCCAACGTCCTCAACGAGGCCGCACTCCTGACCGCGCGCTCGAACGCCCAGCTCATCGACAACCGCGCCCTCGACGAGGCGATCGACCGCGTCATCGCGGGTCCGCAGCGGCGCACGCGCGTGATGAAGGACAAGGAGAAGCTCATCACGGCCTACCATGAGGGCGGTCACGCGCTCGCGGCGGCGGCGATGAACCACACCGACCCCGTGACCAAGGTCACGATCCTCCCGCGCGGCAAGGCGCTCGGCTACACGATGGTGCTGCCGCTGGACGACAAGTACTCGATCACCCGCAACGAGCTGCAGGACCAGCTGACGTACGCGATGGGCGGCCGGGTGGCAGAGGAGATCGTGTTCCACGACCCGACGACCGGCGCCTCGAACGACATCGAGAAGGCGACGAGCATCGCCCGCAAGATGGTGACCGAGTACGGCATGACGAACGAGGTCGGCCCCGTCAAGCTCGGGTCGTCGTCGGGCGAGGTCTTCATGGGTCGCGACATGGGTCACGGCCGCGACTTCTCGGAGCGCATCGCCGAGCGCGTCGACGCCCAGGTCCGCGGACTCATCGAGCAGGCCCACAACGAGGCCTACCAGGTGATCAACGACAACCGCGAGGTGCTCGACCGCCTCGCGCTGGCGCTCCTCGAGAAGGAGACGCTCGACCACCTGGAGCTCGCCGAGATCTTCAAGGACGTCAAGCGTCTGCCCCCGCGCCCGCAGTGGCTCTCGTCGGGCGACCGCCCGGTGTCGAGCCTTCCGCCCGTCGAGGTCCCGCGCCGCGCGGCCCCCGCCGGGGTCGCCGCGTCCGCCGAGGCCGACGCGCAGCCCGCGACCCAGCCGCAGCGGCGGCCGAGCGGACAGACGCGTCCGGCCACCGCCTAAGGCGCCGTGGCCGTCGATCGGGAGCGCGTGGCCGCGCTCGTACGCGAGCTGCTCGAAGCGATCGGTGAGGACCCCGATCGCCCGGGCCTGCGGCAGACCCCGGCTCGCGTCGCGGACTCCTGGAGCGAATTCTTCGGGGGAGTCGGACAGGATGCCGGTGCCCCCCTCGAGCACACGATCTCGGTGAGCCGCGGGCCGGCGCCCGATACGCTCCCCTCCGGCGCCGTGATGCTGCGCGACATCGCGTTCCGTTCCATGTGCGAGCACCACCTGCTGCCGTTCCGCGGCCGCGCGCACGTCGCGTACCTCCCGGGCGAAGAGGTCGTCGGACTCGGCGCGCTTCCCCGTGTCATCGACATCCTGGCCGCTCGTCCGCAGGTGCAGGAGCGCCTGGGTGAGCAGGTCGCCGACGCGATCGCCGGTGCCCTCGATGCGCGCGGGGTGCTGGTGGTGCTGGATGCCACGCACGAGTGCGTCACCATGCGCGGCGGCCGTCAGCCCGAGGCTTCCACGGTGACGATCGCCGCGCGCGGCGTGTACACCGACCCGGTCGCGCGCGCCGAGCTCGTGACACTGATCGGCCGGGGGCACTCATGACCCTCGTCATGGGGATCGTCAACGTCACCCCCGACTCCTTCAGCGACGGAGGGCGCTTCCTCGATCCCGACGTGGCGATCGCGCATGCGCGTTCTTTGGCCGCCCTTGGCGCGGACCTGCTCGACGTCGGCGGGGAATCGACGCGGCCCGGAGCCGAGCGGGTCGCGCCGCGCATCGAGCAGCAGCGGGTCCTCCCCGTCGTCGAAGCACTGGCATCCGAGGGGCTGTTCGTGAGCGTCGACACGATGAACGCGTCGACCGCGCGAGCCGCCGTCGCCGCGGGTGCGCGTCTCGTCAACGACGTCTCGGGTGGGCTGGCGGATCCTGAGATGCTCGCAGCCGTGGCCGAGTCCGCTGCCGACATCGCGCTCGGGCACTGGCGCGGGCCTTCGGCCGAGATGTACGCGCGCGCCGAGTACGACGACGTGGTGGCCGAGGTTCTGGCGGAGCTGCGGGAGCGCGTCGACGCAGCAGAGGCCGCCGGCATCCCCCGTTCCCGGATCGTCGTCGACCCGGGCATCGGGTTCGGCAAGCGCGGTGACCAGAACTGGGCCGTGCTGCGCGCGCTGCCGCGGGTGACGGACCTCGGATGCCGCGTGCTCGTCGGCACGAGCCGGAAACGGTTCCTCGTCGAGACCATCGGTGGGGACGCCGACCTGCCCCGCCGCGACCTCGCCACGGCCGTCACCAGCGTTCTCGCCGATCAGGCGGGGGCGTGGGCGGTGCGTGTGCACGATGTACCCACCACTCGCGACGCGCTCGCCGTCGCCCGCGCCTGGGAGGCCTGATGGACTTCGTCGACGAGATCACGCTGACGGGAGTGCGCGCCTTCGGTTTCCACGGTGTGTACGCCGACGAGAAGCGCGAGGGGCAGGAGTTCGTCGTCGACGTCGTCCTGCACCTGTCACTGCGCGCAGCCGCCGAGTCGGACGCCGTCGTCGACACGGTGCACTACGGAGAGTTGGCGGAGCGGATCGTCGCCCACGTCGAGGGCGATCCTGTCGACCTGCTCGAGACGCTCGCCCAGCGGATCGCCGACGATGTGCTGAGCGACGAGCGTGTGCGGATCGTCGCGGTGACCGTCCACAAGCCACGGGCTCCGATCACCGTGCCCTTCGGCGACGTGTCGGTGACCATTCGCCGGGGTCGCGGATGAGCGTCCGTCTCGCACATGGGATCGGCGAACCACCCGCCGATCAGCCCGTCGCGGCCGTCGTCGCGCTCGGGGCGAACCTGGGCTCGCGCCGCGAGACCCTCGCGGCGGCCGTCGAGCGGTTGCGGCACCTGCCGTTGACGGCCGATGTCCGGGTGTCGGCGCCGATCGAGACCGTCGCGGTGACGCTCACCGGTGAGGACGCCGACGCCCCGCGCTACCTCAACGCCGTGGCGCTGCTGCACACGCGGCTCGCGCCGGCGACGCTGCTGCGCGAACTCCACCGCATCGAGGCCGACCACGGCCGGGTGCGACGCGAGAGGTGGGGCGATCGCACGCTCGACCTCGACCTCATCGCCTATGGCGACGCCCGCATCGACGAGCCGCATCTGACGGTTCCCCACCCGCGGGCGCACGAGCGCGAGTTCGTCCTCGCCCCGTGGAACGAGATCGATCCGGATGCCGAGATCCCCGGCCGCGGTCGGGTCGATGCGCTGCTCGCAGCGCTGCGAGGGGGGACCCTGTGAAGCGCACCGGGGCGACGATCCTCATCGCCGCCGCTCTCGCGGGCCTCGTCGTCGGATTCCTCGTCGACGCGGTGCTGACATCGGCCGGTCGGCCCACGTTCGTGCCCGCGGCGAGCCTGCCGACGGTCCTCGTCCTCCTCGGCGTCGTGATCGTCGTCGCGGCCGTTCCGGTGTTCCGTGCCTCTCGTGGTCGTACCCCGCGTCGCATCGATCCCTTCCGGGCATTGCGGATCGCCATGCTCGCGAAGGCATCGTCGCTCGTCGGTGCCGCGGCGGCGGGGTTCGCTCTGGGGCTTCTCGCCTTCGTCTTCACGCGGCCGTTCACTCCGTCGATAGGCTCGTTGGGGTCCATCATCGCGACGGCCGTGTGCGGCATCCTCCTGGTCGCCGCGGGACTCGTGGCCGAGCAGCTGTGCACCATCCGGAAGGACGACGATGACGAACACCCCGGATCTTCCGGAGCACGACCCGACGCCGGACCCTCGGCCGGCTGAGTCCGCGGCATCCGTCCTCGACGATGCGACCTACGACAGGATCCTCGAGCCGCGGAGCGAGGGTCGCCTGCCGCTCGGAGACGGCACGTGGCACCAGTTGGCGCGCGCCTACGTGCGGGTGCAGCTCATCTCGCAGGGCGCGGTGTTCGCACTCGTGCTCGCCGCGGCGATCGTCGCGCAGGCGATCACGGGCGTCTTCTGGCAGTGGATCCCCGCCGGGATCATCCTGCTGGGAACGGGGATCGGCCTCCTCATCACTCCTCGACAGGCGCGGTCGTTCGGCTATCAGCTGCGACGTGACGACCTGGTGTTCCGTCGCGGCATCCTCTGGCAGCGCGTCGTCGCCGTCCCCTACGGACGTATGCAGCTGGTCGACATCACGCACGGACCGCTCGACCGCGGCTTCGGCATCGCGCAACTGAAGCTGGTCACGGCGGCCGCGTCGACGGGCGTCACCATCCCGGGCCTGACGCAGGGGGCCGCCGAACAGCTGCGCGACACTCTCATCGATGTCGCCGAGACCCGTCGGACCGGGCTGTGACCGACCCGTCGCCTCGCGACCCGTCGCAGTCGGAGACGTCGCCTGATTCGGCCGTCCCGCGTTCGCCGCGTCCTGATGCGGCGGTCTCGGGTTCGTCGTTGCCGAGTTCGTCGCATCCTGATCCGGGCTGGCCGGCGCCCGACGCGGGAACGGCGGTGCCGGGTGGCGACGCGCCACCGCGAGCGCTCGTCCGGTCGCCGCTGAGCGACGGCGAATGGCAGCGTCTGCACCCGCTGACACCGCTGCTGCGCGGGGGCCTGTTCCTCCTCGTGATCATCGGTGTCATCGTCGCGAATCTTCGGGAGCGGTTGATCGAGCTGTTCCTCCCGGCGGTGACGGACCTGCCACCGGGCGTGATTCCCCCGGACCCCGTCGACTACCTGCTCTCCAACAACCTCCTCCTGATCGCGGGCGGCGGTGCCCTCGTGGTCCTCATCATCGTGATCCTGGGGTTCCGCCTGTCGTGGCGGTTCCACACCTTCCGCATCAGTGACGACGACGTCGAGGTGCGTTCGGGCGTCCTTTTCCGCACGCACCGTCGGGCGCCGCTCGATCGCGTCCAGGGCGTGAACCTCACGCGCCCCATGGTGGCGCGCCTCCTCGGGCTGGCGAAGCTCGAGGTCGTGGGTGCGGGGCTCGATTCGAACGTGAAGCTCGAGTACCTCTCGGCGACCGCGGCCGAGACGGTCCGCGGAGACATCCTCCGACTGGCCTCGGGCCGACGCCTCACCGAGCGCGCGGCGGCAGCGGGAGCGTCGGGCTCGACGGTCCGGCAGGCGGCGGACGCGGTTGCCGCCGGCATCCAAGGACTCGTCGACGGAGAGGATCTGTCCGACGCCGAACCCGAGAGCATCGTGCACATCCCGTTCGGACGACTCGTGGCCTCTCGGGTGCTCAGCGGTTCGACGCTCATGCTCATCGCCCTCGTCATCGCGATCGCGGTCGCGGCGTCGCTGTCGACTGTCTGGCTCCTGTTCACGATCGTTCCCGCCTTCCTGGCCTTCGGTGCGTATTACGTGCGCGCGATCGCGCGTGGATTGCGATACTCGATCGCGCCGAGTCCCGACGGTGTGCGTCTGACGTTCGGCCTGTTCACCACGATCAGCGAAGTGGTGCCGCCGGGTCGCGTCCACGCGATCGAGGTTCACCAGCCGCTGCTGTGGCGCCCGTTCGGGTGGTGGAGCATCGCGGTCAACCGCCTGTCCGGCCGGGGGTCGACGGATTCGACGACGGACCCGTTCGCGGCGGTGCTTCCCATCGGCACCCGAGAAGACGTGGAGCGTGTGCTGCGGATCCTCGCACCGGCGCTGCCCGCCGAGGAGTGGACATCGGTCTTCCGCGACGGCATCCTGGGGCCGGTGGACGACGACCCTTACACGATCACGCCGCGGCGGGCGCGACTGCTCCGCCCCTTCTCGTGGCGACGCAACGGTGCGGAGCTCACGGCCGACGCTCTGTTCCTCCGTCGCGGCTGGGCACGCCGCACGCTCGCGATCGTGCCGCTCGCGCGGCTGCAGTCGATCGGTCTGCGTCAGGGGCCTCTCGCGCGCGCGACGCGGACGGCGACCGTGTCGGCCCACGTCATCGCGGGAACGGTCCAGACGTCGGTCGGCGCTCTCGATCGAGACGCTGCCGTCGCGCTGTTCGAGGACACCGCGGACGCGACGATCGCTGCCGCCGCGGGTGACCGCAGCCATCGGTGGGCGGGATGAGCGGCGGTCGCGACGGGCGCCTGGGCGTCGGCGTCATCGGCGCGGGGCGCGTAGGGCCGGTCATCGCCGCCGCGCTCGCCGGCGCGGGCCACGCGCTCACGGGCATCACGTCGGGGTCGGATGACGACCGTGTCGAGGCGATCCTGCCGGGCGTTCCGGTCCTGGCGCCCGAAGAGGTCGTTCGTCGGAGCGAACTGGTGGTCATCGCGGTACCGCACGATCAGCTCCTGGGCCTCGTCGTCGGCCTCGCGGACCTGGAGGCCTGGCAGCCCGGGCAGCTCGTGCTGCATACCGACGCGGGGTACGGCGTGGAGGTGCTGGCTCCGGCCCTCCGCCGGGGGGCCATCCCCCTCGCCATCCACCCGGCGATCGTCTTCACCGGGGCGTCGTCGATCGACCTTCGCCAGCTCGCCCAGGCGTATGCCGCCGTCACGGCACCCGGTCCGGTTCTGCCGATCGCGCAAGCGCTCGCCGTCGAACTCGGGTGCGAACCGGTGGTGGTCGACGAGGAGAACCGCGCGGCGTACGCCGAGGCGGTGGCGACGGCGACGCAGTTCTCACGTTCGATCGTCCGGCAGTCGGCTGAGTTGCTGGCCGGGGTGGGCGTGGAAAACGCCGGAGCGTACCTGTCGGCGCTCGTGCGCTCGAGTGTCGACCAGGCTTTGACGGAGGGCGCCGGAACGATCGGCGCGGACGGCATCCCCCCGGACGCTACGATCGACGGATGATCCGCACCATCGAGGATCTGCGCACCCGACTGGCAGAAGCCCGTGGCGCAGACCACCCGGGGGATGGTGCGCGCGTCGCGCTCGTCTCCACGCTCGGAGCCCTCCACGACGGCCACGTCGACATGATCCGCACCGCGCGCGAACGCGCCGATGTGGTGGTGGTGTCGACGTTCGTCAATCCGCTCCGGTTCCGCACGGCCGAGGAGACGGCGGCCTACCCCCGTACGCCGGACGCCGATGCCGACCTCCTCGACGAACTCGGCATCGACCTCGTGTTCGCCCCGACGGCGGCGGAGTTCCTCCCCGCGGGCACGGCGACGACGCGGGTGTCGGCGGGCGACCTCGGCCTGCGGTACGAGGGGCGTATGCGCCCGTTCTACTTCGACGGTGTCCTGACGGTCGAGGCGAAGCTGTTCCACCTCATCCGCCCGGACGTCGCCGTCTACGGTGAACGCGATCTGCAGCGGGCGTTCCTCGTCCGGCGCATGATCCGCGACCTGGACTTCGGAATCGACACCGTGCTGGTGCCGACGGTCCGGGCCGAGGACGGCCTTCCCGTCTCGAGCCGTGTCGGCCTGCTCGACGACGCGGATCGTCGGGCGGCCGCCAAACTCCCGGTGGCACTGGAGGCTGCGGCATCCAACGCGGATCTCGGTGTGGACTCGTGCATCGCTGCAGCCCAGTCGTCTCTCATGGGGGAGCCTCGGATCACCCTCGAGTACCTCTCCGTCGTCGATCCCGAGACCTTCCTCCCCGTGGACGACGGCCATCGCGGGCGCGCGATCGCGCTGATCGCAGCGACGGTCGGCGGGCACCGGTTCATCGACAACGCGGAGATCTCGCTGCGCTGACCGTGGCCCGCGGGCCTCGCCCCCGGCGGGGAAACGCCCTGCTCCCCGCGGATAAACTCGATGTGACCCCGAGGAGCCCCCACGATGACCGACGCGCCCGCGAACGACGCCGAACCCACCGAAGACGACGTCTTCGAGCAGAAGGCGGTTCGCCTCGCCAAGCGGGAACGCCTGCTGGAGGAGCGGACGGACGCCGCCGGCGGGCCGTACCCGGTCACCGTTCCGGTGACGGACACGATCCCCTCGCTGCGAGAGCGGTACGCCGAGCTCGAAGCGGGAGCCGAGACCGGCGTCACCGCGGGTGTGGCCGGCCGCGTCGTCTTCAGCCGCAACACCGGGAAGCTGTGCTTCGCGTCGTTGCAGTCCGGCGACGGCAGCCGCATTCAGGCCATGGTCTCGCTCGCGAACGTCGGCGACCAGTCGTTGCAGGCGTGGAAGGAACTCGTCGACCTCGGCGACCACGTCTTCGTCACGGGAGAAGTGATCTCCAGCCGTCGCGGGGAGCTGTCGATCATGGTGTCGGACTGGACCATCGCGGCCAAGGCCGTCCTGCCTCTGCCGAACATGTACTCAGAGTTGAGCGAGGAAAGCCGCGTGCGCAGCCGCTTCCTCGATCTGATCGTGCGTGACCGCGCCCGCGAGACGGTGCTGGCCCGCGCCACGGTGAACGCCAGCCTGCGTCGCACGTTCGCCGAACGCGACTTCGTCGAGGTCGAGACGCCGATGCTGCAGGTGCAGCACGGCGGCGCGAGTGCGCGCCCCTTCATCACCCACTCGAACGCGTTCGATGCGGAGCTCTACCTCCGCATCGCCCCCGAGCTGTTCCTGAAGCGTGCCGTCGTGGGTGGCATCGACCGGGTTTTCGAGATCAACCGCAACTTCCGCAACGAGGGCGCGGACTCCACTCACAGCCCCGAGTTCGCCATGCTCGAGGCCTACCAGGCGTACACCGACTACAACGGCATCGCGGATCTCACGCAGACCCTGATCCAGGACGCGGCCGTCGCGGTGGCCGGCTCCACGACCGTCACCTGGGCCGACGGCACCGAGTACGACCTCGGCGGTGAGTGGGATCGCATCTCGATGTACGAGTCGCTGTCGCAGGCCGCGGGACGCGCCATCACCCCCGCCACGACGCTCGACGAGTTGCGAGCCCTGGGCCGGGACTCGGACGTCGACGCGCCCGCTCACGAAACGCACGGCAAGTGGGTCGAGGAGCTGTGGGAGCACTTCGTGAAGGGCGGCCTGACGCGTCCCACCTTCGTCATGGACTTCCCCGTCGACACGAGCCCGCTGGTGCGGGAACACCGCTCGGTCGCCGGCGTCGTCGAGAAGTGGGACCTGTACGTGCGCGGCTTCGAGCTGGCCACCGGGTACTCGGAGCTGGTCGACCCCGTCATACAGCGCGAGCGCTTCACAGAGCAGGCCAAGCTCGCCGCGCGCGGCGATGACGAGGCCATGCCCATCGATGAAGAGTTCCTCCGCGCGCTCGAACACGGCATGCCGCCGACGGGCGGTATGGGGATGGGGATCGACCGCCTGCTCATGGCCATCACCGGTCTCGGGATTCGCGAGACGATCCTGTTCCCGCTGGTGAAGTAACCGGCTCGCGGTCGAAGACCCACTCGGGTAGACGCCCGTTCCCGGACAGGGTCCGGACGATATCGGCGAGGCCGTGGTGCGGCTCGATGGCGAGGGCCTCGTCCGCGTAGGCGGCGGCGTGGGTGGATCGCCCGGTCGCCCATGCCAGCCAGGCGCAGGCCGCCAGGGGCCCTGCCCGACCCGCGCGCGGCGTCGCAGCGGCCACGTGTCGGCACCGCTCGAGGGCGCGCAGAAGGCGGGGCGGATCCGGCTCCGCGCCCTCGCCCCACATCGGGCGGGCCAGGTCGTGGGGAAACGGGTGTCCGGCGGCGTAGGCGGACTGAGCGCCGTAGGCGGCGTCGCCGGTGGCCAGGTCGCCGACCCACTGCATGAGCGCGACATCGCGGAGCAGGGGACGCTGGAGACAGAACGCCACGGCGGCGACGGTGCGATCGTCCGGGTCGGTGTCGGGCGCGACGAACGCCTCGAACAGGGCCGGAGGATCGGCGAGGTCGTCGAGGACGAGGGTCGCAGCGGCTCGTCGGCGAGCGGGGAGACGCTTGCCTTCCCGCGAACGTGCGATGAGGTTCTGCGCGTCGGTCAGCAGTCGGTGGACGGCGGCCGCCTCACCGTCGGGGAGCACGGGCAGCGCCGCCGCGGCGAACTGATCGCCCTCGACGTCGGGCAGGGGCGGGAGGTCGGGATCGGGCGCTATCTCATCCAGGGGCCGCGGGCCGTCCGCGGCGTCGGAGAGGTAGCAGTTCCAGGCGTCCGGCCCGACGACAAGGGCGTCGATGATCCGCAGGCCGCAGATGTCGGCCCGCGCGACGAGCGCCTCGACGAGGTGGCGGTGCGGCAGGTCGATGGCATCCCTCAGCCCTCGATCGGTGTAGACGATGACGGCGATGGCATCCGTTCGGGACACTTTGCACGCCATGCCGATGACCGTCGAGGCGACGCTGTCGATATCGGCGCCGGAGTCCGTGTCGGGGAGATCGACGCGGAGCGCGCCGAGCGATCGGCCGGCGGCGAACGTGACGATGGCGAGACTGCGGCGGGGCGTGCACCCGAGCAGATGGGGGACGAGAGCGAGGAACTCGGAGGGGGAGTGCGCACGGACGATCGATGACATGGCCATGAGCGTGGCGCAGACATCCCGGCGCGCGCGGGGCGATCGGCGGATACGGGGATGGGAACGTGAGATCGTCGGCTGGGGAGGAGGGGTCCGCTCCCGTCCGATGCTCAGGCGCGCCGCGTATCCTGGACCGGTGGACAATATGTGGGCTGCCGTGCTGTGGGCGATTCTGCCGACCATCGTGGTCTCGGCTGCCTTCTTCTTCATCCTGCGCGGCGTGATCCGCATGGATCGCACCGAACGCAAGGCGTACGCCCGCATCGAGGCGCAGGAGCGCGCCAAGCGCGGCTTGCCCGCCTCCGACGGCACCGCCCCCTGAGCCTCGCCGTCCCCGCGTGTCGGGGCCGGTCACTACGCTGGGGGGACATTGCGCCCGGGAGGTTCTGTGATCGACACCACGTTCGAGGCGAGCTGGCTCGTCATCGCGCTGTTCGTGATCGATCTGGTCGTGCGCATCGCCGCGATCATCATCGTGCCGCGCAATCGCCGCCCGACGGCCGCCATGGCGTGGCTTCTGGCGATCTACTTCATCCCGTTCGTGGGCGTGCTGCTGTTCCTGCTCATCGGCAACCCGCGTCTGCCGCGCAAGCGCCGCCGCAAGCAGACCGATATCAACCAGTACATCCACGACACGAGCGAGTCGCTCGAGTTCGGAACCCTGCGGCCGAACGCACCCGACTGGTTCCGCGCGCTCGTTCGCTTGAACCGGAACCTCGGAGCCATGCCCATCGCCGGCGACAACGCCGCGACGCTCATCGCCGAGTACCAGGAGAGCCTGGACACGATGGCGGATGCCATTCGCCGAGCGAAGCGGTACGTGCACGTCGAGTTCTACATCCTGCAGGCGGACGCCTCCACGGACAACTTCTTCCGGGCCCTCGCGGAGGCCGCCGAGCGGGGAGTGGTGGTGCGTGTGCTCCTCGACCACTGGGCGAACCGCGGCAAGCCCTACTATCGGCAGACGCTGCGCCGGCTGGACGAGATGGGTGCCCACTGGCACCTCATGCTGCCCGTCCAACCGTTGCGCGGGCGCTACCAGCGCCCCGACCTGCGCAATCACCGCAAGCTCCTGGTGATCGACGGTGACGTGGCGTTCATGGGCTCGCAGAACGTCACCGACTCGTCGTACAACCTGCGCAGGAACATTCGGCGGGGGCTCCACTGGGTCGATCTGATGGTCCGGGTCGAGGGTCCCGTCGTCGCGAGCATCAACGCCGTGTTCCTGAGCGATTGGTACAGCGAGACCGACGAGGCCCTCACCGACGAGATCGACCTCTTCAGCGTCGAATCCGGCCCGGGCGACCTCGACTGCCAGATCGTGCCCTCGGGCCCCGGCTTCGACTTCCAGAACAATCTGAAGCTCTTCCTCGGCCTCCTCTTCGCCGCGCGCGAACGCATCATCATCGTGAGTCCGTACTTCGTGCCGGACGAGGCGCTGCTGCTCGCGATCACGACCGCCTGCCAGCGCGGGGTGCACGTCGAGCTGTTCGTGTCGGAGGAGGGCGATCAGGCGATGGTGTACCACGCCCAGCGCAGCTACTACGAGGCACTGCTGACGGCGGGCGTGAAGATCTGGATGTACCGCAAGCCCTTCATCCTGCACAGCAAGAGCGTGACGATCGACGACGAGGTCGCGGTGATCGGGTCGAGCAATATGGACATGCGCTCGTTCGGTCTGAACCTCGAGATCTCGATGCTCGTGCGCGGCGAGGAGTTCGTGCGCGACATGCGGCAGGTCGAGGACGTCTATCGCACCCTCAGCCGGCAGCTCACGGTCGAGGAGTGGCGCCGTCAGCCGCTGCGCTCGACGATCCTCGACAACCTCGCGCGCCTCACCTCGGCGTTGCAGTGACCCCCCGGAGACCCTGATGCCCCGTCGTTCCCTGGCCGCGCTCCTGAGCATCGGCATCCTGTCGGTGAGCGCTCTCGTCGGCTGCGCGACCGCACCCGGTGCCCCCTCGGCACCCGAGCCGACCGCCGATGACACCACGGCCGCTCCGTCCGAGGTGCGGGCCGGATGGCTCGACGCGGGCCGCGGGATCGCGGTCGTGACGTGGGGGAGTTCCACGTGCGTCCCGGTCGCGGCTGAGCCCGTCCTCGCCGGAACGACGCTCACCGTCGACCTCGTCGAGGTCGCCGACGGCGCCTGCACGCGTGACATGGCCCCGCGGGCGACGTACGTGGCACTGCCCGCCGACGTCGAGCCGACGGGCGACCTCGACATCGACGTCACGGGGGCCGTCTCGGGGAAGACCGTGCTCTCGGGGCTCACCGAGGCCCCGGTTGCTGTCGACGAGTTCGCCCCGAGCGCCGGGTGGGTCGGAGACGAGCAGGTTGCGCTCCTCACGTGGGGGAGTTCCGGCTGCCGTCCCCAGGTCGAAGCCGTGACCTCGGCCGCGGGTGGAGCCGTCGTCACGTTCGTCGAGCCGCCGGCCGATCAGATCTGTACCGCCGACATGGCTCCGCGCGTCACCCTCGCCGACCTGTCGGGCATCGCCGCGGACGGTCCCGTCGAGCTGACGCTCTCGGGCGGGAACGTCGCCTCCGACGGCCCGGTCACCGTCCTCGGCCGTCGCTGACCTCTCCCTGCACCACGAGCAGGTCGCCGACCTCGCAGTCCAGGGCGCGGCAGATGGCCGCGAGCGTCGAGTAGCGGATCGCGCGGGCGCGGTCGTTCTTGAGCACGGACAGATTGACGATGCTCACCCCCACCAGCTCGCTCAGCCGCGTCAGGGTCATGCCCCGTTCGACGAGCAGCTCGTCGAGTCGGCAGTGGATGCCGCTGGGCCCGTCGTCGTCGATCGCGGGGCTCACACGAGTCCTTCCGTGTCGCGCTGGAGGCGGGTGCCGTAGGTGAAGACGACGGAGAGGGCGAGGACGCCGAGACCCACCAGCATCCAGACCGGGTCGAACGAGAAACCGATCACGAAGACATCGCCCGCTGCCGGGTTGAGCTCGTCTGCGGCCATCATGCGTCCGAGGCCGCCGAGGCCCGCAGAGAGGATGCCGCCGATCAGCAGAGCGGAGCCGGCGACCTGCGTGGCCGTGATCAGGGCCCGGTGGAACGGGCGGCGCCACATCAACAGAAGGAAGAAGAGGACGACGGCGCTGACGGTCAGCAACGTCGTCAGTGCGCTGAACGCCGCGCCGAAGGTCAGGAGCGTGCGGGCGTGCCCGCTCAGCCCCTCGGCTACGACGCGGGCCGAGTCGAACGTCGCGGAGGTGATCACCGCACCGTCGGAACTCGACGTCCGGGGTACGTCGGCCTCGGTCAGGAGGCTGATCGTTGCGCTGCCTCCGGCGATGTCGACGGCTGCGCGGATCGCGGGCAGAGCGAGTGCGAATCCCATCACGAGTCCGGCGGCGGCGAACAGAACAACGATGCCGCGCTCCATGCGGGCCGACACCCAGGACGGGTTCTCCATCACACGAGTCCTTCCGTGTCGCGCTGCAGGCGGTCGCCCACGGTGAACACCGTGCTGGCGAGGGCGGCGACGAACGCCGCGCCGAAGAGCATCGGCAGCTCGATGACCTGCACGAGCCCGCGGTCGTACGTGTAGTCCGACATCCGCGCCAGGGCGCCGTTGGCCACCATGTTCTGGAAGAACGGGACGCCCGCGAGGCCCACGAGGGTCACGGTGCCCGCCGCGGCGACGAGCCCGGTGTTCCGGCGGCTGAAGATGCGGCCGCGCAGGATGTCCGCGGTGAGCAGCAGGAGGAGCACGACGACGGTGACGACGACCGCCGCGAAGAGCACCTCGGCGATGACCAGCGCCCACAGCGAGGCGATCGGCAGTTCGGGCGCGACGATGACGCCGATGCCGAGTTCGACCGGCACGGGCGCGCCGCCGGGCCCGAGCGGCGCCTGTGCCACGGTGTCGAGGAACGGCGCGGACACGCGGACGTCGCGCCCCGAAAGCGCCTCGGCGATACGGGTCACGCTGTGCACCACGGCCCAGACCGCGAGGCCCACGCCCAGCACGATGAAGAACAGAAACGCGGCGGTGTCGCCGCGGGACAGAACACGGGAGGTCGGACGGGGAGATGCCATGGACCCGCTCCTTATCGAAGATCGTTGTTATCGGTTGTCGATAATTTATCGATTGTCGATGTGTCGTGCAAGCCCGGCACTGCACCGGCTATGCCCACGGCGAACACGGGTCCGTGGCATCCGACCGCTGGTTACTCTCGATGTACGGCGCGCGGAGGCGTGCCTGTCAGCCCATTTTTGGAGGGACTGAGGATGTTCGAGAGATTCACCGACCGTGCCCGTCGTGTAGTTGTGCTCGCCCAAGAAGAGGCGAAGATGCTCAACCACAATTACATCGGGACCGAGCACATTCTCCTCGGCCTCATTCACGAGGGAGAAGGAGTCGCCGCCAAGGCGCTCGAGTCCCTCGGCATCTCGCTCGACGCCGTGCGCGAGCAGGTCCAGGACATCATCGGTCAGGGGCAGCAGCAGCCGACCGGTCACATCCCCTTCACGCCGCGCGCGAAGAAGGTGCTGGAGCTGTCGCTGCGCGAAGCGCTGCAGCTCGGCCACAACTACATCGGTACCGAGCACATCCTGCTCGGACTCATCCGCGAGGGCGAGGGCGTCGCCGCTCAGGTGCTGGTCAAGCTCGGCGCCGACCTGAACAAGGTGCGCCAGCAGGTCATCCAGCTGCTCTCGGGGTACCAGGGCAAGGAGCCCGCGGGCGTCGCATCCGGTGCCGGCGAGCAGACCCAGGGCGCCACCCAGGGCGGATCGGCCGTGCTCGATCAGTTCGGTCGCAACCTCACGCAGGCCGCGCGCGACAACAAGCTCGACCCCGTGATCGGGCGCGAGAAGGAGATCGAGCGGGTCATGCAGATCCTCTCGCGTCGCTCGAAGAACAACCCCGTCCTCATCGGCGAGCCCGGTGTGGGAAAGACCGCTGTCGTCGAGGGCCTCGCGCAGGCGATCGTGAAGGGCGACGTCCCGGAGACGCTGAAGGACAAGCAGGTCTACTCGCTCGACCTCGGTTCGCTCATCGCCGGGTCCCGCTACCGCGGTGACTTCGAGGAGCGCCTGAAGAAGGTCACCAAGGAGATCCGCACGCGCGGCGACATCATCGTCTTCATCGACGAGATCCACACCCTCGTGGGTGCCGGTGCCGCCGAGGGTGCCATCGACGCGGCATCCATCCTCAAGCCCCTCCTCGCCCGCGGTGAGCTCCAGACGATCGGTGCCACCACGCTCGACGAGTACCGCAAGCACTTCGAGAAGGATGCCGCGCTCGAGCGCCGCTTCCAGCCCATCCAGGTCGCCGAGCCGAGCCTGCCCCACGCGATCAACATCCTGAAGGGGCTGCGCGACCGCTACGAGGCGCACCACAAGGTGCAGATCACCGACGGCGCGATCGTCGCCGCGGCGAACCTCGCCGACCGCTACATCAGCGACCGGTTCCTGCCCGACAAGGCCATCGACCTGATCGACG
>NZ_RBZY01000049.1 GCF_004022425.1 Microbacterium enclense | reverse complement strand
GGATGACGCTGCTCATCGTCCTCCCGGGCGTTCTCCTGTTCGCCGTGTTCTCATGGTGGCCGATCCTGCGGGGCCTGATCATCGCGTTCCAGAAGACGAATCTCATCACGACCAGTTGGGTCGGCATCGAGAACTTCGAGCGTGTGCTGGCCGACCCGCTGCTGGGGCAAGCGCTCGGCAACACCGCCCTGTACGCCGTCCTCGCCCTCGTGATCGGATTCCCGGTGCCGCTGATTGCCGCCGTCCTCATGGCGGAGATGCGGCGAGCGCGGAAGTTCGCGAGCGTCCTCGTCTTCGTGCCCGTGATCATTCCGCCGGTCGTGTCGCTGTTGCTGTGGAAGGTGTTCTACGACCCGAGCTCGAGGGGCCTGTTCAACTCGGTCTTCGGTGTCTTCGGTATCGATCCACTCCCGTGGCTGCAGTCGCCGTCGACGGCGATGTTCTCGATCATCCTCGTCGCCACGTGGGGCACGTTCGGCTCGGCGACCATCATCTACGTCGCCACGCTGTTGTCGATCGACACACAGCTGTACGAAGCGGCCGAGATCGACGGCGCGTCGATCCTGCGGCGCCTGTGGCACATCACGCTCCCACAGATGCGTGGGACGATCCTGCTCCTGCTCCTGCTCCAGATCATCGGAACCTTCCAGGTCTTCACCGAGCCGTACCTGCTCACCGGCGGCGGCCCGAACAACAGCACGGTGACGCTGCTGATGCTCGTGTTCCGCTACGCCTTCATCTACGGCAACTTCGGACAGGCCGCCGCGCTCAGCCTCATGCTGGCGATCGCCCTCAGCGTCTTCGCCGCTCTCTACCTGTACCTCTCTCGGAAGTGGAGCCGCTCATGACGGTCGACGACACGCGCACGCTCCCCGCCGTCACCGGCGATCGGCGACGCCTCAGCGGGCGCTCCCTCGAGCGCTCGAACGTCTCCGATGCCGACCTCGGGCGCCGCGGTACTCGCATCGCCTTCCGCACGGTGATGACGCTGACGATCGCGATCCTCACGGTGATCTCGGCGGGACCGCTGCTGTGGCTGGCGAAGGCGGCGTTCTCCACGACGCAGGACATCCTCGCCCAGCCGTTCGCGCTGTGGCCCTCTGGCATCCAGTGGCAGAACATCACGGATGCCTGGACCCAGATTCGGATCGGCGAGTTCACCGTCAACTCGCTCATCGTGACCAGCGGCGAGGTGCTCGTGGCGCTGTGCGCGTCGGTGACGCTCGGGTACGTGTTGGCCGTGCAGCGGCCGCGATACGGCACCGTGCTCAACGGCGCGATCATGGCGACGCTGTTCATCCCGGGTGTGATCTCGCTCATCCCGCTCTACCTCACCGTCATCGACCTGAACCTGCTCGACACCTACTGGGCGGTCTGGCTGCCCAACGGCGTCAGCGCCTTCAACGTGCTGATCATGAAGCAGTACTTCGAGTCGATCCCCCGAGAGCTGTTCGAAGCGGCCCGGGTGGACGGCGCCGGCCCCCTTCGCACCCTCTTGTCGATCGTGCTCCCGATGTCACGTCCGATCATCGGCGTCGTCGCGCTCCTGGCGTTCTCGGCCTCGTGGAAGGACTTCCTGTGGCCGTTGCTGGCGCTGCCGAGCCCGTCACGGCAGCCGCTGTCCGTCGGACTGGCGACGGTGGCGCCCCAGGCCGATCTGGCGGTCCTCATGGCGGGCATGCTGATCGCCCTCCTGATACCGCTCACCGTGTTCCTCGTCTTCCAACGTCAGTTCCTGCAGGGTGCCGGTTCCGCCGGCGCGCTCAAGGGCTGATCCCGTCCCTCGCCAGACCACCGTCCGTCCCGCCGTCAAAGGAGACTGCTATGCCGATCGTCAGGAAACGCTCCGCCTTGTCCGCTCTCGCCGTCGCCGCCCTCACCCTGGGACTGCTGCACGCTGCAGCAGCGCCCGCGGCGGCGTCGACGGTGATCGCGGTCGAGGGAGAGAGCCCGAGCTCGTCGAACATGCTGCCCGGACCGGCCGCGCAGACCGGGGCCAGCGGAGGGTCGTCGATGCGGCTGTACACCGGGACCGCTGCGCCGACGGGCGGTTATGTGGCCTCGTACACCGTGACCGCCCCCGCGGACGGCGTGTACGCGCTCGAGGCCACGACCATCCCGATCGGTGTCGACTGGGCGTCTCCCTTCTCGTACCGCATCAACAGCGGCGCATGGCGATCGACGTCGGGCGCGAAGCAGCTCGCGGTCGTGACCTCGGAACTGCGCACCTACGCGCTGGGAACCGTCGGGCTGGTCGCGGGCACCAACACGGTGTCATTCAAGGTGGATCAGCGCCGCGCGCAGCCCAACACCAACTACACGCTGTTCCTCGATCGCTTCACTCTCACCGAGGTCCCTCTCGCGGTGACGTCGGTGCAGAGCCCGCAACGCTTCGGCGTCTTCGAGTCGGGTGAGGCGGCGAGCCTCGTGATCACCCTCAACGCCGAGGTTCCCGCGGGTGTGTCGGTGCCCTGGACGGTCACGGACTACTGGGGCGCGACCACGGCCACCGGAACCGCGACCGTGGCCGCCGGCACGACGTCGGCCACCGTTTCGCTCGGATCGAGCTTGGCCACGGGCGCGTACCACGTCCAGGCCTCCGCACCGGGCCAGACCGCCCCCACCGCGGGCGCCTTCGCGGTCCTCCCCGACCTCGCGTCGCGCCCGACCGTCGATGACAGCCCGTTCGCGGTCGACGTCTACGGCTCTAAGCTCATCGCGACGGCGGATGCCACCGCATTCGCGCACGTGCTCGAGCTGACGGGGGTCGACTGGATCCGCGACCGCACCCGCTGGAACGACACCATCAACCCCTCCCTCGGCACCGTCTCGTTCGCGTCCGAGACCCAGCCGCAGGCCTGGCTGGAGGCGGCGGATGCCGTGGGCTTGAAGACCCTCTCGTCGTATCACAGCGCCCCATCCTGGACCACGACCTCGACCCGGAAGCTGCCGCAGGATCTGCGCGCCGCGTATCAGTACGCCGTCGCCGCGGGCACCGAATACGACGGGCTCGTCGATGCGTGGCAGCTGTGGAACGAGCAGAACCGCGGGTTCGCCCTCTCCGCCGAGGGCGCCGACCGCTACGCCTCGGTCACGAAGGCGGCCGCGCTCGGCTTCCTCGACTCCGGCTCCGACGCCGAGCTCGTCGGCGGCGGCCTGGCGGGCGTCGACCCGCACTACGCGCAGTGGCAGTTCCGCAACGGCATCCTGGACTACCTCGATGCGTACGCCTACCACACGCACACGACCGGCAACGCGGCGGCCGCGACCACCGCGCATCCCGACTTCGCGTCGCAGCTGGACGCGGCGCGCCCCTACGGCGGCGACGCCAAAGAACGCTGGGTCACGGAGTCCGGCATCGCGTTGAACACCCTGGATGCCACCAGCATGCCGATCGCCGCGCAGGAGACGTTGCAGGCGCGGTACATCGTGAGTTCGGCCGCCGAGTCCCTCGCGAACGGAACCGACCGGCAGTTCTTCTTCATCGCGGCGCCCTACCGCGAGGGCCTGTCGTTCTGGAGCTCGTACCGCACACCCGACGAGCCCATGTCGGCGTTGGCGGCCCAGTCCGTGATGACGAAGGTCCTCGGTCGGGGCGACTACCTGGGGCGGGTGTCGGGGATGCCGTCCGGTGCGTCGGCGTACGCGTTCGGCACCGGATCGGGGCAGGCCGCGGTGCTGTGGGCGCCAACGCCGACGACCGTGTCCGTGCCGGTCACGGGCACCTCGGCCATCGTGACCGACGTGATGGGCGGGACCCAGACGGTGTCGGCATCCGCGTCGTCGGTCTCGGTCGAGATCGGCCCCGATCCCGTCTACGTGAGCGCCGCGGCCATAGGGGATGTCGTCGACGCGCCCGTCACCGTGACACCGGCACCGCGGGTTCAGTCGTCGGATTTCTCCGAGGCCGAGCGTGTCGTGCTCCAGCAGGTCTACACCGAGGCCGCCTCCGCCAACGCGCAGACCGACGGGTACGGCCTGTCGACGACGGCCGGCAACCCGCTCACCGTAGAGGTCTACAACTTCAACGACCACGCCGTGACCGCGGACGTGGCCGCGTCGGTGGGCGACGGGTGGCAGATCTCGGGCGGCACGCCGAGCGTGACGGTGGCCGCGGGCGACCGCGCCACGGTGTCGTTCACGGTGTCGGCGACCACCACGATCGCCGAGAGTCCGACCGACCTCTCCGTCGTGGCGACCGTCGGTGGCCAGCCCTCCTCCCCCTCGGTTGCCGAGATACGACCGCTCATCGCCGCGGTCACCACGACCCACGTCGTCGACGGATCCGACGACCGCGTGCGGGCCCGCTACACCAACACCACCGGGGCGTCTCGGCAGATCACCGGGAGCACCTGGACCATCGACGGCCTGACGCAGACCGCGTCGCACAGCATCACAGTGGCCGCCGGTGCCTCGGTGACCCTGGACTCGCCCGCTGTTGCCGCGGGAGCGGGGGCGGTCGCGTACAGCGTCGCGATCGACTTCTCCGGCGGCGGCCGCCAAACGGCCGGGGGAACCGTGTCGGCGCTGCCCCGGGGCGACGTGCCTCAGCTGGCGGAGCGGTCGATCACCGTCGATGGCGCCCTCGACGACCTGACCGACGTCCCGTCGCAGCAGCTGAGCGCGCCCGGTGCCGATCCGGCCGACATCGCCGCCACGGCGTGGTTCACCTGGGACGAGGACAACCTCTACCTCTCGGCCCGCGTGACCGACGACCTGCACGCCCAGCCCCACACCGGCAACGCGACCTGGAAGGCCGACGGCCTGCAATTCGCGGTGTCGCCGGACTGGCCCGGCGAGACGGCCCAACGGCCGGAGGTGCAGCCGCGCATGGAGTTCGGCCTCGCGCTGACGCCCGCGGGCGCGCAGCTCTACCGATTCGCCTCCCCCGGGGTCAGCGGCGCTCCGCTCACAGGAACGCCCTTCGCGGTGGTCCGCGACGAGGCGACGCACACGACGTCGTACGAGGTGGCGATCCCGTGGTCGGCTCTCGCGCCGATCGGTGTGACGCCGACGTCGGCGGCATCCCTCTCCGTCACCGCCAATGACGCCGACACCGACGGGATCCGCGGCTGGGTGTCCTGGGGCGAGGGCATCACGACGAGCAAGGACACGGCTCTGTTCCGGCCCGTGCTCATGGATGTGAGCCCGTGACGGACGACGCGCGCACGGGGATCGTGCGGTGAGCAGGATCATCGTGACCGGCGGCGCCGGACGGCTGGGGCGCGCGCTCGTCGCCGGCCTCACCGAGTCGGGGCACGAGGTGGTGTCGGTCGACCGGGTGCGCTCCGTCGCCCCCGAGTTGAGCAACGCGACGCAGGTCGCGGTCGACCTCAGCGACGCCGTCGAGACCGAGACGGCGCTCCGGCGCCTCGGTGGCGACGCGCTCGTGCATCTCGCGGCGATCGCCGTCCCCTTCAGCGCCCCCGAGGACGTCATCCTTCGCACGAACTCCGCACTGGCGATGTCGGTCCTCGGCGGCGCGGTGGCGGCAGGCATCCCCCGCATCATCGGCGCCTCCAGCCCCACGGTGATCGGGTACGGCGCTCCGACCGGATGGGTTCCCGATCGCCTGCCCATCGACGAGGACACCGAGCCGCGGCCGTGGAACGCCTACGCCCTGTCGAAGCTCGTCATCGAGCAGACCCTGCAGATGCTGCGACGCCAGACCGGGGATTCGACGCGGTACGCCGCCTTCCGTCCCTGCTACGTCATCGCACCGGAGGAATGGGCCGGCGCACCGACTCAGCAGGGGCATTCGGTCCGACAGAGACTGGACGACCCCGCCCTTTCGGCGCCGGCGCTGTTCAACTACGTCGACGCGCGCGACGTCGCACACTTCGTGGATCTGCTGATCGCGGGGATCGACGACATCCCCAACGCCGAGACCTTCTTCGTCGGCGCGGCAGACGCGCTCGCGCGCGAGCCGCTCGCCGGCCTCCTCCCCCGGTTCGTGCCCGGAAGCGACCGTGCCGCCGCAGTCCTCACCGGGACCGCACCCGCCTTCCGTACCGAGAAGGCGCGCGATCTCCTCGGGTGGGTGCCCACACGGTCGTGGCGCACCGAACTCGCCGACCACCCGACCGACCCCGACCGCTAGGAGCGGCCCGCATGCACTTCGACGGCATCCTGTTCTTCCCCGTGACCCCCTTCGACAGCGACGGTCGTGTCGCGGTCGACATCCTCCGCGCGCACGTCGCGAGCGGCCTCGCCCACTCGCCGGGCGGGGTGTTCCCCGCGTGCGGCACCGGGGAGTTCCCCGCACTCTCGTCCGACGAGGTCGCGCTGGTCGTGCGCGAGAGCGTCGCCGAGGTCGCCGGAGCCGTCCCGGTGGTCGCGGGCACCGGGGGACCGCTCGGCCACGCCCGCGAGGTCGCCCGCGCCGCCGCCGACGCCGGAGCGGACGCGTTGCTCGTCCTGCCCCCGTACCTCGCGTCGGGCCCGCAGGAGGGGCTTGTGGCGTATGTCCGGCAGGTGGCGGATGCCTCGCCCCTCCCGGTGATCGTGTACCACCGCGGCACGGCCCAATACACCGCCGACTCGGTGCGGACACTCGCCGACGACCCCCGCGTGATCGGGTTCAAGGACGGCGTCGGCGATGTGGGTCGCGCGCAGGAGATCGTCCGGGCGGTGGCCGAGACCGGACGCGACGATTTCGCGTTCTTCAACGGCCTGCTGACGGCGGAGTTGACCCAGGGCGCGTATCGCGGGATCGGCATCCCCCTGTATTCGTCCGCCGCGTTTGCGATGGCCCCCGACATCGCCGACGCGTACCACCGGTCCTACATCGAGTACGACGAGTCTCGGCGCCTCGATCTGCTCGACGGTTTCTACCGCCCTCTCGTGGCGCTCCGTGACGAGACGCCCGGCTTCGGCGTCGCGCTGATCAAGGCGGGTCTTCGCCTCCGCGGGGTCGATGTGGGGAGCGTCCGGCCGCCGCTGGTCGACCCGACCCCGGCGCAGGAGGAGCGCCTGTCGGCCATCCTCGTCGCCGGGTACGCGCTCCTGTGACGCGGATCGCCCGCCTCGAGGCGCGACTCCTGCGGGTGCCGCTGACCCGGCCGTGGGCCGCGGACGTGACATCGGTGGGAGTGATCGTGACGGAGGTGACGCTCACCGACGGTTCCGCCGGATACGGGTTCGCCTGGACCCCGCAGATCGGGGCGGAAGCCGTCGTCGCCCTGCTGCAACACGATCTCGGCCCCACAGCGATCGGCCTCGCCGCCGACCCCGAGGGGGTGTGGGCGACTCTGTGGACCCATCTGCACGAAGCCGGGTCGGGCGGGCTCACCACGATCGCCCTGGCCGGGCTCGACCTGGCACTGTGGGACGCCCGCGCGCGGGCCGAGGGTCTCGCCGTCGCCGACCTCCTCGGTCGTCGCCGCGACCGTGTCGCCGTCTACGGCAGCGGGGTGAACCTCCATTACGACCTCGACGAGCTTCTCGCCCAGGTCGACCGGTGGATCGCGCGCGGGTTCACGGCCGTGAAGATCAAGGTGGGAAAGCCCGACCTCGCCGAGGACGTCGACCGCGTCGCCGCGGTGCGCGAACGCCTCGGACCCACGCGGCGGCTGATGATCGACGCCAACCAGCGGTGGGATCTGGATCGCGCGACGGTCGCGATCGACGCCCTCGCGGCCTTCGACCCGGCGTGGGTGGAAGAGCCGCTGCGCGCCGACGACCTCGCCGGTCACGCCGAACTCGCCCGACGCACCGCGGTCCCCCTCGCCGTCGGCGAGAACCTGCACACCGCCCACCGATTCGAGGAGTACCTGCGCGCCGGCGCCGCGCGCATCGTCCAGCCCAATGTCATCCGGGTGGGCGGCATCACCCCATTCCATCGGATCGCCGCCCTGGCGATCGATCATGGGGCCACGCTGCACCCCCATCTGCTGCCGGAGCTCTCGGGGCCGCTAGCGCTGACGCTCCCCCAGGAGTGTCTAGTGGAGGACGTCGAGGATGCCGGTTTCGGGTCGCTCGGCGCGCTGCGCGACCCGTCTCCCGTCGTCATCCACGACGGGTATCTCACCCTCACCCCGCATGTCGGACTCGGTCTGCGCTTCGCGGACCCGATCGCTCACGGAGACCCCTCATGACCACGACACCGGAAGAACTCGACGCCTTCGCCGCCGCGGCCGCCGCGGCCGCACCCTTGTGGCGCGCCTCGGCGCGCGCGGACCGAGCGGGGTGGCTGCGCGCGATCGCCGCCGAGGTCGATCGTCACGTCGATGAACTCGTCACCATCGCGGCGGACGAGACCCGACTGGATCCGGGGCGACTCAGGGGCGAGGTGGCCCGCACCACCGGGCAGCTGCGCCTGTTCGCGGAGGCCGTCGAGGAGGGGGGATTTCTCGAACTCACGATCGACGACGCCGCCCCCGACGCGGTCCCACCCCGCCCCGAACTCCGACGGCTGCTCGTGGGAGTCGGGCCGGTCGCCGTCTTCGCCGCCTCCAACTTCCCGTTCGCGTTCTCGGTCGTCGGCGGCGACACCGCGTCGGCTCTCGCGGCGGGCAACCCCGTCATCGTCAAGGCCCATTCCGGACACCCGCGACTCTCAGCCCGCACGGCAGAGCTGGCGGTGCGGGCGCTGACCGACGCGGGCGCTCCCGACGGGTCGCTCGCTGTCGTCACGGGGCGCGAGGCCGGCAACGTCCTCGTCCAGCATCCCGTCGTCCGTGCGGCGGGCTTCACGGGATCGTTGTCGGGCGGGCGGGCGTTGTTCGACCTGGCATCCGGCCGTCCCGATCCGATCCCGTTCTACGGAGAACTCGGCAGCGTGAACCCCGTCGTCGTGACCGCCGCCGCCGTCGCCGTACGAGGCGAGGAGCTCGCGGGCGGACTCGCGGCGTCGTTCACGCAGGGGTCGGGGCAGTTCTGCACCAAGCCCGGCGTGGTGTTCGTGCCCGCCGGTGCGGGCTTCGAGGACATGGTGGCGGCTCGGGCCGGAGCCACCATCGGAGGACCGCTGCTGACGGAGCGGATCACTCGCGCGTACCCCGAAGGGATCGTCCACCTCCTCGCCGACCCGTCGGTCGAGCTGCTCGCCACAGGCACGGCGGTGGACGGCGGAGCCCGCCCCCACGTGCTGACGACGGATGCCACGGCTGTCGCGGCCCGCGCCGATGTGCTGCTCGAGGAGTGCTTCGGACCGGTCACCCTGCTGGTCCGCTACCGCGACGACGCGGAGCTTCACCGAGCCCTGGCCGCGGTACCCGGGAGCCTCACCGCGACGCTGCACGCCGAGGACACCGACGACGTCGATACCCTGCTCGCGCTCCTTCAGGAACGCGCCGGACGGGTGCTCTTCCAGGGGTGGCCGACCGGGGTCGCGGTCACGTGGTCGCAGCAGCACGGCGGCCCCTGGCCGGCCACCACGTCGTTGCACACCTCGGTCGGAGTGACGGCGATCCGCCGGTTCCTGCGTCCGCTGACGTTCCAGGACGCCCCGGGTCGTCTACTCCCGGACGATCTCCGCAACGAAGCCCTGGCGACGCTGCCGCACCGACGCAACGGCATCCTCGTCGTCCCGGTCGACCACGGCGATCGATGAGCCGTCGCCGCCGCTCGCGCCGCGGCCCGGGCTGAGGCCCTACGGGACCCGGGAGACGACGAAAGCCCTGGCGAACCGGGGCTTTTCGTGCGGAGACGGAGGGATTTGAACCCTCGCATGCCTCCCGAAGCCTCAGCGATGTAGCCCCAGACCTGCATCATTACGCAAATCTTCAATCACCGAACGCTCCCCCGAATTGAGTCGAAGTGCGGCAGTTGTTGCCAGTTTGTTGTCAGATCACGCGGCGCCGTGCTCTCGAGCGTCGCGACTGCTGCCAGCTTCCGGGAACGATCTGCTCCACAGCGGGCCTCGGTTTGGCGAGTGCCGCTTTGACGGCGTCCAGGTCGTACCGGTATCGGTTGCCCAGGGCAATGGACGGGATCTCGTTCGCACGCGTGAGCCGGTAGATCAACTCCATGGAGCAGTTCATGGCGGTGGCTAGCTCGTTTGCGTTCAGCAGCGCGCGGTCTGCTCCCGGCACTTCCACGCACCTGGTTGCCGCAGCAGCAGGTTCGATCAGACCGGGCACCTTGCCGACAGGCTCATGGCGCCCTCCGATGGGCACGCGCGGGGTTCCACGAAGCTTGTCCTCGAGTTCGCGATACACAACCGACTCGTCCCGTCGGGCGTACAACCCGCGGTCGCGTGTGATGTCCGCGACCACCTCGGAGGGAATGCAGTACCAGCGGCTCGCGAGCTTGAACGCTGGCACCCGCCCCGTCCTCGCCCACAGCCAGAAGGTGCCCTGTTTAACCCCCAGCGCGCCGGCTAGCTCGTCTACGCGCATCGGCTGATTCTCGCGACCCGCAGCCCATCCCTCGAACGGATCCCACGGTGTTTCGGTTTGCTCAGCGACCATGCCGACAACCGTTGCCTAACGCGGTTCGAGGTTCAAGAGTTCATATACGCAGATGGGTACGGCAGGCCACGGAGTGGCCGGCTTCCGGCGGGTGACGTGGCGGGTGATGCAACCTGCGCCGACCGGGACACGGTGACAAGCTCGGGTAATGAGTTCGTCGCGATCTGATCTCCTCATCGGCACGTTGTTCATGTTCCCGCGATACTGACAGTGACGCACTTCCAACCCGTTTGGTGGTCTCTCGTTTCCGTTGTGACCACCACCTCGGCGGCGGCATACTATGTTCTCCGCGCGTGGTTCACGGGTCAAAAGAGAACGCGAGGAAGTCGCGGCGCTGACTCTCGAGCACGAATGCCTCGCGATACGTGAGACTGCGCCTTGTGAGCGGTATCGTCCGGACCTATGGATCTGGTGGACGAATCGTTGCATCGAACCCTCACCTACATCGACGTGGTGACGAAGCACGGCGCGACGGTCAGCCGCGCACAACTCGAGATTTTCGCGTCACAGCCGGTTCCCGCCCCGCGCACGACTCGTTCCCTCAACCTCTCCGAGCTGATGAGGAGCCACGCCCGCGGGTATGAGCAGGAGGTCACACCCGCCGAAGACTCCGTAGCCTTCTTATTCCGGGTGGGCTGGGTTCGGGACAGGGAAGGGGGAGTGCGCTTGACCGAGCTTGGTCGAGCAGTACTCAGTCATGCCGACCGGCCGCCTCTAGCCGACAGTGAGGACGCGCCGATAACAGTAACGATCGACCCGGCGGACCCGCTTGCGTACGCGCGCCTATTCGATCTTCTGTCCAGCCACGGCAACGGGCTGCTCGTGGACAGGTACCTCAAGTTCGACGGGCTTGCGGACTTGACCTCGATCTCGGCGGTCAACCGGGTACTCACCAGCAACGACGATGCGCGCAATCGACTGTCCCTCTTCGCGCGGGCGGTTGGCGCATCGAGCGCCGAGCTTGAAATTCGCACCGTGCCGGCGACCGACCTTCACGATCGCTTCTTCATCCCGGACGATGGCCCGGTATACATCTTGGGGTCGAGCTTGAATTCGATAGCCAAACGCCCGGGCGTCGTAACGCCGATCGCTGACGCTGCGGCCTCCGCAGCCCTCCGTGGCGCGTATGCCGACATCTGGGGTCGAGCGGCGGTCATCCCTGAAGCCACGCCATCCGAGCTAGAGGTTTAGTGCTCGGCCCTCCTGGTTGAGTTCATTAACCGCGCCAGCCCACACCCAGCATCGATGCTCCGTCTCTCCGACGTGGAAGACGATCCCCAGGGCGTCGGGCGTCCAGCGCGCTGCTACGGCGTCTACGCGCACAGGCACAGCGCCGAACCGAACCCACGCTCTCAGCTTGCGCCTTGGCTTCGGATCGATCGTCAACGGCACCTCGTCCAACCGCAGCTCACCTGGCGTGAGCCACTGCAGCTAACCACCCCGCGCGATCGCCTCGAGTGCCCGATCGTTCATGCGCCGATCCACGGCATCGGCGTAGCGTCTGTTCGTTCCCACCCTGGCTGGGAATCCCTTCTCCGGCCGAGATGAATTGAGCCGCCAGCGGCCCTCTCACGCACTTTACGACTAACCGCCGACACACGCGGGGTGGCCAATGGCGAGCAGCCCCAGTCCGGCGGCCCGCTCTATCACTAGCCCTAGCGGTGGCGGCGCTTGTCAGCTGCGAGGGGAGCCGCCCTGATCGACTTCCTCAACGTGGTTGGGGTCTTGCTCGTGACCGAGAAGGCCCAATGCCGTTCTGGCCAGATCGGACAGCCGCACGGGGGCCGGCGCCACTATCAAGCCGCCAGCAAAATCGACATCGGCATTATGGCGTTCAACGTGTCCGTCTTCGTCCGCGGCATCGCGAAGCGCCACTTCAACCCGATCAACAAAATACCTGTCGCTCACCGACTCCGTGAGACGAGCGACATCGTTGAGCACGTCGCTACTCTCCCGAGCATCCACGCGGACTGCTCGCTCAACGCCGGAAATCGAGACGGATCGAACGGAATAGTCAGAGAGTCTCGAAGCGAGGCCAGTCCAGCGAGGGACTACAGAACCTGGGCGAGCCTTCAACCGGTAGCCTGAGTTGCTAACCCGCACAAGCACGCTGCCGCGTGCGAGACCAAACGTACCTCCGTCGACCCTCCAGCCCGACTGAGCTTCAGCGGGGTCGCCCGTCGCACTCACGTTCAGTCCAAGATAGGCGCGACGAGCCGTCCACCGGTCGATGTTGGCTTCGAAGAGCGGCGAGAGATCCAGCCCCTGCAGTTCGGTGGTCAATTCTTCCAACTGCTCGAATTCAAACAGCGACCCCAAATCAGACCAGAATCGCGAATCTACTGACAGGGTCCCCCGGCGAAGCACCCAAGGCAGGACGTTTCGGATTTCCTCGGTTGACATGGCCCCTCGGACCATCAATGCCTCGGCATCCACCCGATCTGGATCGAGTGCCCACTCGACGAGTTGCGCGGTGCGCTCCATTCTCGCTACCGCGTCCTCGGAGAATGACTCGCGGATGAGAGTAGTCAGCGGCACCGCGCCGTCTACGCCAGCGGAGATCAGCCTCTCTGCCACAGGTTCGTCTACCAAGCCCCTGCCGCCTCGCATGAAGTTGGACCGGACACTGGAGCTGATAGGCGTGTCGTCCATGTCGGCGGAGGCTATTTCGTCGAACGCGTGGGCGTCCGTCAGCATCGCATACGTCGAGTTTCGCGCAACCCGAGCCACGTCTTCATTCGTCATCGCGAAGCCCGGTTCATCGACGACCTGGGTGTCAGAAATGGACAGGAAGATCGGGTCGCCTCGGCGGATCCTCGCTGGTTCGTCTGCCGCCACGATCGAAGCATAAGATGAGCGCAGGAAGACATCACGGCTCAGAATTGACCCGCCGCGGCGCCGCCAGGACAACTTGAAGTCTGGGATGGCGCTGTGATTGAAATACAGAGTGTCTTCAATCTGCGCACCGGGCTCAAGCTCTTCTAGGTGCATCCGAAAGAGCTGCTTGACGTGTTCCGCGTAATCCTCGCGAACGTACTGGGCTCGCACCTCCCGCAAAGCAGTTGCCAACTGAGTCACAGTGTCTTCACCTTTCGAACAAGATGCGGGCGGATGGTCTCGAGTTCTTCTCGAGTGAGGGACAGAGCTTCCTGCTTTGGATTGAAAACCAAGACTGTTACGCGGCTGGCGACGTCGTGGGCTAGAGACTCGTTGAGCGGCACATCCGCACCACCTTTGTACCCCGGATGCTCATCAACCGCTTCTTTCAGATGCTCGTATGTTTCGAAGCGTGACCAGTTTTCGAGGTTGAACGGATGGAATGTAACCCAAAGGTATTGCGACTCGCGAGTCGTGTTGAAGGTTTCTAGTTCTTTTGCCGTGTGCCCGTAAGCGATAGCAAGAAACTTCTTAAACTCCTTGTACTGACCCCCGGGAGTAGTGTACCTCTTGCACTCCACGATTACCGGAGCTTTCTTTCCAACGAGCATGTGTCCGACAAGGTCGAATTGCTTTCGCTTATCACCCACTGTCATAACCGTGCAATCAATCTTGTTGTTGTAAGCATCGAAGGGCAGCTCCATATAGGTAGTCGCCTCCAACCATCGCTTGAGCGTCGCGGCCCCCTCGCGGCCAATCTCTTGATAGTCCTCCGGCATGGGCACAGCATAGTGGCGCGCGAACCGCACCCGGGAGGACGGCTCGCGCGCCCGGTGACGCGACCTGCACATCCTCTTCGAGGGCACTGCCCCCTTCTCGCTCGCCACCGTCCCTCGGGTATTCCCTCTAGCCTCAAGTTGTGCTCATCGAAACCCTCGGCAACCAGGCTCCCGACATATGGGGAGAGATTGTTCCTGCCTACCTCGGCGGCGTCGGCGGCGTCCTCGCAGGTGGCGTGGCGGCGTGGGCCCTCGTACGAGACATCAGCACGAGGCGAGGTCTAGCCGAAGTTGCCAAGGCTGCCAATGACCTCGAATCGCCAAGCCGTAATGCCGCCATCATCGCGGCCGGCGACGACTTTGAATTCCTCAACTTTGCCCGGACCAGCATGTTTCGCAACGCATCCGCTAGCGGGATCACAGTGCAAGGCATCCGAGACCTCACCCCTGGAGTGCGGTTCACCGCCGAGAAACCTCTCCCTACCGTACTGAAGCCCAGACAGGGAGTTTCGATCCGAGTAAAGAGAAGCGTTGGCGCGGCTGCCGTCGGCACGCTTGAGGTCACCTGGACAGATCCACAAGGCGAGACCCTGAAATCGGAGTTCTTTGCCTGAGTTGAAACCACGTGTCGCGGTCGCACCGCTGGTCTGGTTGCCCGTCCGAACGCGCGGGAGATTCGTCGCCGGTCTCGATACGGCTACGACCAATCCATCGCTGTTGGTGGCTCAATGTATTGTGCGGCCATGAAAGCAACCGCACTCATCCCGTCGCACAAGAAGCTCCTGCTTGACGGCGAGCGACTGTACTCCGCATCCACATCTCTTCGTGACCGGTTGAGCCGGCAATGAGCGCCAGCGACTACATAGCTCTCGCTGCTTTAATCGCCGCTGTGGGAACCGCCATTGTCGGAGTCGTCACTGGGATCGTGGACAGGCGAAGCGCCCGTCGAATCGCCGAGGAGGATCGTCGAACGCAGATCGATCTCGCACGTCAAGACCGAACTCAGGCCCGGCTAGCCACCGAACTGGAGTACGCGATCCGACTGAGCACCAACCGGAACATGGGCGGCTCGACTGACCCTGCGGAGACGAAACGGCTAGGTGCGGAGGCTATGGCGCTCGCTCTCGTCGTCGGACGTCGATGGGTACCCGAGCAGTATGACTATTTGACGGAGGGGAAGTCCATCGAACAGTTACGTGCGACGTTCGACAACCCCGAGAGCCCCGAGTGGGTGAAATGGCGAAACGAGGCAGCCGCCGGTGTCCTAGCGATCGTGGAAGAGATGCATTCCAACTCCGAGGCGCCGAACGGAGACGAGGTTGGATCACACTGGTCGCCATGAATGGTCGTGCGTGGCGCACTGCATATAGCGCGCGTCCAGCCTCCCGATCAGACTCACACAGCTCGCGGACACGCTTGCAATGAGCCGCAGGCTAGGGGTTATCTCAAACGTAGCGATGCCCTCCTCGAACTGTCCGACCTGGCGGATGTCGCTCAAGGACCGGATGACGGTCTCGCTTCCGTGGATAAAGGCACTGCTGATCCTCCATGCCACGAGCGGCGACGTAACGGCATAGCGGCGACGATCCAGCGGATCCTTCTCAGAGATCGACTTGAGGATGTCCGTATACGCCGGGGGTGACCCCAGCGAGCGTTGACGGAGCGGACCGACAGTGTTTTTCAATTCGACTAGTCGATTTACGATGCGATCGTGACGACGACGGGCGCCCTCAACGGCCGCTCGGTCAGCCACCAGCTCTATGAACTTCAGAGCTTCGACCTCGTGCAGGTAACTGCGTTGGAGAGCGCGAAGCACTCGCGCGGGCTTCGTTACCGGATCGATGAGCCACAGACCGACCGCTGCTGACTCGATCGCGGCACGAACCAGCGAGTAGCCACTGTAGGGGTACACTTTGACGTGTTCCTTCTCCCGTGCGTCGAACATCAGCGAGAACAACCGCGCCATGTTGTCGACCGCTCGTGCCCGCTGTCCCAGCACCATCGCGTCAATCGGCTCACGGGCAGTGTTCACGCGCTCTAGTCGCAACACAGACCCGACGGACGGCTCAGGAAGATCGGGCGCCAGCGCAGAGAGGCTAGATCGCGCCTCTGCCAACACCCGGATCGCCTGTTGCTCTTCCTCAGCCGTCTCCTGGCGGTCGTGACTTCCCAGCATGCCCGGAGTCTAGAGAACTGGCCACCCACCCCCGAATCTTCGGCCCCCGGACGCTATAAGGAGCGCACGATCGTTCATCCGCCGATCGACGGCGTCCGCGTAGCGTCTATTCGTTCCCACCCAGCCGGGTATCCCTTCTCCGGCCGAGTCGGTGCGGAGTCTCTAGGCCTCCGAGACCTGACGGTACAAGTAGGCTCAGACGTTGCAGCGTCGTAGCCGATACTTATAGTTGCGGTACCCTAACTTGTAGTAGATCATGGGCGAATGACGCCGAATCAGG
The DNA here is from genome assembly GCF_004022425.1 of Microbacterium enclense. GTDB lineage: Bacteria > Actinomycetota > Actinomycetes > Actinomycetales > Microbacteriaceae > Microbacterium > Microbacterium enclense_A. Next base: position 6,783 of record NZ_RBZY01000049.1, on the reverse strand, counting down.
ATGCAAAGCTCGGGAAGATCGCCCGATTGAACGAGGTGTTCACCCCATCCACGCCCATCAGCAAGCGAGCTGCATTCGCTGGGCGCTTCGAACAGATCATGCAGATTACCGGGGCCGTCTCGCAGCCCGGGCGTCACATCGTCCTCTATGGCGAACGCGGAGTTGGGAAGACTTCACTCGCGAACATTCTTTCCGAGCTGCTCATCCCGACGGAGAGCAGCTTCCGGGAGTACGCCGTGCGTATCAATTGCAGTGTGGACGACAAATTCAGCTCCGTGTGGACGCGCATCTTCACTGAACTTGGGCTTGAGGTGCCCACCGAATGGGCCTACGGGTCACCCTCTCCGGACGAGATCCGTCAACGCCTCGCTCAGGTGGAGCCACCCATGGTGATCGTGATCGACGAGTACGACCGCCTGGACGACGATTCCGCTCTATCCCTCATGGCCGACACCATCAAGTCCCTCTCGGACCACACGGTGCGAACCAAGCTCGTTCTGGTTGGCGTCTCGGACTCGATCGAGCAACTGATCGGCGAACACGAGTCTGTTCGTCGCGCGCTTGAAGAGGTCAACATGCCGCGGATGGCACGCAGGGAGATCGCGGAACTCATCATCGATGGTTTCCGAGAAGTGCAGATGGTGATTGAAGATAACGCGCTCGGCCGAATCGCACGTCTGGCCGAGGGGCTTCCGACCTATGCCCACGCTCTGTCCCTGAGAGCAGGAACGCTCGCCATACAAGACGACGAAGACCACATCAACCTCGGGCACGTCGAGCGTGCGGCTCAAGCGCTCGTAGCGAGTCCTCATTCCTCTAAATCGGCCTACCTCACCGCTACTCAGTCACCTCGCCCTGAGAACCTGTTTGCACAGGTCCTTGCAGCCTGTGCACTCGCGGAGAAGGATGAACTTGGGTACTTCACACCCGCTTCCATGAAGGAGCCGCTGTCGGCCATCATGGGGCGCACCTACGACATACCGGCTTTCTCCAGACACCTGTCCGAGTTCATCAGCGATGCCCGCGGCCCCGTCCTGCAGCGAAAGGGCGAGCCCCGGAAGTACCGCTACCGGTTCCGCGATCCCCTCATGCAACCATTCGCGATCATGGCAGCTCTATCGCAGCAGCTCATCCCCGCGGCCTACCAGCAGAGCCTTTTCCGACTAGATGAAGACGTTGACTGGAATCAGCTGATCGATTCCTAACAGAACCGTGAACTGCACCCGGCGCCCCGCCCCTCCCCGTACACCAATTTTCGCTCCCTAGGCCTTGCGATTGTTTCACACAGAGAGTTTGAGATCGGGGCCTCTGAACGGTCGTATGACCATGTATCGGCGTCCCTGATAGCGCCTGCACTCGATGCGTACGAGTCCGCGGAGGGCGAGCGTGTGGGCTGCGCGCCGCGTATTTCCGCCGAATTGGTAGGCGAGGATCTGCGCGCCGGCTCCCTGCTCAGTGAGGGTCTCGAGGATCCCGCGTTGGATCACGCCTAGTCCTCTGCTCATGCTCTGGGTCCTGTCTAAGTGAGGCGGGGCAGGCCGGAATCGACATCAGCTCATCGTCGCGTTTAGCCGGGCGTGGAATGCGTCGCGGTACGTCTGGTCGCGCCACGGCCACAGGGCCGTCTCACCGACCGGGACAGTCCGGAGGTATCCATCCTCACGGATCATGAGGGCGTCAATGTCAGACGCGCTCTCCGTCGGCGTGAGATTGCCGTGCGGGTGCGGCATGGTGGGGTCGGACTCGCTGACACACCGGTACTGTCGTGCCTCCGGCGGTTGCCCATCTTCGCGGGTGATCTCGAGCCGCCACGTCGGCCACGAGCCCTCAATCACGCGGAGGTTCGGTGCGGCCGTCGTCGTAGGCATGTCGGCGAGGTCAATGTCGGCGACCATCGGGGCGCCGCGGTACTCGAACTCGTATCGCTCGGTCACGCAGCACCTCCTTGCGATCGGATCCAGTAGTTGAACGCGCCCATCATCTGCGCGCCGATGTTGTTCTTGAAGTTCGTCAGCCCCTGCAGGTCGGCGATGTAGCTCGCCCGAGCCGGATACTCGGCCGCGTACGCGCCGGTCACGTCGGCCCAGCCCTGGTCGAACGCGCGGCCGAGGAGGGCCTGCGCCATGCCTTCGTCCTGGTTGAGCAGGGCTCGCTGCATCGCCGCCAGGGCGGGGCGCTGCTCGGTGATGCGGTCGGCGCGTTCCTGCGCGTCACGGAACGTGATGACCGCCTCCGGAGACGAACCGGCGGTGCCGTAGATCTGGCGCTGCAGAACTCGGATCTGGTCATCTACGATCTGCTGTTCGCGGGCTGCGAGGTCATCGAGCTGCGCTTTCGTGGTTTCCGTGATTCGCGCGATCTCTTCTCGCTTGGCGAGGTCGGACAGCCGCGGGTCTTCCTTCGTCGCCCTCATCCGGGCACGAGCGTCGCCCGAGATACGGAGTGCGGCGGCGCGGTTTGCTTCGATCTTGTCGTCAACGGCCTGCAGGCTCATGGCGTTCTCCTTCTGCTGGTGATGTAGTTGGCTGCGTCTGCAGCAGCGATGATCCATTCACGCGCCGGCTTGGTCGCGGTGAGTTCTCCGATCGCGATGTCCTTCCGAATGGTCCGTTCGGCCCGGCCTGTGGCCTTCGCGAGTTGTCGGATCGTCCAGTAGCTACGTTCCTCGGATGCCGCCAAATGCCGCGCCTCAAGACCGTTTGCGGCATGACCGGTGGGACTGAGCCGGACCTGGTGCATGCGCACCAGTAGCCGGTAGAGCGGGTCGTCTGCGAGGCGGTGACGAACCCGTAGCGCCTCGAGGCCGGCGGAGCGCCACAGCATGTCGACGTCGGCCGCGGTCATGACGATGACCGGTCCAGGGGATGCGTAACTCATTCGTCGCTCCATCCGACGTTGCGGCGGAGCGTAGGCATGAAGACAAGTCCTCGTCCAGCGGAGAGTGAGTTGTAGAACCGGACGAGTGATGTGAGCCCGTCACGAAGTTCCACAATCGTGTCCGCGTCGATTGGATTCGTCACCGCTGCCGGATCTATATGAGCGGTCATATCGCGGGACCGTTCATCGCCGTCGACGAGCGTCAATCGCCCGCTCACGATGTGGTTCACGGCGAAGTCCTCGAAGTGGCGGTCACGGTCGTCCGGGTCGGTGTGCTCGTTCTGGCACCAGCGGTAGGCGCAGCGGGGCGCTTCCTTATCGGCCATGCTGTGTCCTTTCCTTCGGGTAGGGGTGTTGCGTCCTCCCGGCAGGATTTGAACCTGCGCGCGCCCGGGTAGAAACCGGTTGCTCTGTCCACTGAGCTACGGGAGGGTGAGGGGTCATGGTGTGCGGGGTGTCCTCGGCGAGTACGTGCGTCCTCCCCAGACGCCCGCGGGTGGTCGGGCGGCATCCGCGTAGGCGACGCACGCGGGCTTCACCGGGCAGTGGGAGCAGTAAGCGAACCCGAGCTGTGTTGATTCGTTCGGTGCGAGGTCTTTGATGTCGGCTGTGAACCTGTCGATTCCGAGGCAGGGAACCTTGGGAGTCTCTTGGAGGGCGGTAGCGAGGTCGCGGTAAAGGTCGTCTGCGCGGGTCATCCGGTCACCTCGCGCTCATAGATCGGGGCCGTGATGTCTCGCGCGTCGGGACGGAGGGACGCATAGTAGGCGGCGCGTTCTCTGGCGAATGCGGCGGGGTCATCCCATGCTCGGGAGAGAGCGTCAAAGTTGGCGGGCTTCGGGGCGGGAATCTTGCTCATGCGGTCACATTCCTTCCGGGTTGGTTGGCTGCGGGTTGTAGTCGGGATTTCTCGCTCAGGTGCCAGTCACATACGGCGTCGGGGGATCACGTTTGCCAGTCGCGTTTTCAGGACGGCGGTCGGGTTTCGCGCGCCCTGGAATCCTTGGCCCGCGATGAACTTGATTTCTCGGTATCCCTCCCACGGGTCGCCGTTTCCGATCCGGTAGGCCTCGACCAGTAGTTCGTCTACGGAGATTTGGAATCGGTTGTCTTCGATCAACTCGGCAAGGGCATTGATCGCGTTGGGTTCGTGCTCGTGCGGTTCGGGGTGCTCGTCGGCTTCGTCGTCATCGAATTGGTAGCGCTTCCGCCGCGGCGCGTAACGCGTTACGTCACGCGGAACGTAGGCGGAGGCTGAAGAAGATTCAGAATGAATGCCTCCGCCTACGTCACGCGTTACGTCACGCGTCTTCTGTCGCTCTCTGAACGCCGCTTGACGCTGCTCATGCCGTCGTCGCACGCGCCGCTCCGGGCGTCGTGGGCCAACTATGTGGAGCCGGTCTGGGGGCCGCGCGCGATCGCCGGCATCCGCCATTCCGAGGTCAGACGTGGGTGGCCGGCATCGGAAAGAGCCCCACCGTCGTCGCCCGGGCTTACGGGATCCTCGCCGGGATCCTCGACGTCGCGGAGAAGGACCGTCGCATCCTCGCCAACCCGGCGCGTGGCGTGCGGCTCCCCCGCAAGGCCACGGAGCGCGCGCGCCGGTACCTCACGCACGACGAGCTGTGGGCCGTCGCCGAGGCATCCGGACGGCCAGCGCTCGTGCTGACGCTCGGGTACTGCGGGCTCCGGTGGGGCGAGTTGGTCGCCCTGCGCGTCCAGGACGTGAACTTCCTCCGGCGCCGGATCTCCGTCACACGGAACGTCGTCGAGGTGCACGGCGAGTTCCACCCCGGTACCCCGAAGACGCACGAGTCCCGCCAGGTGCCGGTGCCCGCTGCCGTGCTGCAGCAGATCGCCGCGGCCGTCGAGGGGAAGCCCCCGGAAGCGCTGATCTTCGACGACGGGCGCGGCGGCTACATGCGCCGCACGCGTGCCTCCTCCGGGTCCCGGTCGTGGTGGGTGTCGGCGCTGGCCACAGCGGGCGTGGAACCGCTCGTGCTGCACGATCTGCGCCACACTGCGGCATCCCTCGCCGTGTCGGCCGGAGCGAACGTGAAGGCCATCCAACGAATGCTGGGGCATGCCTCCGCGGCCATGACGCTGGATGTCTACGCGGACCTGTTCGACGACGACCTCGAGGCCCTCACGACACGCCTGGATGAGGCGATCGGCGCCCGAGTTGTTGCCACCTCGTTGCCACGGGAGGCATGACCGCAACGAGAAACGCCCCCGGTTCCGCGTGATTCCGCGGTTCCGAGGGCGTTGAGTCTGGCGGAGACGGAGGGATTTGAACCCTCGGTCCCCTTACGGGGACTCCACCTTAGCAGGGTGGTGCACTAGGCCTGACTATGCGACGTCTCCAGGTGATCGACGCCGAGACGCGAGCACACCGCACCATACTAACGGGTCGAGGCGTGGCATCCGAATCCGGAAATCGGGATGCCAGACCCCGCGGTCAGCGGACGTTGCCGTTCGAGCAGGTGGCCTGGGCGGCGGTCTGACCGGCGATCTCGGACGGCAGGGTGATGACGTCCGAGGACGGCTCGGGGGTCGGCGTAGCACCGTCGACCAGAGCAGCGGACTCGGTGGGCGCCGGCGTGGCGCTCTCGTCGACCACGACGCCGTCGCCGTCGCTGAGCTCGCCCGACAGCTGGATCGGCTGGTTCGCGGCGAGCGCCGACCACAGGGCCTCGGCGGCCTCCTCGTCGGGCACGACGCGGTTCGAGTCGTCCGGGTCGGTGTAGGTGGGGTACTGCACGAACACGATCTCGTCGAACGGCACGTCCTTCACCGCCATCGCGATCTGCACGAGCGTCAAGGGATTGGTGAGGGACGTGGACGGGTCGACGTTGCGGAGCGCCGTCGACGCGAGCTTGTAGAGCGTCGCGCCGTTCGAGAGCACCTCTTCGCTCTTCAGCTTCGTCGCCAGGCGCGACATGTACTGCTGCTGGTTCGAGATCCGACCCAGGTCGCCGCCGTCGCCGACCCCGTGGCGCGTGCGCAGGAACTGCAGCGCGTCGAGGCCCTTGATGGTGCGCATGCCGGCGGGCCAGTCGATGCCCGTGTACGGGTCCTTGATGCCGTTGGCGATGCAGACGTCGACACCCCCGATGGCATCCGTGATGTTGATGACACCGCCGAAGCTCACCTTGGCCGCGAACGGGATCTGCTGACCACTCAGGTCGGAGATCGTCTCAACGACGCAGCCCAGACCACCGTACATGTAGGCGCTGTTGATCTGCTGCTTCGACAACGCCTCGGTCGTGTTGCCCTGGGCGTCGGTGCACGACGGAATCGGCACCATCAGGTCGCGAGGGAACGAGATGACCGTGACTCGACGCGGGGCGTCGGAGATGTGGACGAGCATGTTGACGTCGTTGAGGTTGCCCTCCGAATCCGCCCCACTGCAGCGGTCCCCGAAGTACTGCGCGAAGTCGGGCTCGCACTCGTCCGTACCCGAGAGGAGCAGATTCACGCCGCCTTGGAGCTCACCGAGATCGGGCGGGACGGCGGCCTGGTTCGGCAAATCGACCGCGTCGGCCGTGAAGCTCGACGACAGGTCGTACACGGCGTAGGCGACGACACCGGCGCCGGCGACGAGGGCGACGGCCATCGCAACGGCCAGCGCTCGGAACAGCTGCCCGAGGGGGCCCAGGGTACGGAGACGTCCGTGACGGGCGATGGTCGTACGCCCGCGCGGGGTCTTCGTCGTACTCACTCGGGTCCTCTCGGGCATGCCGCGAGGCGGCACATCGCGACCCCGCCCTCGCGTGGTCAGGCATGAGTTTAGGGAACAACGCCTGAAAACCCCGTGAACCACCGATGTGGCGCCTGAGGATCTGCGCGGCGCGCGGAGCCTCCGGCGGCGTGGGCCACCTCCGTTCGACTCCCGCTCAGCCGGTC
>NZ_RBZY01000048.1 GCF_004022425.1 Microbacterium enclense | reverse complement strand
GGGGGAGCCGGTACTCGCTGCGGCGGGTGACGACGCGAGTGCGGTGGTCGAGATAGACCCGCAGCATTTCTCGCAGACCCAGCGTCTGCGGCTGCCCGTCGACGAGCGCGACGTTGTTGATGCCGAACGAGTCCTCCAGCGGGGTGAGCCGGTAGAGGTGCTCCAGGACCGCGGTCGCGTCGAACCCGGTCTTGATACCGATGACGAGGCGCAGCCCGTGCGTGCGGTCGCTGAGGTCGGTGACGTCCGCGATGCCCGCGAGCTTCTTCGACTGAACGGCATCCTTGATCTTCTCGATCACCCGCTCGGGGCCGACCAGGTACGGCAGCTCCGTAATCACGATGCCGGTGCGGCGGGGACCGAGCGACTCGATCGATGCCTTCGCCCGCGTGCGGAACGAACCGCGGCCGTTCGTGTAGGCGTCCTTGATGCCGTCGAGACCGACGATGATGCCGCCCGTGGGCAGGTCGGGTCCGGGAACGAACTCCATGAGCTCGTCGACCGTGGCATCCGGGTTCTGCAGGAGGTGCGTCGCCGCGCCCACGACCTCGATGAGGTTGTGGGGGGCCATGTTCGTCGCCATGCCGACCGCGATACCGGTCGCGCCGTTCACCAGCAGGTTCGGGAAGGCCGCGGGCAGCACGTCGGGCTGCTGGAACTGTCCGTCGTAGTTGGGCACGAAGTCGACGACGTCCTCGTCGAGGTTCTCCGTGAGCGCGAGGGCGGGCGGGGCGAGCCGCGCCTCGGTGTAGCGGGGGGCGGCGGGTCCGTCGTCGAGCGACCCGAAGTTGCCGTGACCGTCGATGAGCGGCACGCGCAAGGAGAAGTGCTGCGCGAGCCGCACGAGAGCGTCGTAGATCGGGGCGTCGCCGTGAGGGTGCAGCTTGCCCATCACCTCGCCGACCACGCGCGCGCTCTTGACGTGCCCGCGGTCGGGCCGGAGTCCCATCTCCGCCATCTGGTAGAGAATGCGACGCTGGACCGGCTTCAGCCCGTCGCGGGCGTCGGGCAGCGCTCGTGAGTAGATGACCGAGTAGGCGTACTCGAGGAACGACCCCTGCATCTCGGCCGAGACATCGACGTCTTCGATGCGCTCGGGTGCGGGGGAAGCGGCGGAGGAACGGGAATCGGGCATAGGTGCGGGCCTCGGGTCGGGCGGGCGTCGATCTCGACGGGGGCGGAAGGTCGTGTGGAAGACTGGCCCCGATGTCTTCCAGCCTACCGGCGGGCCCGCCGCGCGCCCGGAGCCTCACCGGTGTGGTGACCGAGGCGATCGCCGCCCTCGATGGGCGGTCGGACTCGTTGGCGCCCGCTCGCAGTGCCGTGGTGTTCGTCATCGACGGTCTCGGTGCGCACAACCTCGCCGAACGTCGCGGACACGCCCGATTCCTCGGCTCCGCCGGTTCGCGCCGCGACATCGCTCGCACGGTGTTCCCCTCCACGACCGCCGCCGCGCTCACCAGCCTGCTCACCGGTACCGAACCGGGACAGCACGGGATCGTCGGGTACCGCACGCGCATCCCCGGCACCGACATCGCCGCCAATCAGCTGCACGGCTGGGAGACCGACGGCCTCGACCCCCGCCGCTGGCAGCGCAGCACGCCGCTCTTCGAGGCCGAGGCGGAGCGCGGGCGCCCGGTCTTCGTCGTCTCGCGTCCCGACTACACCGGCACCGGCTTCACCGCGGCGACGCTCCGCGGCGCGGAGTTCGTGTCGGCCGCCGACGTGCGTGAGCGCGCCGCCATCGCCGCCGACCTCGCCGCCCGGCATCCCGGTGCCCTCGTCTACCTCTACACGCCCGACCTCGACACCGCCGGTCACCGTGACGGGTGGGAATCCGACCGGTGGACCGACGCCCTCGAACGCGTCGACGCCGCCGCGCGCGACCTCGCGGGAGCCATCGACGCCGGCACGGGTGTCCTCGTCACCGCCGACCACGGCATGGTGGACGTTCCCGCCCACAAGCACGTGCTGCTCGGCCACGGCGACGCTCTCGTCGACGGCGTCGAGATCGTCGGCGGCGAGCCCCGCATGCTGCACCTGTACACCGCGCCCGGAGAAGCGGATGCCGTGGCGTCACGGTGGCGCGAGCGAGAGAAGGCGCGGGCGTGGGTCCTGACGCGCGAGGAAGCGATCGCGGAGGGTCTGTTCGGCGCCGTCGCCCCCGGGGTGCGGGAGCGCATCGGCGACGTTCTCGTCGCCGCGCGGGGCCGCTTCGCCTACTACGACGACCGCGAGAGCGACAAACGCCCGCAGCGCATGGTCGGACAGCACGGGTCGCTCACCGACGAGGAGCGCACGGTGCCGCTGCTGCGGCTCGGCGCCTTCGCCTGACGACGACGCGTCAGCTCTCGTCGGTGCGGGCTCCGAACACGATCTCGTCCCACGACGGCATCGACGGGCGCCCCTTCGCGCGGCGACCGGATTCGCTGGATGCCGTGGGAGCCGGGGTGCGCTCGGGTTCGGGCTCGGCCTCGAACTCGTCCGATTCGTACCCGGGCTCGAGGGCGTCGAAGAGCGCCACCGGCGCGCTGGGGGTGCGCGGCTCGGGCTCCGGCGCCTCGGCGGTGCCGGGCAGCGGTTCGCGCTGGCCGCGACGGCGCCGCAGGGCCTCGAGGAGGTCGGCGGTCTCGGACGAGGTCACCGGGGCGTCGGGCGCGCGCTTGATCGCCGCGGCCTGCACCGCGGCGGTCACGGGTCCGGTCGCCTCGACGCCCGGCTCATCCTCGATGTCGAGACGGCGGGGTCCGAAAGCGCCGCTGTCGAAGCGCGAGTCGTCCTTGGGGAGGGGGGTGTCGAGTGCACGCAGGCGCGGGATCAGGCCCTCCGGGAGCGATCCCTGGCGCGAGAGCTGGATGGCATCGGAGTTCTGCGGCGACAGGGTGCTGCGGCGCGGATCGAAGCCCCAGCGGGCGTCGTGGTCGATGCCGTTCGCCGTGAACTCGAGCTTGATCATCCAGCCCGACGAGTCCTTCCAACTCGTCCACCGCTCCGACGACGCGCCCGCCTCCAAGAGCTTCGCGCGCACCGCCGTGCCGAAGGTGACCGGGCCGTCGTGCTCGAGAGCGCCGCCGAGCAGCACGGGGACGGCGAGAGCCTGAGCGACGACGTGTTCCCGCTCCGCGAGAACGGGTCCTTCGAAACGTTCGACGTCCTCGACGCGGGCGTTCAACAGGGTCGCGACCTCGCGCGCCGAGAGTCCGGCGCGGATATGGGCCTGGATGTCGCGGGGACTCGGACGGGGTGCGCGCTCGTCGTCGTGCTCGCGCCCACGGCGCGCACGGCGCGCCTCCGCGCGCAGCACCTCGTCGAGCGGCAGGGCGAATCGTTCGCCCGTCTCGGTCGCGACGACGAGGACGTCATCCTCGGTTCCGATGACTTTGAGCTGTTCCATGCGAAACACCCCTCCGATCTGCGGTCGACGCCCATGCTGACACGGCCCCGGGGTCGGAGCCGGGAATAACGCGGGCGCGCCGCGAGTTTGACGCGTCGCAGCCCCCGTACTCCCCGAGAAGCGCATTTGCTTATCGAGGTCGGGTCATGCAAACTATGGCCGCCCGTTCGGGCGATGCACCACGAAAAACCGGAAGTAGAGACCCTCACGCATGGCCACCGATTACGACGCACCCCGCAAGACCGAGGACGACAGCGAGTCGATCGAGGCCCTGAAGGAGCGCGTCCCCGACAAGACCTCGGGGTCGATCGACAGCGAGGATGCCGACAACCCCTCGGGCTTCGAACTCCCCGGCGCCGACCTGTCCGACATCGAACTCGATGTCGTCGTGCTGCCCCCTCAGGAAGACGAGTTCACCTGCATGAACTGCTTCCTGGTGAAGCACCGCTCGCAGATCGCCGAGGAGAGCGGCACCGGCTTCATCTGCCTGGAGTGCGCAGCCTGACCTGAGCGCGCTGGATCGCCGCGACGAGGCGGTCCGGCGTCCGGGTGGAGACCACCCACATCGGAGTCGGATCCTCGGGATCGGTCACGGGTACCGTGACGATCCCGTCGATCCCGCCCCGGATCACATGCCAGGCCCGCCGGTCGAGACCACTCCCGCGGGCCGTTCGCGCCTCGTCCGCCACCACCCCGGCGGGCACCCCCAGATACTCGACGGGGATGTGCGCCCGCCCGGCGCGCAGTTCCCCGTCGCGCACCTCGACGACCGGCGACAGGGCGACGAGACCCGCGACGATCCCCACGGCCACGACGAGCCCCACGACGAGAGCGAACGTCGTGTCGATGGGGGAGAAGACCAGGGCCGCCATCGGGCCGCAGACGGCCGCGGCGACGAGCGCCCACAGCGACGGGCTCAGGCGTTCGCGGTACTCGATTCCGGTGCGGATGCCGCACCCCCTCTTCTGCATTACCCTCGTGGGGTGACCGAAACGGTGGACGTCCTCATTGTCGCATCCGAGCCTCCGGTCTTCGCCCACCCCGGCGACGCCGGGGCCGACCTCGTGGCCGCGGAAGCGGTGCGTCTCGAGCCCGGTCAGCGCGCTCTTGTCGGCACCGGCGTCCGCATCGCCCTGCCCGAGGGACACGCCGCGTTCGTGGTGCCCCGCAGCGGTCTCGCCGCGAAGCACGGCATCACGATCGTCAACTCTCCCGGCACGATCGACGCGGGCTACCGCGGTGAGATCAAGGTGGCCCTCCTCAACACCGACCTCGACGAGGCCTACGAGATCGCGGTCGGCGACCGCATCGCGCAGCTGATCGTCCTGCCCGTTCCGCCCGTGCGCTTCATCCCCGTCGACGAACTCCCCGCCAGCGTGCGCGGAGAAGGCGGCTTCGGATCCAGCGGCTACCAGACCCCTGCAGGGAGCACCCGATGACCGAAGAGTCCGACCAGCCCACCGAGGCCGCACCGCCCGTCAAGAGCGGCCCGGTGGACCGCGAGACCTCCGGTCCGTTCGACGAGGCCGAGGCGAATGCCGTCCGCCCCTACATCGACCTGGGCGGCATCAAGATCCTCCCGCGCGAGGGCCTGAACCTGCGCCTCGAGGTCGAGGAGCAGACGAAGCGGATCGTCGCCGTCGGCCTCGATTACGCCGACTCCACGCTGCAGGTGCAGCCGTTCGCGGCACCGCGCACCAGCGGCCTGTGGGAAGAGACCCGCGACCAGATCCGCCAGCAGGTCAAGCAGCAGGGCGGACGCGTCGAGGAGCGCGAGGGTCCCCTCGGCCCCGAGTTGCTCGCGGAGGTGCCGGTCGTGGCCGGAGCGGACGGCGCCACCCAGCGCCTGGCCCGATTCGTGGGTGTCGACGGACCGCGCTGGTTCCTGCGCGGTGTCATCGGCGGAGCCGCGACCTCCGACATCGAGGCCGCCGCGGCGGTCGAAGACCTCTTCCGGTCGATCGTCGTCGTCCGCGGCGGTTCGCCGATGCCGCCGCGTGATCTGATCCCCCTGCGGATGCCGACCGCCCCCGGCGCGTCATGACCGATTCCGCGCGCCCCGACGAGGGCGACCGCGTTCCGCTCGAGCCTCCCTCCGCGGCCGACAGTGTCTCGGCCGCTCTCGGGGGCGCGGCACGGCGCGCGGGACTCGACCCGTCACAGCACGCATCGACCGGCGCGGCCGTGTGGGCGGCGATGGGCGGGGTGCGCGGCATCCTGGAATCGGTCCTGCCGTCGCTGGCGTTCGTCGTGCTGTTCACGCTGACGAACGACCCCGAGACGCGGCAGGGGAACCTCCCGCTGAGCCTCGGCGTCTCGGTGGGGCTCGCCCTCGTCTTCACGATCGCGCGCCTGATCGCGAAGTCGCCGCCGAGCGCGGCGATCGGCGGACTCGTCGCGACCGTCGCGGCGGCGCTCCTGGCCCTGTTCACGGGCCGCGGACAGGACAACTTCGTCTTCGGCTTCTTCACCAACGGCGCGTACGGGGCCGCGTTCCTCGTCTCCGTCCTCGTCGGCTGGCCGCTGATCGGCCTCATCGCGGGCTACCTGGTCGGCGAGGGGACCGCCTGGCGCCGCGACAAGCGCAAGCGACGCGTCTACGCGCTGCTGTCCCTGGGCTGGGCCGGTCTGTTCGCGGCGCGCTTGATCGTGCAGTTGCCGCTGTATTTCGCGGGCGATGTCACCGCCCTCGGCACCCTCAAGATCGTCATGGGCCTGCCGCTGTTCGCGCCGATGCTCGCGGTGACATGGCTCGCCGTCCGCGCTCTCTCCCCGCGGCGCGAGGCCTGATATATTTATCTTGATATCAAGATAAATCTCGCTTTCCCGCGGTTAGGTCGGCCTTCCTGGCATCCTCCGCACCGCGAGGGGAAGATGAGAAGGCGGGCCGACGCCTGCGCAAACGCCGACGAAGGAGACGATCGTGTCCACGGTTGACAGCTTCGGTGCCAAGAGCACCCTGACGGTCGGCAGCACCGACTACGAGATCTTCCGCATCGACACCGTCGCCGGGTACGAGAAGCTCCCGTTCAGCCTCAAGGTGCTGCTCGAGAACCTGCTCCGCACCGAGGACGGTGCCAACGTCACCGCGGAGCAGATCCGCGCCCTCGGGTCGTGGAACCCGGATGCCGAGCCCGACACCGAGATCCAGTTCACGCCCGCCCGCGTCGTGATGCAGGACTTCACCGGCGTCCCCTGCATCGTCGACCTCGCCACCATGCGCGAGGCCGTCACCGCCCTCGGCGGCGACCCGAACCGGATCAACCCGCTCTCCCCGGCCGAGATGGTCATCGACCACTCGGTCATCGCCGATCTCTTCGGCAGCGAGAACGCGCTCGAGCGCAACGTCGAGATCGAGTACGAGCGCAACGGTGAGCGCTACCAGTTCCTGCGCTGGGGCCAGACGGCGTTCGACGACTTCAAGGTGGTCCCGCCGGGCACCGGCATCGTCCACCAGGTGAACATCGAGCACCTCGCCAAGGTCGTCTACGACCGCACCGTCGACGGCGTCCTGCGCGCCTACCCCGACACGTGCGTCGGCACCGACTCGCACACGACGATGGTCAACGGCCTGGGCGTCCTCGGCTGGGGCGTCGGCGGCATCGAGGCCGAGGCCGCGATGCTCGGCCAGCCCGTGTCGATGCTCATCCCGCGCGTCGTCGGCTTCAAGCTCAGCGGCGAGATCCCCGCCGGTGTCACGGCGACCGACGTCGTCCTCACCATCACCGACATGCTGCGCAAGCACGGCGTCGTCGGCAAGTTCGTCGAGTTCTTCGGCGAGGGCGTGGCATCCGTCCCGCTCGCCAACCGCGCCACCATCGGCAACATGAGCCCCGAGTTCGGCTCGACCGCGGCGATGTTCCCGATCGACGACGTCACGCTCGAGTACCTCCGCCTGACCGGGCGCGACGAGCAGACCGTCGCCCTGGTCGAGGCGTACGCCAAGGAGCAGAAGCTCTGGCACGACCCGGCTCGCGAGCTGGTCTTCAGCGAGTACATGGAGCTCGACCTTTCGACCGTCGTCCCCTCGATCGCCGGCCCGAAGCGCCCGCAGGACCGCATTCTGCTGTCCGAGGCGAAGACGCAGTTCGAGAAGGACATCCTGAACTACGCCGGGACGTCGACCTCCGATTCGGTCGTCGACCTCGAGCTCGACGGCACCTTCCCGGCATCCGACCCCGGTTCCGTGCCCGGCGAGGAGGCCGCCGAGGTGGCCGAGCCCGAGGTGCTCATCTCCTCCGGTCACCCCGCCAACGCGTCGAAGCCCATCAAGGTCACCACGCCCGAGGGGCAGTCCTACCTGCTGGACAACGGCGCGGTCACCCTCGCCGCGATCACCTCGTGCACCAACACCTCGAACCCCTCGGTCATGATCGCCGCGGGCCTGCTCGCGAAGAACGCCGTCGACAAGGGTCTCAAGCGCAAGCCGTGGGTGAAGACGACGCTCGGACCCGGCTCGAAAGTCGTCACCGACTACTACGAGAAGTCGGGCCTCGACAAGGCGCTCGAGGGCCTCGACTTCTACACCGTCGGCTACGGCTGCACCATCTGCATCGGAAACTCCGGGCCCCTCATCGAGGAGGTCTCCGAGGCGATCAACGAGAACGACCTCGCCGTCACGGCGGTCCTCTCGGGCAACCGCAACTTCGAGGGTCGCATCAGCCCCGACGTGAAGATGAACTACCTGGCATCCCCGCCGCTCGTGGTCGCCTACGCTCTCGCCGGGTCGATGAACTTCGACTTCGAGACCGATGCCCTCGGCAAGGACCAGAACGGCAACGACGTCTTCCTAAAGGACATCTGGCCCGCCCCCGACCAGGTGCAGTCGATCATCGACGCGTCGATCTCGCGCGAGCAGTTCATCCAGCAGTACGCCACCGTGTTCGAGGGCGACGAGCGCTGGAAGAACCTGCCGACCCCGACCGGTCCGATCTTCGAGTGGGATGCCGACTCCACCTACGTTCGCAAGGCACCGTACTTCGACGGCATGTCGATGGAGCCGTCGCCGGTCTCCGACATCACCGGTGCGCGCGTGATGGCGACGCTCGGCGACTCGGTCACGACGGACCACATCAGCCCGGCCGGCAACATCAAGGCGGGCACCCCCGCCGCGCAGTACCTCACCGAGCACGGGGTCGCGCAGAAGGACTTCAACTCCTACGGCTCGCGCCGCGGCAACCACGAGGTCATGATCCGCGGCACGTTCGCGAACATCCGGCTGAAGAACGAGCTCACGGCAGCGGTCAACGACGGCAAGGTCGTCGAGGGCGGGTACACCCGCGACTTCACGCAGCCCGGCGGACCGCAGTCGTACATCTTCGACGCCAGCCAGAACTACCAGGCGCAGGGCACCCCGCTGGTCATCTTCGGCGGCAAGGAGTACGGCTCGGGATCGTCCCGCGACTGGGCGGCCAAGGGCACGAACCTCCTCGGCGTGAAGGCCGTCATCACCGAGAGCTTCGAGCGCATCCACCGCTCGAACCTCATCGGCATGGGTGTCGTCCCGCTGCAGTTCCCCGTGGGCGAGAGCTGGAAGTCGCTGGGCCTCGACGGCACCGAGATCGTCTCGATCGAGGGCCTCGAGCAGCTCAACGAGGGCGTGACGCCCAAGACGGTGAAGGTCACCGCCGAGCCGAGCGAGTTCTCGCCCGAGGGCAAGCAGACCGTGACGTTCGACGCCGTGGTCCGCATCGACACCCCCGGTGAGGCCGACTACTACCGCAACGGCGGCATCCTGCAGTACGTGCTGCGTTCGCTCGTCTGATCCCCGCCGACAGCGCCCCGGGAGCCACGGCCCCCGGGGCGCTGTCGTTTCCTGCCGCGTGAGCCGGGCGCAAGCCGTTGCCGAGCCTGTCGCACCCCCCGAGACTAGAATCGACAGACGCGCGGAGCTCCGCGCGCACCGCACGAGAGGAGTCGTATGGCTCTCCTACCCGGCATCAACGGTCCCCGTGACCTCGACGGTCTCACCCTCGATCAGCTGCCGCAGCTCGCGGCCGAGATCCGTTCGTTCCTCGTCGAGAACGTCGCCCGCACCGGCGGGCACCTCGGCCCCAACCTCGGCGTCGTCGAGCTGACGATCGCCCTGCACCGCGTCTTCGACTCCCCGGCCGACCCGATCATCTTCGACACCGGCCACCAGTCGTACGTGCACAAGATCCTGACCGGACGACAGGACTTCGCGAACCTGCGATCGCGCGGGGGCCTCGCCGGCTACCCGCAGCGCTCCGAGAGCGAGCACGACATCGTCGAGTCCTCGCACGCCTCGAGCTCGCTGAGCTGGGCCGACGGTGTCTCCCGGGCGTTCTCGCGCACCGGACGCAACGATCGTCACGTCATCGCCGTCGTCGGCGACGGTGCCCTCACGGGCGGCATGACGTGGGAGGCGCTGAACAACATCAGCGACGACAACGACCGCAACCTGGTGATCGTCGTGAACGATAATGGCCGGTCGTACGCGCCCACCATCGGCGGAATGGCGCGCTATCTCAACCGGGTGCGCACGAACGAGGCGTACCGCCACCTGCACCGCAGTTCCGACACGCTCTTCCGGCGTCTCGGGCCCGCGGCGCGCGCCGTGTACCGGGGCGTCCGCGGCGGCACGCACGGATTCCTCTCGCGCTTCACCAACAACGAGGCGCTCTACAGCAACCTCGACATCAAGTACCTCGGTCCCATCGACGGGCACGACTTCGAGACGCTGATCGAGACGCTCGAGCTCGCCAAGTCGTACGGTGCGCCCGTGATCGTCCATGCGATCACCGACAAGGGCAGCGGCTACGCCCCGGCGCTCAGCGACACGGCCGACCAGTTCCACGCGGTCGGCAAGATCGACCCCATCACGGGCGAGGCGCTGGCTTCCGGCGGTGGCACCCAGTGGACCGACGTCTTCGCCGAGGAGCTCACCGCGGTGGGCGCCGAGCGAGACGACGTCATCGCGATGACCGCCGCGATGCTGCGGCCGACCGGTCTGCAGTCCTTTGCGGAGCGATTCCCCGAACGCGTCTACGACGTCGGTATCGCCGAGCAGCACGCCGTCGCCTCCGCCGCGGGCCTGGCCTTCGGCGGGCTGCACCCGGTCGTCGCCATCTACGCGACGTTCATGAACCGCGCGTTCGACCAGGTCATGATGGATGTCGCCCTGCACAAGGCCGGCGTCACGTTCGTCCTCGATCGCGCCGGTGTGACGGGCCCCGACGGCCCCAGCCACCACGGCATCTGGGACCTGGCGATGCTGCAGCTGGTCCCCGGCATCCGGATCGCCGCTCCTCGCGACGCCGCGCGGCTCCGCGAGGAGTTCCGCGAGGCCGTCGCCGTCGACGACGCGCCCACCGTCGTCCGGTACCCGAAGGGCGGTGTTCCGGCCGACCTCGAGGCGATCGAACGCCTGCCCGACGGAGTGGACGTCCTGGCGCGCGGTTCGTCCGACGACGTGCTCCTCGTCGGTATCGGTCCGATGGTCCACCTCGCGATGGAGGTCGCCGAGCGCCTGCGCGCGCAGGGGATCGGTGCGACCGTGGTCGACCCGCGCTGGGCCATCCCCGTGCAGCCGTCCATCGTCGACCTCGCGCGCGAGCATCGCCTCGTGATCACGATCGAGGACGGCATCCGCGTCGGTGGCGTCGGGACGCGCGTCCGTCAGGTTCTGCGCGAGGCCGGGGTCGACACCGCCGTCGACGAGCTCGGTATCCCGGACGAGTTCATCGATCACGCCACCCGCGAGCAGATCCTGGAGGATGCCGGGCTCACGGCATCCAAGATCGCCCATGACGTGGTGGCCCAGGTCCTCGGGACGCGCATCCCCATGGCCCGGCAGACCGAGCCGGTGTGGCTGCCCGACGCGCGCGTGCGCGACGACGCCGAGCGCTGACACAGGTTCCCAGAACAGGGGACGCGCCAAGAACAGGCCGATATCCACCGATTCGGCCTGTTCTCGGTGCGGAGCCTGTTCTCAGCGCAGGCCCGCACGCACGCGAACGGCGCCGCCCCCCGCGGGGGACGGCGCCGTTCTCGTCGGTTCAGGCGCCGATGCCCCGGATCGGCGGGTGATGGAACGTGTCGCCGAAGGCGCGCTCGGACGCCCCCTCCCGGTCGAGGTACGGCGAGGCGCCGCCGTCGATGAAGGGCCAGCCGGCGCCGAGGATGAGACACAGGTCGATGTCCTGCACCTCCGGGACCACACCCTCGTCGAGCATGATCTTGATCTCCTGCGCGAGGCCGTCCTGCACCCGGGCGAGGATCGTCTCGTCGGCGACCGGGGTCTTGCCGGTGACGAGCACCTTTTGCGCCGCCTTGGTCCAGCCGGTCACCCGACCGCCCTTGTCCTTCTCGACGACCTCGGGCAGGGCCGCGAGCTCGTGGAAGTTCTCCGAGGCGAAGAAGCGGTCGGGGAAGGCGTGCGCCATCGTGTCCTGCACGTGCGCGGCGACCTTCCACCCGACCAGGTCGATGAGCTGGAACGGCCCCATCGGCAGCCCGAGCGGCGCGAACGCCTTCTCGACGACCGTGATCGGCGTGCCCTCGTACACGGCCCGCGCGGCCTCACCCATGACCTTGGCCAGCAGGCGGTTCACGACGAAGCCGGGCGCGTCGGCCGTGAGCACGGCGTTCTTCCCCAGCCCCTTGGCCACGACGAACGCCGTCGACAGCGCGGCGTCGGAGGTGGCATCCGTCTTGACGATCTCGATAAGCGGCATGACCGCGACCGGGTTGAAGAAGTGGAAGCCGACGAGCCGCTCGGGGTGCTCGAGCGCCGACCCGATCTCGGCGACCGACAGCGACGAGGTGTTCGTCGCGAGGATCGTGTCGTCCGAGACGATCTTCTCGATCGCGGAGAAGACCTCCTGCTTCACGCCCACCTCTTCGAAGACGGCCTCGATGACGAAGTCGCAGTCGGCGAACTCGCCGCGGTCGGTCGTGCCGTGCACGAGCGCGCGCAGCTGGTTCGCGGTGTCGGCGTCGAGCCGGCCCTTCGCCTCGAGCTTGCCGATCTCTTCCCGGATGGATGCCACGCCCTTGTCGACGCGTCCTTGATCGAGGTCCGTGATGACGACGGGGACCCGCAGCTTCCGCACGAACAGCAGCGCGAACTGGGAGGCCATGAGGCCCGCGCCGATCACGCCGACCTTCGTGACCTTCTTCGCGAGCGCCTTGTCGGGAGCCCCGACGGGTCGCTTCGCGCGCTTCTGCACGAGGTCGAAGGCATACATGGATGCCGCGAACTGGTCGCCCGCGATGAGGTCGGCGAGAGCATCGTCCTCGCGCGCGAACCCCTCGGCCTTCGTGCCGCTCTTGGCCTTGTCGAGCAGGTCGAGCGCGACGTAGGGGGAGCGGGGGACGGTGCCGATCTTGGACTCGAGCATGCCGCGCGCGACCTTGATCGCGATGGGCCACTTCGTGAGGCGCTCGATCCTGCCGGGCTCGTTCTTCCGCTCGACCTTGACGCGACCGGTGAGCACCCCATCGGCCCAGCGCAGCGAATCCTCGAGGTAGGAGGCCGCCGGGAAGATGGCATCCATGATCCCGAGGTCGAAAGCCTGCTGGGGCTTGAGCATTCGGTTCTGCTTGAGGGGGTTGGACACCACGACCTCGAGCGCGTTCTCGATTCCGATGAGGTTCGGCAGCAGGTACGCGCCACCCCACCCGGGGATGATGCCGAGGAACACCTCGGGCAGCGCGATCGCGGCGGCCGACGCGTCGACCGTGCGGTACGTCGAGTTCAGCGCGATCTCGAGTCCGCCGCCGAGGGCGAGGCCGTTGACGAACGCGAACGACGGGATGCCGAGCTCGGACAGCGAGCCGAGCACCTGGTGCCCGCGCTGGGCGATGAGGCGCGCGATGTCCTTGGACGGGAGGTTCGCGACCTCGGACAGGTCGGCACCGGCCGCGAGGATGTACTGCTTGCCGGTGATCGCGACCGCGTGGATCTCGCCCTTCGCGCCCCGCTGCTTCAGCGTCTCGAGCGTGCGGCCGAGCTCCGCGAGCGTCGCCGGACCCAGGGTGTTGGGCCGTGTGTGGTCGCGCCCGTTGTCGAGCGTGACGAGCGCGAGGACGTTGCCCGAGGGCAGGCGCACGTCGCGGACGGGGGAGTGCGTCACCACCTCGTCGGCGCTGAGGCCGTCGAGGGGGGAAAAGTCGATCGAGGTGTAGTCGGTCACTTGCGCTTCTTCTTTCCGTCGAAGAACGGGTTCTCCCAGATCACCGAGCCGCCCTGGCCGAGACCGACGCACATGGCCGTCAGGCCGTAGCGCACGTCGGGACGCTCGGCGAAGTGCGCGGCGAGCTGGATCATGAGGCGGACGCCGGATGCCGCGAGCGGGTGGCCGACGGCGATCGCGCCGCCCCACGGGTTCACGCGCGGGTCGTCGTCGGCGATGCCGAAGTGATCCAGCAGCGAGATGACCTGGATCGCGAACGCCTCGTTGAGCTCGAACAGACCGATGTCGTCGATCGTGAGTCCGGCCTTCTTCAGCGCCTTCTCGGTCGAGGGGATCGGGCCGATGCCCATGATCTCGGGCTGCACCCCGGCGAACGCGAATGAGACCATGCGCATCTTCGGCGCGAGACCGAACTCCTTCACGGCGCCGGAGCCCGCGAGCAGGCTGATCGTCGCACCGTCGGTGAGGGGCGAGGACGTGCCGGCGGTGACGCGCCCATGCGGACGGAACGGCGTCTTCAGGGATGCCAGTCCCTCGAGGGTCGTCTCGGGGCGGCGCCCCTCGTCCTCCGTGGCGAGGCCCCAGGCACCCTCGGCATCCTTCACTGCGACGGGCACGAGGTCGGGCTGGATCTTGCCCGCCTCGTAGGCCGCCTGCACCTTGTGCTGGCTCGCCATGCCGAACCGGTCGGCACGCTCCTTCGTCAGGTGCGGGAACCGGTCGTGGATGCGCTCGGCCGTCACGCCCATGTTCAGCGCGCCGGGGTCGACGAGTTTCTCGGCGACGAACCGCGGATTGGGGTCGGCGTTGCCGCCGATGGGATGGTGGCCCATGTGCTCGACGCCGCCCGCGAGGGCGAGGTCGTACATGCCGACGCCGATCGAGGCCCCCATCGTGGTGACGCTGGTCATCGCGCCGGCGCACATGCGCTCGACCGCGAGACCGGGCACCGTCATCGGGAGTCCCGCGAGGATCGCCGCCGTGCGCCCGAGGGTGAGGCCCTGGTCACCGGTCTGCGACGTCGCGGCGATGGCCACGTCGTCGATCCGGTCCTTCGGCACCTCGCCGTTGCGCTCCATCAACCCGATGATCGCCTTGACGACGAGGTCGTCCGCGCGGGTGTTCCAGTACATGCCCTTCTCGCCGGCGCGCCCGAAAGGGGTACGCATACCGTCGACGAAGAAGACGTCCGACATCTCGGCCACTCTGCCTCCATTGTTTGGGATGCAGCCAGCCTAGGAAACGCGCCGCAGCGCGAGGAATCGGTTGTCCGAACCTACGAAGCGGGTTCCGGCTCGTCGGGATCGGCGTTGAGGGAAGCTACAAAGCTATCGGCGATCACCTGTGCAGTCTGGTCAATCTGCCAGGGGCGCGCGCCGAGCTCGGCGAGGGCTGCGGAGATCGATTCAGCCGTGACCTCCGCCGGGGGAGTCCACGCCACTCGCCGCAACGTCTCGGGGGTGAGGAGGTTCTCGGTCGGCATCCGCATCTCTTCGGCCCGCGCCTCGACGGCCGGTCGGGCCGCCTTCAGGCGACGATCGGCCTCGGGGTTGCGATCGACCCACGCGCGAGGCGGCGGCAGCGTGTCGCTCGGGACCCGGTCGGGCGGGAGGTCCGTGGCCTCGCGTCCGGCCACGATCGCGTTCCACCAGCGGTCCAGTTGCGTGCGGCTCGCGCGCCCGTTGAACTCCTTGATGCCGGCCAGGGCCTGCTTTGTCTGCGGGTCGGCGAGCACGGCGGCGACGAGGGCACGGTCGGGCACGAGACGGCCGGGGGCGACGTCCTGCTCACGGGCGTAGTCCTCACGTGCCTGCCAGAGCGACCGGGCGACCGCGAGCGAGCGACGACCGCGCACGGTGTGCAGCCCGCTGAGGCGACGCCACGGGTCGTCGCGCGGCGGCTTCGGCAGCCGCTCGAGCACCGCCTGGAACTCCTGCCGCGCGAACTCCGTCTTGTCCTGCTCGTCGAGCTCGGCCGCGAGCTTGTCGCGCACGTCGACGAGGTGCTCCACGTCGAGCGCGGCGTACTCGAGCCACGACGCCGGCAACGGACGCGTCGACCAGTCGGCCGCGGAGTGCGCCTTGGCGAGCGTGATGCCGAGGGTCTCCTCGACGACGGCGCCGAGGCCCACCCGCTCGTGACCGAGCAGGCGCGCACCGAGCTCGGTGTCGAAGATCTCGCGCGGCTCGAGTCCGCGCTCGCGCAGCGACGGAAGGTCCTGGCTCGCCGCGTGGAAGACCCACTCGACCTCGCCGATCGCCTCCTGCAGCGGCGAGAAGTCCTCGATCGTCGAGGGGTCGAACAGGAAGACCCCGGTCTCGCGACGGAAGACCTGGATGAGGTAGGCGCGCTGCGAGTACCGGAAACCCGAGGCTCGTTCGACGTCGACGGCCACGGGACCGATCCCGGATGCCAGCGACTGCGACGCCGCGGCAAGGCCCGCGGCATCCTCGATGACGGTGTACTCAACCACGCGGGGGCCTCCGGGCTCCGAGGACCGCAACTCCCTCGGACCCCGGGGGGAGTCCGGCGAGCATGCAGACCAGTTCGGCCCACGCCTCCAGGTGCGGGCGAAAGGGACCGCGCGGCGACCACGACGCGCGGAGTTCGATCTGTGACCCCTCGCCCTGCGCCGCGAGCGCGCCGAAGCCGGTCGACAGCGTCTTGGTCGCCGTCCCCGACTCGGAGTGGCGGTCCGCGCCGCGGGAATCGAGCGCGTCGATGAGCCAGGACCACGCCACGTCGGCGAGGAGCGGGTCGATCCCGATCTCGGGTTCGAGCGGCGCCTGCGCGAAGCACACCACGCGCCACGCTCCGCCCCAGGCCTCGGGTTCCTCCGGATCGTGCAGGAGGATGAAGCGCCCCGTCCCGAAGGGCGAGTCCGTCGCGTGGGCCTCGGGCCGCACGTCACCCGCCAGAGCCAACGCGTGCGGCGCCAGGCCCGAAGGCGAGGGGATCACGCGCACCACGAGATCGTCGCGGAACTCGGTCGCGCGCAACTCGTCGGCCGCCCGGGCGAAGGGGGTTGCCGCCTCGGGTGAGCGGGGGTCAGTCACGGCCACAGACTAGAGTGAGGCCTCGATGAACGCTCCCAGGCGCGCCGCGAGGCGCCGTGCCCCGCACCCCGCGGCCGCACCGGCGCGGATCGTCCTCACCGCGCTCACCGCCGCCCTGGGATTCAGCGCGACCGCGCTCGCCGCGGTCTCGTTGCGCATGGCGCGTACCGTGGTCACCCCGGCGGGACGCGTCCCGGACGTGCAGCTGCTCGCCCTCGACGCGGCGGCCCAGACCGTGACGCTCGGCCGTACCGACGACACCGTGCTGCCCGGGCGGTACGGACTGTTCACCACCGGCACCCTGGACTACCTGCGGCTCGGGTCGGTCGTCAAGGACGACGACGGGAGCGTCACGCGGAAGCTCCTCACGCACGTCCCCGCCGACGCACAGCTCGCCCCCGCCGCCGCGTTCAGCGGCTGGTACTACGACAAGCCCGACGACCTGCAGCTCCCGTTTCGCACCGCGCTCATCGGCACCCCCGTCGGCCCGTGCCCGGCGTGGGAGTTTCCCGCCGCGGTCGACAGCGACGTGTGGGTCATCCAGATCCACGGTCGCGGCACCACGCGGTCCGAGACGCTGCGCGCGGTGCCGGTCTTCCACGACCTGGGCATCACGAGCCTCGTCGTGTCCTATCGCAACGACGGCGAAGCCCCGCGGAGCCGAACCGGCACGTACGCCCTCGGCGCGACCGAATGGCGCGACGTCGACGCGGCGATCGGCTACGCCCGTCGACAGGGCGCCCGCCGCATACTCCTGATGGGGTGGTCGATGGGCGGGGCGATCGCGCTGCAGACCGAGTTCTCGTCGCCCCACCGCGACGTCATCGCCGGACTCGTCCTGGAGTCACCGGTCGCGGACTGGCGCACGGTCCTGCGTTACCAGGGCGGCCTGATGCGCCTTCCCGCTCCCGTGCTCGGGTTCGCCGAGCAGATCCTCG
Source organism: Microbacterium enclense (assembly GCF_004022425.1). Taxonomy (GTDB): domain Bacteria; phylum Actinomycetota; class Actinomycetes; order Actinomycetales; family Microbacteriaceae; genus Microbacterium; species Microbacterium enclense_A. The sequence goes on along the minus strand of NZ_RBZY01000048.1, from coordinate 6,062 downwards.
ACTCCGACTGGGGTGCCGTCCTCACCGGGAGCGGTTCCGCCATCCCGCTCGACCGCCTCGACGCCGTCGCGCGCGCTGCCGAGCTGCGGCATCCCGTGCTCCTCCTCCATAGCGACGACGACGGGTTCGTCCCGAGTGACGCGTCGCACGCCCTCGCCGCCGCGCGACCGGACCTCGTTCAGATGGAGACCTTCGCCGTCGCCCGCCACACGAAGCTGTGGAACTACGACGAGGAACGCTGGACGCGTGCGATCCAGGACTGGGTGCGCGCGCACGGACTCACGACGGTCGCGTAGCGCGTCAGACGCCGCTCTTGGCGCGCACCTGGCGTTTGGCGCGCATGAGCATTCCCGTCATGCCCGCGATCCGCAGCGGACTCACCGCGCGGGTCAGGCCGATGCTCTGGGGGAAGTCGTCCGGCACCGCGAGCACTTCGTCGACGGACAACCCCGTCAACCCCTGCGCGAGGATGCTGGCGAACCCGCGGGTCGTGGGCGCCTCCGCGGGCGCTGTCGCGTGCATCGCCACGCGCCCCGCGGTGTCGACGTCCACCACGATGTACACCGGCGACTGGCACTCGGCCACGCGCTCGCACATCTCGGGGTGATCGGCGTACTCGGCGGGGACGTCGGGCAGCTCCTGCGAGAACTCGAGCAGCAGCTGCAGGCGATCGGGTTCGTCAAGCTCGAGGAACTCGTCGCGGATCTCGGCGAGGCGGGCGGGAAGGGTGGTCTCGGACATCACGGCCATCCTCCCACGCCCACCGACACGCGGCTCAGCGACCGGGCACCTCGCCGGGCTCCGCGCCCGAGACGATCGGCACCCGGACGGCGCTGCCCCACTCGGTCCACGATCCGTCGTAGTTGCGGACGTCGTCGAAGCCGAGGAGGTGCTTCAGCACGAACCAGGTGTGGCTGGAGCGCTCACCGATGCGGCAGTACGCCACGATCTTGTCGCCGTCCTTCAGCCCCGCGCCCTCGCGGTAGATGGCATCCAGTTCCTCGCGCGACTTGAAGCCGCCGTCCTCCGCGACGGCCTTGGCCCACGGCACGCTCTGCGCGCTCGGGATGTGACCGGCGCGCAGCGCACCCTCTTCGGGGTAGGCCGGGGCCGAGGTGCGCTCGCCCGAGTACTCCTCGGGGGAGCGGACGTCGATGAGCGGGTTGCCGAGGTGAGCGAGGACGTCTTCCTTATACGCACGGATAGGGGCGTCGTCGCGCTCGACGATCGGGTACTCGGTCGCCTCGCGCTCGGTGCGGTCCGTGGTGAACGGACGGCCCTCGGCGATCCACTTGTCGCGGCCGCCGTCGAGGAGCCGCACGTCCTCGTGCCCGAAGAGCGAGAACACCCACAGGGCATAGGCGGCCCACCAGTTGTTCTTGTCGCCGTAGATGACCACGGTGTCGTCGCGCGAGATGCCCTTGCGGCTCAGCAGCTCCGCGAAGCCCTCGCCATCGACGTAGTCGCGGACCACGGGGTCGTTGAGCTCGGTGTGCCAGTCGACCTTGACCGCTCCGGGAATGTGCCCGGTCTCGTAGAGCAGGACGTCCTCGTCGGATTCCACGACGACCAGACCCGGCTGGCCGAGGCGTTCCTGCAGCCACTCGCCCGTGACGAGGCGGCCGGGTTCGGCGTACGCGGCGAACTTGGGGGAGGTGGTGTCGAACTCGACGGTCACGGTGTCTCCTCGGTCGGGGTGGGGGAGCGGGCGGCGTAGGGTGGACACCGCACCTTCGACCCTAGGACCGCCGCGTCGAAGCAGGCACCTTCCCGTAAGACTGCGACACAGGACGGCCATGACCTCAACGCCCGCGACGACCGGTGTCGTGCACCTCCTCGACCGCGAGCCGGCCATCTCGGGGGCGGAGATGGTGAGCGCGCTCGTGCCGCCTCCGCAGTTCGACGGCGCGACCTTCGAGTCGTACCGGGCGGATGCCGCGTACCCCTCGCAGAAGGAGGCCAAGGAGTCGCTGCAGGTCTTCGCGAGCGGGCAGAGCGCCCCGGCGAAGAAGGGCGGCTTCTTCCGCCGTGCCGAGAAGGCGCCGCCGGTCAAGCCCGGCGTGTACCTGGACGGTGGATTCGGCGTCGGCAAGACCCACCTGCTCGCCGCGATCTACCACGCGATGCCGGCCCGCCGGAAGTACTTCGGCTCCTTCATCGAGTACACCGCGCTCGTCGGCGTCCTCGGCTACGCCAAGGCCGTGGAGCTGTTCCGCGGCTCCGACCTCCTCTGCATCGACGAGTTCGAACTGGACGACCCGGGCGACACGATGGTCATGACCCGCCTCCTCGGCGAGCTCGTGGCATCCGGGACCCGTCTCGCGGCGACCTCGAACACGCCGCCGAACGCGCTCGGCGAGGGTCGCTTCGCCGCCCAGGACTTCCTGCGCGAGATCCAGTCGATGGCCGACAGCTTCCGCACGATCCGCATCGACGGCACCGACTTCCGTCAGCGCGCGATCGATGGCGAGGCCCGTGTCCTCTCCGACGCGGAGTACGCGGAGGCGATTCAGGATGCCGCTGCCCGCGGCGTCGCGACCGACGACGAGTTCATCGGGGTCGTGGGGCACCTCGCGCGCGTGCACCCGTCGCGTTTCATCCGCCTCATCGACGGCGTCGACACCATCGGATTGCGCGACGTGCGGGTGCTGCACGACCAGTCGGCCGCGCTGCGACTCGTCGCCTTCGTCGACCGCGCATACGACGCGCAGATCCCGATCCGAGCCACCGGGGTTCCGCTGAACACGGTGTTCGCGGACGAGATGCTCGCGGGCGGCTACCGCAAGAAGTACCTGCGCGCCGTGTCACGTCTCGTGGCCCTCACGCACTCCTGACGCAGCGTTTCATCGCCGGTTCGCGGCACCGCGAAACGCGATGTTTACACGGTCTCGTTCGCTGTAACGCGTTCGAAACACGAGTCGAACGCCGATGGAAACCGGGGCTGGGAACACTGGGGGGACCCGACGCTACACCTGCGTCCCTGCAGAGAGGTTCTCTTCGAGATGGATCAAGGCAACACCGCATTCATCCTGATAGCAGCGGCACTCGTGCTGCTCATGACGCCAGGACTCGCGTTCTTCTACGGCGGACTCGTCAAGGCCAAGAGCGTCATCAGCATGATGATGATGAGCTTCGGCGCCATGGGACTCATCGGAGTCCTGTGGGTGCTGTACGGCTACGCGATCGCCTTCCCCGCCACGGAGGAGGGCACCACCCAGTTCCCCTGGGCGATCGACTTCAATGAGCTCGGCCTGTCCGGCGTGCTCGAGACCCCGGAGGGCGCGGCCTACCCGCCGCTCGCCTTCGTCGCCTTCCAGGCCACGTTCGCGATCATCACCGTCGCACTCGTCTCCGGCGCCATCGCCGACCGCGCCAAGTTCGGTTCGTGGATGGTCTTCGCGTTCCTGTGGTCGACGATCGTCTACTTCCCCGTCGCCAGCTGGGTCTTCAACTTCGGCCTCGCCGACGACGCCTCGTTCTCGTACGGCGGCTGGATCACCCACGGCATGCAGGAAGTCTTCGGCGTCGGCGCGATCGACTTCGCCGGTGGAACCGCGGTCCACATCAACGCCGGTGCCGCAGCCCTCGCCCTCGCCCTGGTGCTCGGCAAGCGCGTCGGCTTCCAGAAGGGCGCGCACGTCCCCCACAACCCGCCGTTCGTCCTCCTGGGCGCGGGCCTGCTGTGGTTCGGCTGGTTCGGCTTCAACGCCGGTTCGGAGCTCGCTGCGGACGGCACCGCCGCCCTCGCCTTCGTCAACACGATCGCCGCTCCCGCCGCGGCCCTGCTGGCCTGGCTGATCGTCGAGAAGATCAAGGACGGCAAGCCCACCTCGGTCGGTGCCGCCTCGGGCGCCGTCGCGGGTCTCGTCGCCATCACCCCGGCGTGCGCGTCGCTGACGCCGTTCTGGGCCATCGTGCTCGGCCTCGTCGCCGGTGCCGTCTGCGCCCTGGCGATCGAGCTCAAGTTCAAGCTGGGCTTCGACGACTCGCTCGACGTGGTCGGCATCCACCTCGTCGGTGGTCTCATCGGAACCCTGTACCTCGGCATCTTCGCCAACGGCACGGGCCTCATCTACAGCGGCGAGCTCACCCAGCTCCTCGTGCAGGCCATCGCCGCCTTCGCGGTGCTGATCTACTCGTTCGTGCTCGCCTACGTCATCGGCTTCGCGATCGAGAAGACGATGGGCTTCCGCGTGAAGAACGAGGACGAGGTCGCCGGCATCGACACGGTCGTGCACGGCGAGGAAGGCTACGTCCTCACCGACAGCCGCGGCTGACGCGTCACCCGACCGACGGGGCGTCACGGATTCGTCCGTGGCGCCCCGTTCGTCGTGTGCAGGGGGCCGGTCACGCTGTGCATAGGGTGTGGCTATGGGAACCGCCTCGCGCCTCGTCTCCGCCCTCCTGCGGGCCTTCCGACCGACCGCCCCGGCTGGGCCCGCGCGCGCCGGCACGGCGACGGTCAGGCCCGGCGCCGACGCCGGTGAGACCGCCACGATCGAGGTCGCACCCCCGCGCCGGCTCACGCTGTCGTACGCGCCGGAACGCGACGGTGCCCCTGACGGCGGCGAGATCGTCTGGACCTGGGTGCCGTACGAAGAGCGCGACGGACGCGGCAAGGACCGCCCCGTGCTCGTCATCGGACGAGCGGATGCCACTCGCTCCTACGCCGTGCGCCTGACCAGCAAGCCGCACGCCGGCGACCGCGACTACCTGGCGCTCGGCACGGGGGAGTGGGACCCGCAGCGGCGCCCGTCGTGGGTCGACATCGAGCAGCTCTACCTCGTGCACGACGCCGGCACGCGCCGCGAGGCCGCGGCTCTGGACCGCCGCCGCTTCGACGCCGTGGCATCCGCGCTCCGCGCCCGGTACGGCTGGGCGTAGGGCAGGGCCCGTCTCGCGGGCTCCTCAGGATCCGTCGCAGTTGTTCCTCAGCCACGCGGTGATGTCGTCGGTGGCAGAGTCGACGATGTCCGAGATCGACCCCTGCGGCGTGGACGTGGGGGTCGGGGTCGCCTTCTGCGGCAGTTCCGGCGCCCCCGATTCGGTGGCCGTCGGCGTCGGCGTAGGCGACGCGTCGACCTGCGACGCGAGGCGCTCGATCGCGGTCTCGACGGACCGGTAGGCGCCGCTCAACGACGACGGGGCGAGCGACCTCATCTCGTCGAGTCTCTCGAGGATGGCCTCCCCGCCGTCCCGGTCGACCCCGATCTCGACGGATCCCCTGATCGTGCGCAGCGTGATCAGATCATCGGCGATCGCGGTGCAGGCTTGCGCCAGGTCGTCGTAGCCGCCCGGCCCGGTAGTGCGGGTCGGCGACGGCGACGGAGCGGGGGATGCCGAGGGAGCGGGTCCGCATCCGGAGAGCGACAGCGTCACGGTGACGACCGCCAGAGCGAGCATCCGTCGCCTAGGCTCAGAGCCGTGCGGGGACAGACGCCGAACCGATCGACCGGAGGGGCGCGCCCTCACACGACCACTCTCCTGTCGTCCGGTCCCGTGATTCGCGTCATCGTCATCTCCGCCCGCCTCGCCGCGCTCGTCACGACCGGATGGGCGCTGATCTCGCGCGCCGACTGCGTCTTCGCCACCCAAACCTGTCGAGCCACCAATCTCCTCAGCTACTTCACCATTCAATCGAACATCGCGTTCGCTCTTCTGACCACCCTCCTGATCATCCGGGCAATCCTCCGAGTCCGTGAACGAGCCTGGCTCACGACGCTCCGCGTGATCATCACGAGCTACCTGATCATCTCCGGTGCGACCTTCGCGATTCTGATGGAGACGGCGGGGCTGAGCGACCTGCCGTTCCTCGTCCCGCTGTCGTCCCGGATCCTGCACTTCGTCGTACCCGTCTACGCGATCATCGACTTCCTGTTCCTCCCCGGGCGACTCCGATTACCTCTTCGGGTGTCTTTGTGGACGCTCGTCTACCCGTTCGCATACGCCATCCTGACCGTTGTGCGTGGGCAGGCGCTGAACTGGTACCCGTACGTCTTCTTCGACCCCGAGTGGGTCGGGAGCTACGCCGGCGTCGTCGCATACGCCGCCCTGTTGGCGGG
>NZ_RBZY01000047.1 GCF_004022425.1 Microbacterium enclense | reverse complement strand
GGGGGGGGGGGGGGGGGGGGGGGGGAGGTTCGGCGACGGGAGGACGGCCCCGGGCCCTGGCATCCTCCCCTCCACGAATCTCCTCCGTCCGACGACGCACGGCGAGCGCAAGGCCCGCCCTCGGGGGTCCGCTCCGTCCCTACAATGGCGCCATGACGGGCGGCCAGCCGGAGTGGGTGATCCGCGAAGACGCGGCGATCCCGGTGCTGGTCGCGCTCTACCTGCGGCAGGTCTGCGGCATCCGGGCGCCGGAGGAACTGCCGACGCTTCGCCGGGTTCCCGGCTACGACGGCGCCCCGCGTCCGGACGACGCCCAGGCACTGCTCGAGCGGGAATGGCGGGAGTTCTGGGCCATGAGCGTCGAGCCGCTCGCGCATCCGTCGCCCGTGCCGCTCGAACTCGTCGACGGCTTCGACGACCTGCTGGCGCTGCCGGTCGGCCGGGCCGAGGCGCTGCGCGAGGCGATCGCTCCGCACGGCGCTGCTGCTCTCGAGTTCGCCCGACACGCCCACGCCCGCTACGGCACCGAAGGAGCGTCGCGGCCCGGCGTCTCGTATCGCGCCTACGCCAGCGCGATCGCCGAACACGAGCGGCGCGTCGGCCGCCGGGCGCACTCGTTCGAGCTGAACGTCCAGGTGCTGCCGCTGGCTCAGCGCGGCGTGTGGTGGATCGGCTCGCTCACGGTCGCGGTGACCGACGGCCTGCGCAGCGACGTCGTCGCGTTCGACACGGCGATCCACCCGATCATCGCCGAGCTCGCCTGAGCGTCGGGGTCAGTGGCGGTAGCGCTCGTGGTCGACCGCCACGTCGCGGACCTTCCGCCCCACCACGCGCTCGAAGATCAGTGCCACGATCGCCCCGAGCGTCGCGCCGATCACAACGCAGATGAGTGCGGTGAAGCCGAAGACCTGCAGCTGCGAATAGACCACGTTCGTGTAGGGGCTGAGGTCGGCGCCGTCGATCGCGAAGGTGAGGATGAGGGCGGCCAGGATGCCGAGGACGGCCCCCGCGGCCAAGAACACGCCGTACTTCGGAGCGCGCCGCACGTGCAGCGTCACGATCTCCTCGTGGACGAGGGGCTTGCGTTCGGGGGCGGGCTGCTCAGCCATGCTCACATTGTCCCACCGCGGCGGAGCCGCCGGGTCGCGGATTCCGCGACGTCGAGATCACCCGCCGGTGGCGCACGAGTCAGGGGCGCAGCGGCAGCAGGGCGCTGAGGTCGGCGCGAACACCGGAGGCGACGATCCGGCCGGAGGCCGCGGCATCCGCCCAGTGCTCGGCTCCCGTGGCGACGGCGATCCAGGTCGCGGCGTCGGTCTCGACGACATTGGGCGGGGTGCCGCGAGTGTGCCGCGGGCCCTCGATCACCTGCACCGCACCGAACGGCGGCACCCGCATCTCGACCGAGTTCCCGGGCGCCTTCTCGACGAGCAGCTGCAGCAGATAGCGCACCGCGGTCGCCGTCGCCGTCCGGGGCGCGTCGCCCGCGGCCACGGCGGCGAGCGCAGCGCGGCCGTCTCCGGTGTCGATGCGGCGGGGAGGCATGGCATCCACGGTACTCGTCGGGTGCGACAGGGCGCCCGCCGTGATGCTCGAGCGTCCAAGACACGCGGATGCGGGGGCGAGTCGTCCGCGTGTCGTGGACACCGAGGGGCCGGGCGCAGGCCGTGTCCGACCCGCTCGCTAGGCTGGCGGCGTGAGAATCCTGGTCCTCGGTTCGGGCGCGCGCGAGCACGCCATCATCCTCGCCCTGCGCTCCGAGGAGGTCTCGCACGCGATCTTCGCCGCCCCGGGCAACGCCGGCATCGCCCGCGACGCCCACGTGGTCGAACTCGACGCGAACGATCCGGGCGCCGTCACGGAGTTCGCGAAGACCGAGGCGGTCGACCTCGTCGTCATCGGTCCCGAGGCTCCGCTCGTGGCCGGCGTCGCCGACGCGCTGCGCGAGCGCGGCATCCCGGTGTTCGGTCCGGGCAAGGCCGCGGCCCAGCTCGAGGGCTCGAAGACGTACGCGAAGCGGATCATGGATGCCGCGGGCGTGCCGACCGGGCGGGCGGTGCGCGCGCACGATCTCGCCGGGGTCGAGGCGGCGCTCGACGAACTCGGCGCCCCGCACGTCGTCAAGGCCGATGGTCTCGCGGCGGGCAAGGGCGTCATCGTCACGTCCGATCGCGCGGCCGCGCTCGCCCACGCCGAGACGTATCTGCCGACGGGCCCCGTCCTCATCGAGGAGTTCCTCGCCGGCCCCGAAGTCTCGCTGTTCTTCCTCAGCGACGGCGACCGGGTGCTCCCCCTCAGCCCCGCGCAGGACTTCAAGCGCCTGCGCGACGGCGACGAGGGCCCGAACACCGGCGGCATGGGCGCATATTCGCCGCTGCCGTGGCTGCTCGAGCGCTTCGGCGGCGAGGAGCAGTTCGTCGACCACATCACGCGTGAGATCGCCGAACCGGTGATCCGCCAGATGGATGCCGAGGGCACCCCGTTCATCGGACTCCTGTACGCCGGGTTGATCTTGACCGAGGCCGGCGTGAAGGTCATCGAGTTCAACGCGCGGTTCGGAGATCCCGAGACCCAGGTCGTGCTGCCGCGGCTGATCGACCCCCTCTCGACGCTTCTCATGGCCGCCGCCTCGGGCACGCTCGAGGATCAGCCGCGTCCCGCGTTCGCCGAGGCGACGGCCGTCTCGGTCGTGCTGGCGAGCGAGGGGTACCCCGAGGCACCGATCACGGGCCGCCCGCTCACCGGTCTCGACGACGCCGATGAGGTCGACGGGGTACACGTGGCGCACGCCGCGACGGCGCTCCGCGGCGACGAGTTGCTCGCCACCGGTGGGCGCGTGCTCAACGTCGTGGCCCTCGGCACGACGTTCCGCGAGGCCCGTTCCGCCGCCTACGAGGCGCTGGCCCGCATCGAGCTCGAGGGTGGCCAGTACCGCACCGATATCGCCGCCCGCGTCGTCGAGGACTGACTCCCGGCCGGCGGCGCGCAGCCGCCGCAACGACTGCGTCAGACGCGGGTGGACAGCATCCGTTCGATGTCATCCACCAACCGAGGGCGTGCGCGTGCGCGGCAAGGTGTTCGCGTTCGTCGCGCACGAGGGGGCGCTCGTCGTCAAGCTGCCGGAGCAGCGCATCGGCGAACTCACCGCCGACGGCATCGCCGCCCCGATGATCATGCGAGGTCGGCCGCTGCGGGAGTGGGCCGAGATCTCGCCGGACGCGGCCGAGACATGGGCCGCGCTGATCGACGAGGCGCACCGCTTCGTCGACGCGATCACGCCCTGAGGCTGTCGCCGCCACGAGGACGCCGAGACCGCATCGGCCTGACATCCCCGCTGCGGGCTGCAGGGGGGACGTCAGGCGCGTGCGGTCTCGGCGAACCGGCGAAGTGCCGTTACTCCCCCGCTGCCGCCGGTGCGGCCTGGGCGGCGGGAGCCGCGTCGCGCGGCGCGCCGTGGGGCCGGATCACGGACGGCCGCCGCATGAACAGCACGGCGATCAGGCCCACCAGGATCACCCCGATCGGCAGAATCAGCGCCTGGCCCATGGCGGTGGCGAAGCCCTCGACGATCTGCGGCGGCAGGGTTCCGGATCCGAAGCTCGCGGCGGCATCCCCCGCCCCGGGCAGGTTGGCCTCGAGACGCGCCTGCATGAAGGCGGCGATGGATGCCGAGCCGATCACCGATCCCACGGTGCGGGTGGTGTTGTAGATGCCCGCGCCGGCGCCGGCCTGACGCGGAGGCAGGTTGCGTGTCGCGGTGGTCGCCAGCGGACCCCACATCCCGGCGTTACCGACGCCCATGAGGGCGGACGGGATGAGGAACGCCCAGATCGGGGCATCGCCGAAGATGAGGGCGGCGTACATGACGAGCGCTCCCCCGACCAGCAGGAGCCCGGGCACCAGCAGGAAGCGCGGATCGGTGCGGTCGAGGAGCTTTCCCGCGAACGGGGCGAGCACACCCGAGAGGATCGCGAGCGGGATCAGCAGCAGCGCCGACTCGGTCGGGGTGAGGCCGCGCGCCAACTGCAGGTAGAACATCTGCGGCAGCGCCATGCTCGTGACGGTGAAGCCGACCGCGGCGATCGCGAGGTTGGCGATCGAGAAGTTGCGATCGCGGAACAGCTCGAGCGGCACGAGCGGCTCGCTCTTGGTACGGGCCTGCGTCCAGATGAACACCGCCATCACAACGATCCCGGCGACGACCATCGCCCAGATCCACGCGGCCCAATCGAAGTGCTCGCCCTCCTGCAGGCCGAAGACGATGAGGAACAGGCCCGCGGCGCTGAGCACGACCCCCAGCAGGTCGAACTTGTGCGTGGACGTCGGCAGCTGCGGCACCAGGACGACCGCGGCGATGAACCCGATGATCCCGACGGGGATGTTGATGAAGAAGATCCACTCCCACCCGAACCCGTCGACGAGCAGTCCCCCGGCGAGCGGACCGACGAGCGTGGCGACCCCCGCGGTCGCACCCCACAGGCCCATGGCCGCGCCGCGGCGCTGGGGCGGGAAGGTGCGGGTGATGACGGCCATCGTCTGCGGCGTCATCAGCGCGGCGCCGAGTCCCTGCACCGCGCGCGCGACGATGAGCATCTCGAGCGACGACGCGAGACCGCAGGCGAGGGAGGCGATCGTGAAGATCGCGAGGCCGACGAGGTACACGTTCTTGGGCCCGAACCTGTCGCCGAGGCGGCCCGTCACCAGCAGCGGCACGGCATACGTCAGAAGGTAGGCGCTGGTGACCCACACGACGTTGTCGAGGTTGTTCGTCGACGGGTCGAGCGCGGCCTTGATGGCGGGGTTGGCCACCGAGACGATCGTGGTGTCGACGAGGATCATGAAGAACCCGATGACCAGCGCCCACAGGGCGGGCCACGGGCTGCGTTCGGGCGGAGCGGATGCCACGGAGGCGGCGCGGGAGTCGGTCATTCGGGGGTCTCCTTCGAGACGTGGAGTCGTTCGTGATGGTGGGGAAGGCCGTCGACCCCCCAGGGGAGGGTGCCGGTGGCCAGGCCGTGACGCAGGGAGTCCTGCCAGGCGAGTTCGGCGTCGAGGAGGACGGCCTGCCGCTCGACCTCGATCATGAACTGGTGGGGAACCGCGCGGTCCCGCGCGCGGGAGAGCCCCTCGCGATGCAGCTCACGCGAGGCGAGGAGCAGCTCGCGCCGCTGGTCGAGGAGCGCGACGACGTCGTCGCGGTCGAGGTTGTGGGCCTCAGCGAGCGCGACGCGGAAGTCGCCGGGCCGATCGATCTGCGGGAGTTCCACGCGCACCCACGCGTCCACGGCGTCGCGTCCGGCGTCGAGCAGGCGGTACGTCGTGCGCTCGGGACGGTTGCCGTCGCGGTCGACACCGACCTCGGCGACCAGCCCTTCCCGCTCGAGCCGCGCGATCGTGTGGTAGATCGTGCCCTTCTGCAGCGGCACCAGACGGTCGTCGCGGCGGTCGCGTAGAAGGCGCAGCATCTCGTATGGATGCATGTCGCCCTCGCGCAGGGTCGCGAGAAGCATCACCGCGAGCGGGGTGAGACGCGCAGGTTCTGGCATCCGCCCTCCATGGTCCGTGTCGACTAGTCCACATGGACTATATCGCGCACGGACCGGAGGAGGTCGGTGGTGCGGTGAACGTTCGGTATCAGCCCGTCGGCGCGTCGACGTCGGCGTCGGGGGCGGGAGAGGGGGCGGGAGTCTGCCGTCGGCGCTTCCACCACACCGGGATTCCGAAGATGCCGCGCTGGTTCGCCTCTTCGACCTCGAGTCCGTAGTGCTCGCCGATCTGCTCGCGCAGTTGCGCACGCTCGGCCTTGTCGTACGCGGCGATCTCGCGCCGGAACGCCACGACGGTGGCCCAGCAGATCGCCAGCAGCACGATGCTGAACGGCAGCGCGATACTGATCGCCGCCGTCTGCAGCGCGGTCAGCCCACCCGCGATGAGGAGCGCCAGCGCGATCACCGACGTCGCCAGGGTGAAGAAGATCCGGGTCCATCGGGGCGGCGTCTCTTCACCGCCGGTGGCGATCATGCTCATCACGAGTGCACCCGAATCGGCCGAGGTGATGAAGAAGATGCCGATGAGGAGGAGGAACCCGATCACGAGGAAGACCGACCCGGGAACCGTCTCGAGCAGCTGGAACAGGGCGGTCGAGACATCCACCGTCCCGTCCTCGCCGACGAACGAGGCCGACCCCGTGAGCTCCGCGTAGATCGCCGAGCCGCCGAGCACCGTGAACCACAGGATGCCGACGAGCGTGGGCACCAGGATGACGCCGGTGACGAACTGGCGCACGGTGCGACCGCGCGAGATGCGCGCGATGAAGATGCCGACGAAGGGCGCCCACGAGATCCACCAGCCCCAGTAGAACGCCGTCCATGCGCCCTGCCACGCCACACCCGCGTCTCCCGCGTACGCACTCACGGTGAACGAGAGGCCGACGAAGTTCTGGATGTAGTTGCCGATCGACTGCACGACGTCGCGCAGCAGGAACTCGGTCGGACCGACGAACAGCAGGAAGAGCATCAGCAGGCCCGCGAGCACGAGGTTGATGTTCGACAGCCACTTCATGCCGCGCCCGACGCCGGACAGCACGGAGAACAGGACGAACCCGGTGATGATGCCGATCAGGATCGCCTGGCTCACGATCGAGGTCGGCACGACGTCGAGGAACTCGAGGCCGGCGCTGATCTGGATCACACCGAGGCCGAGCGACGTCGCGACGCCAAAGAGCGTGCCGACGAGGGCGGCGACATCGATCGCGTTGCCCCACCCGCCCCGGACGAGCCGCGCGCCGAGGATCGGTTCGAGCGCCCACCGGATCGTGCGCGGACGCTTGCGCCGATGGAAGGCATACGCGAGAGCGAGCCCGAGCACGACGTAGATCGACCAGGCGTGTACGCCCCAGTGCAGGAACGTCTGCGACATCGCCTGCTGGGCGAGCTGCGTCGGTGTGCCCTCGACGCCCGGGCGGGGCGACGCGAAGTGGCTGAGCGGCTCACTCACCCCGTAGAAGACCAGACCGATCCCCATGCCCGCGGCGAAGAGCAACGCGAACCACGACATCGTCGAGAACTCGGGTTCGTCGTCGTCTTGACCGAGCTTGATCCGACCGAAGCGGCTGAACCCCACGGCGAGCGCGAACACGACGAAGAACGCGGCGATCAGCACGTAGTACCAGTTGAAGGCCGAGACGATCGCGGTCTGCATCGTGCCGAACGCTGCTTCGGCGGCGCTGGGGAAGATCAGCGCGAAAGAGATGAAGGCCAACGCGATCGCCGCGGCCGGCCAGAACACCCAGCCGCGCAGAGTGCGGTGGGAGCTGCCGGCATGCGGATCGATGGATGCCTCGGTGTCGGGGTTCGCCTCGGTCATCCTGCAACGGTAGCGAGAGGCCCCGGGAACGCAGGGGGGCGGGCGTTCGCGGCTCGGATGTGACAAAATCAGTGCCCCCTCGGCCGGGGCCGGGCGTGGCGACCCGCGATAATGAGCGGGTGATCCCCGCTTCCCCCCTGGCCCTCGACGGCTGGCGACACGTCTACTCGGGCAAGGTCCGCGACCTCTACGTCCCCGGCGACACCGCCGACGGAGCCGCACCCGCGCACCTGCTGGTGGTCGCGAGTGATCGCGTCAGCGCGTTCGACCACGTCCTGAGTCCTGGCATCCCCGATAAGGGTGTGCTCCTGACGACGCTGAGCCTGTGGTGGTTCGACCGTCTCGCCGGTGCGGACGGGGGGCGTGGCATCCCGAATCATCTCGCTGCCGACCACGTGCTCGACGGCGACGACGCGGTCGAGCTGATCCCGGATGTCGTGCGCGGACGCGCCATGCTGGTCCGGTCGCTCGACATGCAGCCGATCGAGTGCGTCGTGCGCGGCTACCTCACCGGCACCGGCTGGGCCGAGTACCAGGCGACGCAGACGGTGTGCGGCATCCCGCTTCCCGAGGGCCTCGGCGACGGCGACCGACTGCCCGAGCCGCTCTACACCCCCGCATACAAGGCCCCGATGGGCGAGCACGACGAGAACATCACGTACGAGCGGTCGGTCGAGCTCGTCGGCGAAGAGACCGCTGCCGCGCTGCGCGACCTGTCGCTCGAGATCTACCGCCGGGCGTCGGCGATCGCCGAGAATCGCGGGCTCATCCTCGCCGACACGAAGTTCGAGTTCGGCTACGACGACGCGGGCGTTCTGACGCTGGCCGACGAGGTGCTGACGTCGGACTCGTCCCGTTACTGGGATGCCGAGGCCTGGCGCACCGGCTCCACCCCCGCCGAGCGCATGGCGAGCTTCGACAAGCAGATCGTGCGCGACTGGCTCGCCGCCCACTGGGACAAGCAGGGCGAGCCGCCCGCGCTCCCCGACGACATCGTGGCGCGCACCCGCGCCCGCTACGCCGAGCTGCTCGAGCGCCTGACGGCCTGAGGCCGGGCGGCGGCGCGATACGGCGTCGAAAACATACGTTCGGGCCCACCGCGCACGCCGCGGACGCACGGAACGTGTGCAGTCGACCCGAACGTGTGCGCTCGTCATCCATCCCCCACCCCACCGCGAGGAGACACATGTTCCAGTGGAAGCTGCACGGAAACGGCCGCACCGTCGAGCCCGGAGCGGTCGTCGCCCCGGGCGAACGACTCAACTGGGGCGCAACGGTCGCGATCGGGTTGCAGCACGTCATCGCGATGTTCGGCGCGACCTTCCTCGTGCCCGTGCTCACGGGCTTCCCGGTGTCGACGACGCTGCTGTTCTCGGGCGTGGGGACGCTGCTGTTCCTGCTCGTCACCCGCAACCGCCTCCCCAGCTACCTCGGCTCGTCGTTCGCGTTCATCGCCCCGATCACCGCCGCCACGGCGACCGCGGGCACGGGGTCGGCGCTCGCCGGCATCGTGGCGGTCGGCGTCCTGCTCACCGCGATCGGTTTCGTGGTGCAGTTCGCCGGTCTCGGCTGGGTCGACAAGGTCATGCCGCCGGTCGTGGCCGGTGCCATCGTCGCCCTCATCGGCTTCAACCTGGCGCCCGTCGCGTGGCAGAACTTCCAGCTGCAGCCGCTGCCCGGCACGATCACGCTGGTCGCGGTGATCCTGTTCAGCGTGCTGTTCCGCGGATTCCTCGGGCGCATCTCGATCTTCCTCGGCGTCATCGTCGGCTACGTCGCGACGGTGCTGATCCAGGCGGCGACCGGAGAGGCACTCATCGACTTCGCCGCCGTCGAGGCCGCGCCGTGGGTCGGTCTGCCGACCTTCGAGATCGCCGACTTCACCGAGCCCGCGACGTGGTCGGTCATCGCGATGTTCCTGCCGGTGGTGCTGGTGCTCGTGGCCGAGAATGTCGGGCACGTGCGGGGTGTGGCGGCGATGACGGATGCCACGGCCAACCGCTCCACCGGACGTGCGCTCATCGCCGACGGCGTGGCGACCACGCTCGCGGGGACGTTCGGCGGCTCGGGCACGACGACGTACGGCGAGAACATCGGCGTGATGGCGGCGACGCGCGTGTACTCCACCGCGGTGTACTGGGTCGCCGGCCTGACCGCGATCCTGCTGAGCCTGTCACCGAAGGTCGGGGCGGTGTTCAACACGATTCCCCCGGGTGTCCTCGGCGGGGTCACCACCGCGCTCTACGGCCTCATCGGGATCATCGGCATCAAGATCTGGGTCGACAACCGCGTCGACTTCTCCCGTCCGGTCAACCAGTACACGGGTGCCGTCGCGCTGGTGCTCGCGATCGCCGGGTTCACGATGCAGTGGGGCGACTTCCAGCTCGGCGCGATCGTGCTCGGCTCGGTCGCAGCGCTCGTGATCTACCACCTCGGCAATGCGATCGCCCGCGCCCGCAAGACGGGTGCCGACGACGGCGGGCCGATCCCCGCCGTAGGCCCGCTGGGCGGCGACCCGTCCTGACGCGCGGGGCGGTCGGCGGCGCGGCCCGTGCGCCGAGCGCACACGATCGGGTCGAGCGCACACGGTACAGGCGTCCCGAACGTGCGCGCTCGACCGGTTCGTGCGCTCTCGGGGCGCGCGCAGCACACGCGGAGCGCGGCCGCAACCGGGTGAGCGGGTGCGGCGCGTCCCGGTAGCGTCGGCCGCCCCGGCGGGGTGCCCGTGCGTCCCGCCACCGATCACGAGAAGGGCACGCCCATGGCATCCGGAATCGATCCCTCGCAAGCCTCCGCCGACGAAAACGCCTACGAAGGCGCCGATGTCGAGGTCTCCCCGTCGGACGGCGAGACCAAGCCCGGCGGCCTCGGCACGGACGGCACCATCCCCGACGCCCCGGACGGTGTCGCGGCCGGCCACTCCGACACCTCCTCGAACTTCAACCCCGAGGAAGACTGACGCCGCCGCACCGCGCCCACCCCCGGTAAACTGACCGAGGTGTGTCGGGAAGTCTGGTCGACGAACGCGTCGACGACCCCGAAATGGATGCCATGAACAACACCGACGTCCGCGCCCCCCGCTGGCCCGGATACGCCGAGGTGCACCGCGTCACCACGGTGCTCCGTCGTGAGTCGGTCGGCGGAATGCTGCTCGTGGTGGCCGCGATCGCAGCGATCATCTGGGCCAACTCCCCTGCCGCCGACGCGTACTTCGCTCTACGCGACCTGCGGTTCGGGTTCGAGCCGTGGCACCTCGAGCTGAGCGTCGGGGCCTGGGCGGCCGACGGGCTGCTGGCGATCTTCTTCTTCATGGTCGGCCTCGAGCTCAAGCGCGAGATCGTCGTGGGGAGCCTCCGCCGCTTCAGCACCGCGATCGTGCCGATCACCGCCGCCGCGGCCGGCGTGGCCATGCCCGCGCTGATCTACGTGCTCGTCGTGTCGTCGCAGCCGAGCCTCCTGGCCGGATGGGCCATCCCCGCGGCCACCGACATCGCGTTCGCCGTGGCCGTGCTCGCCCTCGTCGGTTCGCACCTGCCGGGCCCGCTGCGCATCTTCCTGCTGACGCTCGCGGTGGTCGACGACCTCATCGCGATCGCGATCATCGCACTGTTCTACACGAGCGACATCTCGCTCGTGCCGCTCGGGATCTTCGCGGTCCTCGTCGCGATCTACGGCGTGATCGCCCACCGCGGCCGCGCGTGGTTCGCGCGCACGCCCTGGGCGGCGTGGGTCGTGCTGCTCCCGATCGGTTTCGCGGCCTGGGCGTTCCTGCACGCGTCGGGCGTGCACGCGACCATCGCGGGCGTCGCCCTCGCGTTCACGATCCCGGTGGCCCCGTCGAAGCGGCAGCCCGAGATCCGCGGCATGGACCTCGCCGAACAGTTCGAGCACCGCTTCCGCCCGCTCTCTGCCGGCATCGCCGTGCCGATCTTCGCGTTCTTCGCCGCGGGCGTCGCGGTCGGCGGCGGCGAAGGCCTCGCGCGCGCCATGACGGACCCCGTCACGATCGGCGTCGTCGCGGGACTCGTGGTCGGCAAGCCTCTCGGCATCCTGCTCGGGGTTCGCCTCCTCACGCTCGTGACGAAGGTGCGCCTCGACCCCGCGCTCAAGTGGATCGATCTCGCCGGCGTGGGCCTTCTCGCGGGTATCGGCTTCACCGTGTCGCTGCTGATCGCCGAGCTGAGCTTCCCCGCCGGGTCGGAGCACACCGACGACGCGAAGATCGCGATCATGGTCGCGTCGCTGGTGGCATCCCTGCTCGCGGCGAGCGTGCTGCTCGTCCGCAACCGTCGCTACAAGCAGCTCGCGGCGGAGGAGGAGGTGGATGCCGACGGCGACGACGTCCCGGACGTCTACCAGCAGCCACTCCCCCGCGACCGCTGAGCGCGGGGTGGGTCAGCCGTAGATCTGCGCGGCGATGTCGGACAACCAGGCCCGCGCGTCGACGTTGACCGTCTCGAGGTAGATCCAGACGTCGTCGCACGCGACGATCACGTCTTCGCTGTCGGCCGCGTCGCCGGGACGCGAGCAGTACTGCGCACCGAAGTCCTGCGCCGGTTGACACTGGTACCCCTCGGATGCCAGCCCGTCGAGGCCGGTGGTGACCTCGGCGTCGCTCGCGGTGCTGATGATGAGCAGCACGGCGGCCGCTTCCTCCTGGATCCAGTTGCACGACAGCTTCGTGGCGGCGTTCGGCGGCGCGGGCCGGACGAACCCGTCGGCGTGCTGGGCGGTGAGGTCGCCGACCGTCTCGTCTCGACTGCTGGCGATGCCGAGGTCGTCACAGGATGCCGGAATGTTCGCGGCCACGCTCGCCCCGGCATCCGATTCCGAGGGGGTCGGGGTGGAGCTGGGCATCTCCACGGTGATCGACGGAGTGGAACTCGCCGACTCGACCGGTGCCGCCTCCTCCGGAACGCAGCCCGTCAGGCCCGCGACCGCGATGACGGCGACCACAGCGGCGACGCTTCTCCATCGACGCATCGTCGATCCTCTCGACCTCGCGGCGCAGGCTCGGGTTCCCGCACGCTCGATAGCGCTCAGGCTAGCGTCTGTCCGCCGTGCCCGCCGGGCGCCCGCCCGACGGGTCAGGCGGAGCCGCGCTCGATGATCTCGGTCGGAAGGATCGCCGTGTTCGCCGTGGCGCGCCCCGCGAGGACGTCGAGCAGCATCGTCGCCATCTGGCGCCCCTGGTCGTGCGAGGGCTGCCGCACGGTCGTGAGCGAGGGCACGAGCGAGGTCGCGACCGCGGAGTCGTCGAAGCCGATCACGGCGACGTCGCGGCCCGGCTCGTGTCCGTACTCGCGCAGCGCGGTGTAGGCACCACGAGCCATGAGGTCGCTCGCCGCGAACACCGCGGCGGGCAGAACTCCGGATGCCAGGATCCTCCGCATCGCGTCGGCGCCCCCGGCCTCGGTGAAGTCGCCGTTCTCGACGGCCACGGGCTCCAGCCCTTCCTCGGCCAGCACGTCACGGAAGCCCTGCAGCCGATCGATGCCCGCGGGCATGTCGGCGGGGCCGGCGATGGTCGCGAGGCGACGGTGACCGCGGTCGAGCAGGTAGCGGGTGGCATCCCGTCCGCCCTGCGCATTGTCGACGTCGACGTAGTGGTCGCCGGGGCGCACGCGTGCGGGCCGTCCGCCGAAGACGACGGGGACGGTGTCGGCCAGGCGGTCCACGAACGTGTCGCTGGTGTGGTGCGAGGCCACGATGGCACCGTCGACGCTGCCGCCGCGCAGATACCCGAGTGCTTTGGCGCTGGCGTCGTCGGTGGCGATGAGCATGTTCATCACGTAGTCGGACTCGCCGATGACCTGCGAGATACCGGCGACGATCGAGCCGAAGAACGGGTCGCCGAAGAACCGGTCGGTGTCCTCGGGGATGACGAGCGCGATCGCGCGCGTCTGGCGGCTGGCGAGCGAGCGAGCGGCGCGGTTGGGGACGTACTGCAGCTCCTCGATGGCGCGACGCACGGCCTCGAGCGCGGAGGGCGAGACGGCGGTCGAGCCGTTGACGACGCGGGACACGGTCGAGCGCGAGACGCCGGCTCGAGCGGCCACCTCCTCGATGGTCGCGGTGCCGCGCACAGGGATCAGTGACATCGGTCTCCTCCCGGGCTCAGCGACCGCGCCGCTTCACACGCGGCGACGTTGCGAGCGTACTCCTCCGCGCCGGCCCGAAACCCGCTCGGCGCGAACGTACGGCGCGCGCCGAGCGGGTGAACGGTCGCGGGTGAAGGACCTCAGGCCACGGGGAGCGCTTCCGCCACGGCTGCCGCGGGGACTACCAGCGCCCGCTCCGCGATCACCCGGGCGTACGCCAGGCCGGAGTCCTTCACGGAACGCTCCTGCGTCGCGTAGTCGACGTGGACGATGCCGAACCGCTTCTCGTAGCCCCAGGCCCACTCGAAGTTGTCGAGCAGCGACCAGTAGAAGTAGCCGCGCACGTCGATACCCCTGTCGACGGCATCCAGGATGGCGGCGAGATGCGCCTCCACGAACTCCACGCGCTCGACGTCGTGGACGCGCGTCGCGCCGTCCTCGACCACCGGAACGTCGTCGTAGGCGGCGCCGTTCTCGGTGACGTAGAGCGCGACGCCGGCCGCCGCCGAGTATTCGTCGCTGACGCGACCGAGGAGCTGGGTGAGACCTTCGGGCTGTACCTCCCAGCCCATGGTCGTGCGCTCGAGACCTCGCTCGTGCCAGAACAGGTTCTCGTGCGCGGGGAACGGCGACGAGGTGGGGCGGACGGTCGGCGCGTCGCCGCCCGGGGGGTTCACCCGGGGCGCCGTGCCGCCGACGAACTCGCCGTGGTAGTAGTTCACGCCGAGCGTGTCGATGGGCGTCGAGATGACCTCGAGGTCGCCCGGGCGCACGGCATCCTGCCAACGCCGCACAGCCTCGGCATCCACGTTCCGGAAGTCCTGGATGATGTCGGCCGGGTAGCTGCCGCGGAACACCGGGTCGAGGAACCAGCGGTTGAACTGCCCGTCGATGCGGCGCGCGGCGTCGAGGTCGGCGGGGTTCGTCGGGTCGACGGCATCCGCCACCGTCAGGTTCAGCGTGAGCCCGAGGTTGAGCGACGCATCGCGGGCGCGCAGCTCGCGGACAGTCTGGCCGTGTCCGAGCAGCAGGTGGTGCGCGGCGAGCATGCCCTCGGCCTGCGAGTAGTGGCCGGGCGCGTGGGCGCCGGCGGTGTAGCTGAGGAACGACGAGCACCACGGTTCGTTCAGCGTCGTCCACACGTTCACGCGGTCGCCGAGGGCGTCGTGCATGTCGAGCGCGTACTCGGTGAAGAGGTCGCTCGTCTCGCGGACGGTCCACCCGCCCCGGTCCTGCAGGGCCTGGGGCAGGTCCCAGTGGTACAGGGTCAGCCACGGGAGGATGCCGGCATCCAGGAGCTCGTCGACGAGGCGCTTGTAGAAGTCGACGCCCTTCGCGTTCAGCGCGCCGCCGTCGGGACGCACCCGCGACCACGAGGTCGAGAAGCGGTAGGTCTGCAAGCCGAGGTTCTTCATGACCCGCACGTCGTCGGCGTACCGGTGGTAGTGGTCGCACGCGACGTCACCGTTGTCGGCGTTGATCACCGCGTCGGGGACCCGGCTGAACGCGTCCCAGATGGAGGCCGTTCGCCCGTCCTCGAACGCGGCTCCCTCGATCTGGTACGCGGCGGTCGCCGCGCCGAAGAGGAAGCCCTCGGGAAAGGCTCGGGTGTGGGACATGGATCGGGTTCCTTCCGTGGGCGCGAGTGTCATCCCTTGACCGCCCCTTGCATGATGCCACTGACCAGCTGCTTGCCCGCGAAGACGAACAGCAGCAGCAGCGGGATCGTCGACAGCAGCACGCCCGCGAGCACGATGGAGTAGTCGACGAAGTAGTTGGACTGCAGCAACGAGAGCGCCACCGGCAGCGTCGGGTTCTGGCGGTCGAGCACGATGAACGGCCAGAAGAAGTTGTTCCACGCGCTGACGAACGTGAACAGCGCGAGCATCGCCGCGGCGGGCCGCGCCGCCGGGACGCCCACCGTCAGGAACGTGCGGAACGAGCTGGCACCGTCGACGCGCGCGGCCTCGATGAGCTCGTCGGGCACCGCCTGGCGCAGGTACTGCGTCATCCAGAACACCCCGAACGCGCTGGTCAGCGCCGGAATGATGATCGCTCCGAGCTGGCCGGTCCACCCGAGCTCGCTGAACAGGATGTACAGCGGCACGACACCGAGCTGCGTCGGCACGGCCATCGTCGCCACGACGAAGACGAGCAGCCACGGACCGCCGCGGAACTTGAGCTTCGCGAACGCCCACCCCGCGAGGGTGGAGAAGAAGACGACGGATGCCGCGATCAAGCCGGAGCTGATGATCGAGTTGATCAGCGCGGGCCAGAAGTTGACCGCGGGGTCGCCGATCACCGAGGCGGCGTTGGCGAAGAAGTTGCCGCCGGGCAGCCACGAGCGGTTCGCGTCGCGGATGGTCGACGAGTCGCCCGACCCGATCAGGAGCGACCAGTAGAAGGGGAAGACGCTCGCCACGAGCACCGCGCCGAGGGCGGCGTAGACGAACCAGCCCGGGCGCGATCCGCGGATGGCCCGGCGGCGCCGCGGCTTCGCGGGCAGCTCCGGATCGATGACGGGCACGGGCACGGCGTTGACGGAACTCATCGGCCCGCCTCCTCTCGCGCGAGCTGCTTCTTGGCGGCACGCGCCTGGGCGCGCATCTCGCGACGGGACCGCGTATCGCGACGGCCCTCGTCGCGCACGAGCGAGCGCGTGATGAACAGATTGACCACACCGATGGCGAGGATGATGAGGAACAGGATCCACGCGAGCGCCGCCGCGCGGCCGAAGTTCCACTCGCCCCAGCCGACGTTGTAGAGCCACAGCGTGACCGTGAGCCACTGGTTGTCGGCGCCGCCCGTGCCGTACTGGTCGTACATGCGCGGCTCGTCGAAGATCTGCAGGCCGCCGATCGTCGACGTGATGATCACGAAGATCAGGGTCGGCCGGAGGCTGGGGAGCGTGATCGAGAGGAACTGCCGGAACTTGCCGGCACCGTCGACGGTGGCGGCCTCGTAGTACTCGCGCGGCACGGCTTGCATCGCGGCGAGGAGGATCAGGGTGTTGTACCCCGTCCAGCGGAAGTTGACCATCGTCGCGATCGCGATGTGGCTGGCGAAGGCGTCGGAGTGCCACGGGACGGCGGGGAGTCCGAGGTTCTGCAGCGTGGTGTTCACGACGCCGTACTGGTCGCCGAACATGTTGCTGAAGATGAGCGCCACGGCCACGGGTGCCATGACATAGGGGATGAGAACGCTCATGCGCCAGAACGTCTTGGCGCGGATGTTCTGGTCGAGCATCGCCGCGATGAAGATCGCGAGGATCAGCTGCGGGATGCTCGAGAGCAGGAAGATGCTGAAGGTGTTGCGCAGGGCGATCCAGAACTTCGGCTGGCTGAGCACCCACGCGTACTGGTCGAATCCGATGAACTCGCCCGAGTTGCGGACGAGGTCCCAGTCCATGAACGAGATCACCGCGGTGTACGCGATCGGGAAGAGCCCGGTGATCGCGAACAGGATGAAGAACGGCGAGATGTAGAGGTACGGCGAGAGCTTCAGGTCCCACGCGCTGCGGCGTTTGCTGAACCCCACCCGCCGGGGCTCGCGCGCGCGCGTCTCCGGCGCCGCGCCCCCCGTGGGTCGCTCGAGTGTGCTGGTCACGATCTGTGCTCCGTTTCAGACGCGTGAGGGGTCAGAATCTGTCGCCTGCGACGGAGCCAGGCGACAGTTCTTGACCCCTCACGCGAGAAGGGGACGGGCGACGGATGCCAGGGGCGCGAAGCCGCAGCCCCTGGCATCCGTTCGCTGGGGTCAGGACAGGGCGTCGACCTCGGTCGCCCACTGCTGCCAGGAGGTGGCGGCATCCTGCGTGCCGTCTTCGACACGCGTCAGCGCCTTCTGCATGGCGTCGTTGATCTGGAAGTAGAACGTGCCCTTGTACGGCGACACCTTCACGGCCTGCGCGCGCTCGGAGAGCATCTCGCCCACGGGCGCATCGTTGAAGTACGCATTGGTGCTGCTGAGCAGCCCGTCAGCCTCGAGCGCGCCCACCTGGCTCGGGAAGGTGCCGGCGTTCTCGAACGCCTTGACCTGCGTCTCGGGGTCGGTCAGCCAGTCGGCGAGCTCCTGCGCGGCCTCGACGTTCGCGCCGTTGGCGGGAACGGTCAGGTACGACCCGCCCCAGTTGCCGGCGCCGCCGGGGAAGACATTGGCGATGTCCCAGCCCGTGACCTCGGGGGCGTTGCCCTCGATGACACCGAGCATCCAGCCGGGGCAGAGCATGGTGGCGAAGGCACCGTTCGACAGGCCCGCGAACCAGTCGTCCGACCACTGGCCGAGGTGGGCCGACTGCGTGGCGCTGGCTTTGAGGACCTGGTCGTAGATCTTCTTGACCTCGGGGTTGGAAGTCGCGGTGATCTCGCCGCTCGACGGGTCTTCGTAGGCGGCCTCGACCTGGTTGATGGCGCCCTGGTAGGTGCCACCGGCGGAGTCGAAGAAGGCCTTGCCGGTGGCGGCGACGTACTGGTCGCCGACCTCGAAGTAGGTCGACCAGTCGCCCTGGAGGAGCGCGGCGACCTCGGCGCGGTCGGTGGGCAGACCCGCCGCGGCGAAGAGGTCGGAGCGGTAGCAGACGCCCTCGGGTCCGATGTCGGTGCCGTAGCCGACGAGGTTGCCCTCGGGGCTCGTGGCGGCCTCGACCTTGTAGTCGAGCCAGCGGCTCTTCAGGTCCTCCGGCACGGGGGCGAGGAGGTCGGCGTACTCCATGACCTCCGGCAGCCAGTCGACCTCGATCGCCTCGATGTCGGCGAGGCCGGTCTTGCCGAGCTTCTGGAAGTAGTTCTCGCGGGCCTCGTTGCTGGTCGCGGCCTTGTTGTGGACGATCTTCACGTTCGGGTGCGCGTCCATGTACTCCTGCAGGAGTGCATCGGTGTACCCGAAGTCGTTGAACGTCGCGATGGTGAGGGTGACCTCGCCGTCGCCCGAGGCGGTGCCCCCGCTGCCGGAGCATCCGGCGAGAACGAGGGCGGAGGTGGAGGCGACGGCCGCGACGACGGCGGCACGACGCAGGACACGTGATTTCACAGAACACTCCTTCGTGGTGGGTGACTCGGTGTGCTTCTGTGCGCGGCGCCCTCTCGACCTCTGAACCGTGGGAGCGCTCTCACCGATCGTGGACGAGGCTATGGGATCGCTCCCACGGTGTCAAGAGAGCGCTCCCATCTTCTGTCCCGGGGCGCAAGGGGTTGTGCGGAAGACGCAGAGCGGTGTCGATCGCCCGCAGACCTCGCCCCGTAGAATGGCATCCATTGCCCTTCCGACACCTGGAGCTGGAATGCCCACCATCGTCGTCGACGTCATGCCCAAGGCCGAGCTCCTCGACCCGCAGGGAAAGGCCGTCGCCGGCGCGCTCTCGCGACGGGGTGAGCACCGATTCTCCGACGTGCGGATCGGCAAGCGTTTCGAACTCACCGTCGATGGCGACGTCGACGAGGCCACCCTCGCCCGCGTCCGCGAACTCGCCGACGAAATGCTCTCGAACTCCGTCATCGAAGACGTAGTGAACATCGAGGTCGTCGAGTGACGGCGCGCATCGGGGTCATCACCTTCCCCGGTTCCCTCGACGACCGCGACGCGCAGCGCGCGATCCGCCTCGCGGGCGGCGAACCGGTCGCCCTGTGGCACGGCGAGCACGACCTGAAGGGCGTCGACGCCCTCGTCCTCCCCGGCGGATTCAGCTACGGCGACTACCTGCGCGCCGGTGCGATCGCCGCGTTCGCGCCGATCATGGCCGAGGTGAAGGATGCCGCGGCGAAGGGCATGCCGATCCTCGGCATCTGCAACGGCTTCCAGATGCTCGTCGAGGCGCACCTGCTGCCCGGCGGCCTGATCCGCAACGCTCACCAGCAGTTCATCCGTCGCGACCAGCGCCTGCGCGTCGAGAACGCCTCGACCGCGTGGACCAGCGCGTTCGACGAGGGCGACGAGATCGTCATCCCGTTGAAGAACGCCGACGGCGGATACATCGCGGATGCCGAGACCCTGGCCCGTGTGAACGGCGAGGGCCTGGTGACCTTCCGGTACCTGGGCGTCAACCCGAACGGCTCGCTCGACGACATCGCAGGGCTCACCAACCAGCGCGGCAACGTCGTCGGCTTGATGCCCCACCCCGAGCACGCCGTCGAGCCCGGCTTCGGGCCGGGAACGGCCGCCGCGATGCGCTCCGGCGTGGACGGCCTCGGGTTCTTCACCTCGGCGATCTCGGCTGTGGTCGCCGCCGCCGTGTAACACCCTCCTCCACAGCTCACGTCCCACCTTTTTCTGCGGCCGGATCGCAGGCGAAAGTGTGACATTTGACATATCCTCGGGGTGGAGCCGCTCCCCGGGGGGCCTGCGGCTCCAGCGGCCGCCCGCGAACCCGAATCCGCGTCCGACCGCCCGTCCTGGGTGCCTGTCTATCCACGACGCGACCGCGACGCGCGCGCACGCGCGCACCCGCCGGCGGTCGCGCTCGTGTCGCGGAGGTCACATGAGCGATTCCGAAGGTTCCACCGGTCCGAGCGCTGCGCTGCGCGCAGCAGCCGCGCACACGTCCCTGCGGTTGGAGCCCGGGCACGGCCAACCTCTGCCGCGGCATCTGTCGCTGCTGGCGGAGGCCGACCCTGGAGCGGCGCCACTGGTGTGGACCGATACTCGCGCCATGCTGCTGTCCGCGATGCTGGCTGCGCGTGCACGGAACGACGCGCTCGGCGACGGGCTCGGGTTCGTCTTGCGCTACTTCGACAACAACCGCCTCATCCGACCCGCGGCGCTCTCCGGTCCCGCGCGGTCCGGGCTGTTCGCCAGCGTGGCCGAGTATTGCGCGACGATCGGGTGGCCGCAGATCGGGGCACTGTACGCCTCGGAAGCACTCGTGTTCGCCGAGACACCGGCTCAGCGATATCGCGCCCTCAGCATGCAGGCTTTGAACCTGGCCTTCAACGCCGAATACCCGGCCGCTGCCGTCGCGGAGGCCGAGGCGCGAAGCCTGTTCGTCGCGGAGGGCTGGCAGATCGAGGACACATCACAGGGGCTTCTCCTGGGCGATGCCCTGATCGCCGTCAGCAACGTCGACGCCGCGCGAATGCGGTCGGTTTCCGATGAGATCGACACCGCTCAGCCGGACGATCCCTATTGGCACTTCAGCGCCGACATGATCCGGGTCGCCGCGGCATTCTTCGACCGCGACATCGCCCGGGGGATCGCCAAGAGCCGGGAACTCCTCTACGGGTCGGCTCGGTCACGCAGCTACCGGGTCATCCGCGAACTTCTGCTCGGACTGTACGCCGACATGCTCATCACGCACGGGGAATACGACGAGGCCCTCGCGGTCCTGTCCCACGCGGTGACACACCCCGGCCACGCGATCTGTTTCCCGATGCAGCGTGCGTCTGCGCTGCTGCAGATGGGGCGTGAGCGGGAAGTGATCGAGACCACGAACGCCTGCGTGGCACTGCACGACGAACACTGCCTCCGCACTCTGACGCCTTTGTTGACGCGTCGCGCCGTTGCGTTCCTGCGTCTGGGCAGTGAGAAGCGCGCGGTACAGAGCATGGAGTCGGCCATCCTTCTCATCCAGCGCACCGGCGGTTCGGCCACCCCGTTCCTGATGATTCCCCTGGGCGACACCGACCGCCTCCTGGAGCTCGTAGCGTCGGACAACCAGGAGCTGGCACCTCTGGTGGCGGCCATACGACAGATGCTCCCCGCGATTGCCGCCCGGTCGAGATCCGCCGGAGTCCTCGCGGCGCTCACCAGCACCGAGCGCGAGCTCGCCCATCTGCTCACGTCGAGCCTCGGGCTCCCCGAGATCGCGCGCACGCGCAACGTGTCGGTGAACACCGTGAAGTCCCAGGTCCGCTCGATCTACGCAAAGCTGGGGGTGTCGAGCCGAGAGGATGCCGTCGAGGTCCTCCGCGGCCCGCAGGAGTGACCGCCCGCGAAAGACCCAGGAGCCCATGGCCACGTCGGACCAGGATGCCGTGATCGACCGGATCCTCGCGCTGTGGAGCGGCGATCTCGAGACCCTCCCGTCCGAGCCGCGGCTCGCGGAGCTGACGGGGGCGAGCCGGGCGTCGGTGCGTGAGGCGCTGGTGCGGCTCGAGGAGCGCGGGTACGTGCACCGCACGCAGGGCACCCGCACCACGCCGAACCGGCGACTGCCCGATGTCGGGCGACGGATCGATGAGCAGTTCGACCACTCCCTGTCGATTCGCGCAGCCGGGTACGAGCCGCGACTGGAGGTCGTGGCATCCGGGGTCCGCGTGCTCCAGGCGGGTGACCCCGAACGCTTCGACGACCTCCCCGACGGTACGCGGGTCTTCCGCACCGTGAAGGTGTGGAGCGTCGACGGGGCACCGTATGCGCTGGCGGAGGACCTCGTCCCCCTCGCTCACCAGGTCGACCTCGATCCCCGGCGGCCGGTGTTCGAGCTCGCGGAGGAGGGCAATGGCATCCGGGTCGCGTGGGAGACCCTGTGGGTCGACGCGGTGAGTCTGGATGCCGAGCGGGCGGGGCTGCTCAGCGCTGCGGCCGGTGCCCCTGTGGTCGAGATGACGTACTGCGGCTACGGGACGGGCGACGACGTGGGGTATTGGTCGCGCGAAGTGCAGGTGTCGGCACCGTCCGGTCTGCGCAACGCGCTCATCCGGCGCGTCCGCCACGAGCGGGGCGTTTCCGGGTCGTAACGCGATCGTGAACATGTCAGACAAGTTGCACAAGAGCTTGTCGGGCACGCGTATCTTCGGGGCATGACCGAGCCGCTTCCCGCCCACCCGCTGACCGCCGAGACGGTCACCGCCGAAAACTTCGCGCCGTTCGGCGTCGTGCTGACACCCATGGCCGACGGCACCCCCTTCACGGCCGAAGAGGCCGTGCTCGACGTGTCCGGTGGCATCCCGCGCTTCTACTTGATGACGCTCGACGACAAGACGCCCGAGTTCGTCCGGGTGACACGACACCTCGAGACCACGCAGACGCTCATGGCCGTCGGCGACGTCGAGTGGACGATCGCCGTCGCACCGGCGGGCATCAGCGAGCCCACCCTCGACGACCTGCGGGCGTTCCGGATCCCGCCGCGCACCGCCATCACGATGCTCAAGGGCACGTGGCACGCGGGCCCGTTCTTCGTCGAGCCGAGCATGGACTTCGTCAACCTCGAGCTCGACGACACGAACGTGACCGACCACCACAACTTCCGGCTCGACGACGCCTACGGCGTGCGCGTCCTCGTCGAGTGAGCATGCTCAAGCGCCTGTCCGACGCGTCCGCGCGCCTGGCGGCCCTCGAGCGCGAGGCCGCGCACCAGGAGGCGCTCAGCGCCGGCGACGGTCGGGCGTGGGTCGGCGAACGCGACGGCGAACACCCGGTCGTGATCGTGGGCGGCGGACAGGCCGGGCTCGTGCTCGCCCGGGGTCTGCGCCGCCGCGGGATCGAGGACGTGGTCGTGCTCGATGCGGCCCCGGTCGACGCCACCGGGCCGTGGACCACCTATGCCCGCATGCACACGCTCCGAACCCCGAAGGACATCGCCTGGCCGACGTGGGGTGTCCCGGCGGTCAGCCCGCGCGCGTGGTTCGAGGCCGTGTACGGCGAGGCGGCGTGGGACTGGATCGCCTTCTTCCCGACCGTCGCGTGGCAGGGGTTCCTCCAGTGGTACCGCGCGGTCGCGGGCATCCACGTCGTCGGGTCGACGACGGTGGCGGCGATCACCCCGACGGATGCCGAGGGCCCCCTGCGCCTGGACCTGACCGGCCCCGACGGATCGTGGGTCCTGCTCGCTCGGCACGTCGTCCTCGCGACTGGCATCGAGGGAGCGGGAGGCCGGTACATCCCCGCGCTGCTCGACGGTCTTCCATCGGAAAGGGTGCACCACACCCACGACGCCATCGACTTCGCCGCCCTCGCCCGAAAGCGCATCGGCATCCTGGGCGCCGGCACGGGGGCGTTCGACAACGCCGCGACGGCGCTCGAGCATGGCGCCGCGTCCGTCCACGTGCACATGCGGCGCACCGCTATGCCGCAGGTCAGCCCCTACCGGTGGATGGAATTCTCGGGCCTCATCGAGAACTACGGCTCGTTCACCGACGCGCAGAAGTGGGCCTTCAACGTCCACCTGTCCGCCGTCGACCAGCCCGCGACGCAGAACGCGATCTGGCGCGCGCACTCCTTCGAGGGCTTCCGTTTCCTCACCGCGTCGCCATGGCGATCCGTCGAGTGGGACGGCAGCGAGATCGTGGTGACGACGCCGCACGGCATCCATCGATATGACGTCGTCATCGCCGCGACGGGGATCGTCGCGGATCTCTCGCGCCGCCCGGAGCTGTCGGCGGTGGCCTCGGATGCCAGCATCTGGAGCGACCGCCTGACCCCGGCGCAGGTGGCTGAGAACCCCGGGCTCGCCGCGTTCCCGTACCTCGACGACGACTTCGGCCTCGTCAGCCGGAGTGCAGCGGCGGGGTCGGCGCTGTCGCGCATCCACATGTTCAACCACGGCGCCCGGATCAGCCAGGGCATGCTGAGCCACCAGATTCCCGGGCTCGTGGGCGGCGCGACCAAGCTCGCCGCGGCCCTGTCGCGGCGGCTGTTCACGCGCGACGCGGACGCGCTGATGGCGGAGTACCTCGCCTATGACGTCCCGGTCGGCGTGCACGTCGGCCGGCGTCCGCCGGGGGCCGCCGCCGGCTGAAGCGACTGGCTCGCCGGTGTGCCGCAGGACACGACGCAGGAGATCTTCGATCGGCTCCGCGTATTCACACGGCGAGGACCGTCCCGAGGCAGCACGGTTCCTTCGTCGCGTCCGGGCGGCCGCGGCTACCGCACTCGCGGGTAGCGTGGGGCGAGTGACTTCCTCGCTGATCGTGTCCGTGCCCACCGACGAGCTCCGTGACGATCTTCAGCCACTCCCCGAGGGCGTGGAAGTGCTCGTCTGGGACATGACGGATGCCGCGCCCCGCCCGCACATCGACATCGTGGTGCCGCCGTACATGTCGATGGACGGGGTCATCGCGCGACTGTCCGAGGTGTCGACGCGGCTCGTGCAGGGCCAGTCGATCGGCTACGACAACGTCGAGGGGCGCCTCCCCGAGGGCATCGTGTTCGCGAATGCCACGAGCGTGCACGAAACGGCCACCGCCGAACTCGCCGTCACCCTGGCGCTCGCCGCGCAGCGCGCGCTGCCGCGGTTCGTGCGGGCGCAGGACCGCGCGCAGTGGAAGCCGAAGCAGACGCCGGGTCTCGCCGACGCCCGGGTCACCCTTCTCGGTTTCGGCGGCGTGGGTCGCGCGATCGCCGCGCGCCTGAAGCCGTTCGAGGTCGACCTTCGCGCGGTCGCCTCGCACGGTCGGCTGCAGGACGACGTCGAGGTCCTCCCCCTCGGCGAGCTGCACGACGTGCTCGCGGCGACCGACGTGCTGATCGTCTCGCTTCCCGGCGGCGACAAGACGCAGCACCTCGTCGACGACGCCGCGCTGTCGGCCCTGCCCGAGGGAGCGCTCGTCGTGAACGTCGGCCGTGGCCCCGTGATCGACACCGACGCCCTCGTCGACCACGTGCAGCGGGGGCGCATCCGCGCGGCGCTGGACGTCGCCGACCCCGAGCCACTGCCCACCGACCACCCGCTGTGGTCGCTGGAGGGCGTGCTGATCGCCCCGCACGTCGGCGGCGCCACCGCCGCGATGCGGCCCCGCATCGCGCGGCTCGTGCGCCGGCAGATCGATCACGTCCTCGCGGGCGAGGAGCCCGAGAACGTGGTGCTGCGCGGCTGATTCCCGCTC
>NZ_RBZY01000046.1 GCF_004022425.1 Microbacterium enclense | reverse complement strand
TCTATAACGGTGAGGTAACGGAAGGGAAGAGGATGCCGTTACCTTTCTGTGATTCATAGGTTGCTCACCACGACCTAGGCCTTGGCGCCGGTGAAGGCCAGTGCCCCGCCCAGCCCGATCATCATCACCCCGCCGGCGCCCGCCAGTCCCGAGATCCTGCGCGGCGACCGCGCGAACCAGGCCCGGGCGGTCCCGGCCGCGAGCGCCCAGGCGCTGTCGCACAGCAGCGCCAGAACCTGGAACAGCATCCCGAGGACGAGGAGCTGCGCCCACACGGGCCCCGCCGCGGGTGACACGAACTGCGGCAGCACGGCGACGAAGAACGCGATCGTCTTCGGGTTGGTCAGACCGACGACCATCCCCTGACGCAGAAGCGTCCAGGCCGAGCGGCCCCCGACGGCGCCGATCTCGGCGCCGTCCCGCCGATGCCGGATCGCCTGGATGCCGAGCCAGACGAGGTACACCGCGCCGGCGATCTTGATGACCGTGAAGGCGACGACCGACGACGCCACGATCGCCCCGACGCCGAAGGCCAAGGCGATCACCGCGGGAACCGTGCCGAGAGAGTTCCCGACCACGCTGAGCACGCCGGCACGGCGGCCGAGCGCGATGGACCGCCCGATGACGAAGAGCACGCTCGGCCCCGGGATGACGATGATCACCACGGAGGCGAGGGTGAACGCCACCAGGTTCTCCCACGGAATCATGCGCTCACACTAACCTCGTGACACGGTCGTCTACCCGAAGGAGCCGTCATGCCGGAGCAGTTCGACACCGTCGTCGTGGGAGCGGGAATCGCCGGCCTGAGCGCCGCCCGCCTCCTGACTCGCGCGGGGCGTCGCGTCGTCGTCCTCGAGGCGCGCGACCGGGTGGGTGGCCGCGTCCACTCGCAGCGCGACGGCCACCACGTCACCGACCGCGGCGCCTCCTGGATCCACGGCATCGACGACAGCCCCGTCGAGGCCGCCGCGCGGGCGTTCGGGATGCCGATGGTCGAGTTCACGGTGGGCGGGTACCAGCCCGACAGTCGGCCGCTCGCCTACTTCGGGCCCGACGGCGAGCGGCTCGGGTCCGACGAGGTGCAGGCCTTCGCCGATGACGTCCGCACGCTCAACGCGGATCTCGTCGAGGTCATCGCGCGCTCCGCCCCGGATGCCACCTACGCCGACGTCGTCGAGGTAGCGCTCGCGGCCCGCGACTGGGCCCCCGAGCGCGCACAGCGCGTCCGTGAGTACAACGGCCGCCGCGCCGAGGAGCAGTACGGCGTCCACATGTCGGTGCTCGGCGCGCACGGCCTCGACGACGACACCGTCAACGGGATCGAGGTCGTCTTCCCGCGCGGATACGACGAACTCGCCACGAACCTCGCCGCCGGCCTCGACGTGAGACTCGAGCAGGTCGTGACGGCGATCGACTGGTCGGACGAGGGCGTGACCATCACGACCGATCGCGGCACCTTCCCCGGCGCCACCGCCGTCGTGACCCTCCCCATCGGCGTCCTGCACTCGGGCGACGTCACGATCACCCCGCCGCTGCCCGACACCCATCAGCGGGTGCTCGGGGTGCTGGCATCCAACGCCTTCGAAAAGGTCGTGCTGCGCTTCCCGGAGAGGTTCTGGGATGCCGGGGTGTACGGCATCCGCCAGTTCGGCGACGAGGGGGAGTGGTGGCACTCCTGGTACGACCTGGGTCGCATCCACGACGAGGCTGCGCTGCTGACGTTCGCGGCGGGCCCGGCCGCCGTCGCGACGCGGCACTGGAGCGATGAGGAGATCGCCGCCTCCACGATGGCGCAGCTGCGCCGCCTGTACGGCGAGGGGATCCCGGAGCCCGAGAGCGTCGTCGTCACCCGCTGGCAGGACGACCCGTTCTCGCGCGGGTCGTACAGCTACATGAAGCCCGGGTCGGTCGGCCCCGACCACGACGAGCTCGCCCAGCCGGTCGGCGGCGTCCTGCACCTCGCCGGTGAGGCGACATGGGGCGACGACCCCGCGACCGTGCCCGGTGCCCTGCTCTCGGGGCACCGCGCCGCCGAGCACGTGCTCGGCCGCGCGGTGCCGATCGAGGAGCTCTGGGCCTGACTCAGCGCGGCTCGGGACCGGTAGCCACCGGCAGGTCCGGGTGGTTGGACCACTGACTCCACGACCCCGGGAACACCCGCGGCGTGAACCCGGCCAGGGTCAGCGCGACCGCCTGATGCGCCGCGGTGACGCCGGAGCCGCAGTACACACCGACTTCGATCCCGGGCAGGGCGCCGAGCTCGGTGAAGCGCGTGCGGAGAGCCTCCGCGTCGTGGAAGCGGCCGTCGGCGCCGACGTTCTCCGTCGTCGGGGCGCTCACCGCGCCCGGCACGTGTCCCGCGCGCGGATCGATGGGCTCGACCTCGCCGCGGTACCGCTCGCCCGCTCTCGCATCGAGCAGCAGCCCGCCGTCGGCGAACTCGGCCACGTCCTCCAGCGGCAGCAAGGGCAGGGCGCCGTAGGCCAGCGTCACCGATCCGGGCGTCGGGAGGGCGGCATCCCCCGTCTCCACGTCGAACCCGGCGTCGGTCCACGCGCGCAACGACCCGTCGAGGAGGCGTACGTCGGCGACGCCGGCGTACCGCAGGAGCCACCACGCCCGGGCGCTCGAGAGGTTCTTCAGATCGTCGTAGACGACGACGGTGTCCCCGTCGTCGATGCCCCAGCGGCGGGCCGCGTCCTGCAACGCCTCGACCGGGGGGAGCGGATGCCGACCGTCGGTGGGTTCGCCGTGCGCCGCGAGCTCGTGGTCGAGGTCGACGTACTGCGCGCCGGGGATGTGGCCCGCGCGGTACTCCGGCAGCCCGTCGGGACGATCGAGACGCCACCGCACGTCGAGCACACGCACGGGACCGCCGTCGGCGAACCGGCCGGCCGCTAGAGCCTCACCGAGCGCGGCAGCGCTCACGAGCACGTCAGACATGCGCGTGCACCGCCTCGGCGTCGTGGATGCCCGACAGCTTGAACGCGAGCCGTCCGTGGGCGAACCCGCCGCCGGCGCGGATCGCGGTGGCCACCCACGCCGCCTCGGCGAGCTCGGCCTTCGACGCCCCCGCGCGCACGGCCGCCTGCGAGTGACCGTCGATGCAGTACGTGCACTGCGTCGTGATCCCGACGGCCAGGGCGATCAGCTCGCGGAACTTCAGCGGGATCTCGCGCCCCTCGGGGGCGAACACGCTGTCGTTGAACGCCGTGAACGCGGCCAGCACGTCCGGCGTCGTCTCCTTGTAGTCGCGCGTGTAGGCGCGATCGCCCTCGCGGTCGAAGAAGTCGCTCATCTCTCACTCCCTGCCGTCGCGCCGGTCGGGTGGCGCGCGCCCGTCCGAGCCTAGGAAGCCCCTCCGCCACGAGCAATGCCCGCTCCGTGATGGGCACTCATCGTGCCGCGTGATGGATGCCGTGTGAACGCGCATGACCGCCGCCGAGCGCGAGCGCCCCTCCGCCGTCTATCGTCCAGGCATGGCCGAGACCCTCGACATCATCCAACTGCGCACGTTCGTCGCGATCGACGAGTGCGGCGGATTCGGACGTGCCGCGGTCGCCCTCCACATGAGCCAGCCCACCGTGAGCCAGCACGTCCGTTCCCTCGAGAAGCGTCTGCAGCAGCCCCTCGTCGAGCGCGACGGGAGGCGGGCGCGATTCACGCTCGCGGGCGAGAAGCTGCTGGCCGAGGCCCGTCGCATCCTCGCGGTGCACGACGAGGCCCTCGCCCGTCTCGACGTCACCCGCGCCCGGACGATCGTCGTCGGCTCCACCGAGACGGCGGCCGAGCAGATCCTGCCCGAACTCCTCGGGACCCTGCGCCGCGCGTTCCCCGAGCGGCAGGTGCAGTTCCACATCGACCGATCCACGCGGATGACGGATGCCGTGGCCAAGGGCACGATCGACCTCGCGGTCGTGCTCGACACCGGATCGACCGTGGCCGGCGTCGAGGTGGGCGACCTGCCCCTGAACTGGTACGCGTCGCCCGGCTGGCAGCCCCCGGCGCACGGGGAGGCGGTCCCGCTCGTGGCCTACGTCGAGCCGTGCGGCATGCGACAGCGCGCCCTGCAGCAGCTCGGCGACATCGGCGCCCGCGTCGACATCGCCGCCGAGTCGGCCAGCCTCGAGGGCGTCATCGCGGCGGCGCGGGCCGGACTCGGCATCGCGGTGCTCCCCACCGCGGGGCGCGCTCCGGCCGGGCTCGTGGTGCGCCGGGACTTCCCCGACCTCGGCCGCATCTTCGTGCGGCTCATCACGCGCCGGGGTCTGGAGGCGGGTGTCGAGCAGGCGGCGCTGACGTCGCTCGACGGGTTCTTCGCGGTGCGTCGCCACATCCACGCCGTCTCGGCGTGAGCGGCCGTCCATCGGGAACGCCGATGGGTGCGGTTCGGGGATCCCTGTTGGACGTGCGCGGTCCCGCGCGCGGAGCATGGGGAGCATGACTGTCTCTCCGACCCTCCCGCGCGTCGACCTCGGCGCCCTCACCGCCGCCGTCGCCGAGACCGCGGAGCACTACGACCGTTCCGGTGACTTCCCCGCCGACGGCCTCGCCGCTGCGCACCGCGCGGGCGTCTTCCAGGCGGTGATCGGTGCACGCTTCGGCGGCGACGAGGTCGATGCGCTCGAGCGGCTGCGCATCCTGCAGGCCATCGGCCGAGGCGACCCCTCGGTCGCCCTCATCGTCGCGAACACCCTCGCGACCCATGTCGCCCAGATCGACCGCGACGTGTGGCCGGCGCACCTGTACGAGCGGGTCGTCGCCGAGACCGCCGAGCGGCCCGTCTCGATCAACACCGCGCGCGCCGAACCCGAGCTCGGCGCCCCCGCCCGCGGCGGACTGCCGTCGACCACCGTCCGGCGCACCGCCGACGGCTGGGCGGTGACGGGGCGGAAGGCGTACGTCACCGCGAGCACCGGTCTCGACTACCACCTCGTGTGGGCGAAGACCGACGACCCCGAACCGCGGGTCGGCCATCTCATCGTCCGCGGCGATGCACCCGGCATCCGGATCATCCCCACGTGGGACCACCTCGGGCTGCGGGCCAGCTCCACCCACGACGTCGTCTACGACGGTGTCGAAGCGCCCGCGGACCACTTCCTCGAGATCCCGTACACGGGGGTCTACCGCGACCCGGCGGCCCAGGCTAGCGCCCTGGGGCTCACGCACGCCGCGCTCTACGTCGGCGTCGCGCGCGCGGCGCAGGACTTCTTCTCCCGCTTCGCCCACGATCGCGTGCCCGCGGGACTCGGGCGCCCGATCGCGACGACCGAGCGCATCCAGACGGTGGCCGGCGAGATCGAGGCGCAGCTCGTGCAGGCCGAGACC
This sequence comes from Microbacterium enclense, assembly GCF_004022425.1. GTDB lineage: Bacteria > Actinomycetota > Actinomycetes > Actinomycetales > Microbacteriaceae > Microbacterium > Microbacterium enclense_A. Next base: position 19,964 of record NZ_RBZY01000046.1, on the reverse strand, counting down.
CTGCTGTACGGCGTGACCGAGCGTGCGGTGGCCGGCGACGCGGAGGCGGTGGCGCGCGTCCCGCTGGCGAAGATCCTGATCGTGCGCTCCGCGATCGCCGCGGTCGAGACCGCGGTCGCGGCCCTCGGCAATCCCGCGCTGAGCCGGTCGAACCCCCTCGAGCGTCACCTGCGCGACGTCCTCTCCGCTCGCGTCCACCCGCCGCAGGAGGACTCGGCGCTCCTCGCCGCGGGAAAGCGGGCCCTCGGCCTCTGACGCAACACGGCGTCATGCGCGCGGGCCGCCCGGCCGACCCGACATGACCCCCCACCGCCTCGAAACCCCCGGAATCCTGCGGATCCCGGGGGTTTCGGCATCCATCATCCGGACCGATCGTTTCCCATCGGTCGTCGTCGTTGGACGCTCTCGCGGACCGCGCCGAGACTCGCTGCAGAGTTCCCGGCCGTGCACCGCGGTCGGTTCCCCGACGAAAGATCACCGCCATGTCCGCATTCCCGAAGCGCCGACGCCGAGCCGCCCTCGGCGCGGCCCTCGCCCTGTCCCTGACCCTCCTCGCCGGCTGCGCCGGTTCGACGACCGCGTCCGCCCCAACGGACGCCGCCCCCACCGAGGGCGGCGACGTCGTCTTCCTCATCAACTCGCTCGGCAGCAGCTGGGTGCCCAATGAGAGCTCGATCTCGAGCTACCAGGGCAACATCTGGGGCCAGGTCACCGACAAGCTCGTCTACGTCGACGACGCGGGCGAGGTCTCGCCCTGGATCGCCGAGAGCTGGGAGCAGAACACGGATGCCACCGAATTCACGCTGCACCTGAAGGACGGCGTCACGTTCTCGGACGGCACGCCGCTGGATGCCGCCGCCGTCGTCGCCAACCTCGACTCCTGGGCGTTCGGCAGCGCCGAGAAGGGCATCGCGCCGATTGGGCTGTTCCCGAAGACCTACCAGAAGGCCACCGCCGTCGACGCGAAGACGGTCGCCGTGACCTTCTCCGCTCCGACCCTCGGCTTCATCCCCACCCTCGGCTACCACGGCTCGATCCTCGTCTCGCCGAGGACGCTCGCGCTGAGCAAGGAGGAGCAGGGCGACCTCGACAACTTCTCCGGCTCGGGCCCCTTCACCATCCAGAGCTGGGCCGACGGCGACGACGTGGTGCTCCAGAAGCGCGACGACTACCAGTGGGGTCCGGCGGCCCTCGGCCACACCGGCCCGGCCCACCTCGACACGCTGACGTACAAGCAGGTCGCCGAGTCCAGCACCCGGATCGGCGCGCTGACGTCGGGCCAGGCGCAGGTCATCTACAACGTGCAGCCGAGCGAGATCACGAGCCTCACCGCCCAGGGCTTCGTCGCCGGTCTGCCGCGGTACCTCGGGTTCACCAACGGCTACCGCGTGAACGTGCAGTCCGCGCCGTTCGACGACGTGCGCGTGCGGCAGGGCCTGCAGCACGGCATCGACCGCGAGCAGATCCTCGACACCGTCTACACCGACGGGTGGGAGGCCGCCCGGGGACTCATCCAGAGCAACGTCCCCGAAGCCACCGACCACTCGGCCGAATTCGCCTACGACCCCGAGACGTCCGCGGCCATGCTCGACGAGGCGGGATGGGTGAAGGGCGCCGACGGCACCCGTTCGAAGGGCGGACAGCCCCTCGAGGTGACCCTCTACGCCAACCCGTACCTGGCCACGTCGGCCTCGATCGACGAGCTCGTCGCGCAACAGCTCGGCGACCTCGGCTTCACGGTGACGGTGCAGACGTACGACGTGGCGACCTTCGGCGAGAAGGTGAAGCCGGATGCCACGACCCCGCTGTACGAGATCACCCGATCCTTCATCGACGTGGGCACGGTCGCGAGCATCCTCACCAACGCCAACAAGGGCGAGGACTGGTTCGGTCTCGGCGAGAGCGACCCCACGCTGAACGGCCTGCGCGACCGCATCGCCCGCGCCACCGATCGCGACGCGCGAGCGAGCGCCGTGGACGAACTCCAGACGTACGTCCTCGAGCAGGGGCTGTTCGTGCCGATCACGCAGATCGTGCAGCGCATCTACGTGCAGAGCCCGAAGCTGCAGGGCGTGACGTACAACGGCGTCGCGATCGCGAACTACGCCACGGCGTACCTGCAGAAGTAGGACGCCCGACGTGAACCCCACCTACCTGGTCTTCGCGGCCAAGCGCCTCGGCCAAGCGGTCGTGGTGGTGCTGCTGGCCTACGTGCTGACGTTCGTCGTGATCAGCGTGCTCCCCGGCGATCCGCTCACGAGCACCCTGCGCAACCCCGAGAACGGATTCACCGAGGACGAGATCCAGCGGATGGTGGAGTTCTACGGACTGGACCGCCCGGTGTGGGTCCAGCTCGTCGAGGCGCTCTCGCGCTTCGTCCGCGGCGACCTCGGGATCTCGCTGAGGTCGAGCCGACCGGTGGCCACGATCGTGGGAGACGCCCTGCCGTCGACGTTCGCCCTGGCGGCGTCGGCGCTGGGCGTCGCCCTCGTGCTCGCCTTCGTCATCGCCTACGGCACCCAGGTGCTCCCGCGCCGCGCGGCACAGTTCCTCCGGTCGGTTCCGGCGCTGTTCCTCTCGGTGCCGAACTTCGTCATCGGCCTGCTCCTGCTGAACGTGTTCGCGTTCCAGCTCGGGCTGTTCTCCGTGATCGATCCGGACGCCCCGGTGGCCACGTTCTTCGCGGCGGTGGCCCTCGGCATCCCGGTGTCGGCCCAGATCGCACAGGTGCTCATCACCGGACTCGACCACGAGTTCGGCGAGGACTACGCCGTCGTCGCCTACGCCCGGGGGCTGGGCCGCGCCCGGTTGTTCTTCGCGCACCTGCTCAAGCCCTCGGCGCTTCCGGTCATCACGATCATCGCGCTGACGGTGGGTGAGCTGCTCGGCGGTGCCCTCATCACCGAGACGGTCTTCGGACGCGCGGGGATCGGCAGCGTCGTGCAGACGGCCGTCGCCACGCAGGACCTGCCGGTGCTGCAGGCCGTCGTGGCGCTCGCCGCCGTCATCTTCGTGGCTGTGAACCTCGTGGCCGACCTTCTGTACCCGCTGCTCGACCCGCGCGTGTCACTACTCCAACCGCGCCGCGCCGCCGTGCCCGCCCCCACCGGGGACGCGGCCCTCCCTGAGAAAGCGAGCGTCCGATGACCGCCGTCCTCTCGCCGGTCCTCACCGGTGCCGATTCCGCCGGACGTCGGCGCCGTGGCATCCCCGTCGCCGTCGTCGTGTCGGTGCTCGTGATCCTCGTCGCCACGGCGTGGGCCATCGCTCCTTCGCTCTTCGCGGGGTACGACCCCGTCGTGGGAGACACGAGCGAGAAACTGCTCGCGCCGAGCGCAGCGCACTGGTTCGGCACCGACAACCTCGGGCGCGACCTCCTCGCGCGCGTCATCTACGGGACGCGTTCGTCGGTGCTGAGCGCCCTCGTGGCCGTGGGGATCGCCGTCGTCATCGGCGGGCTGCTCGGGCTCGTCGCCGGCTTCTTCGGCGGTCTTGTGGATGTCGTGACCGCCCGAGTCGTCGACGTGCTGCTGGCGATCCCGAGCTTCCTGCTCGCCGTCGTCGTCGTCAGCTCGCTGGGTTTCCAGACGATCAACGCGGCGATCGCGACCGGCGTCTCCGCGGTGGCCGTCTTCGCCCGCGTCATGCGATCCGAGGCACTGAAGGTCCGGAACACCGTTTATGTCGAGGCCGCGCAGCTGCAGGGCGGTTCGCGCTGGCAAGTTCTGCTCACACACGTGCTGCCCAATGCCTCTCGGTCGGTGCTGTCGCTCGCGGTCTTGCAGTTCGGGGTGTCGATCCTCGTCATCGCGGGGCTCGCCTTCCTCGGCTACGGCGACCCGCCCCCGGCATCCGACTGGGGCCTGCTGGTGTCGGCCGGCAAGGACTATCTCGTGTCGAGCCCGTGGCTCGTCTACGCCCCGTCGGCGGTCATCGTCGTCGTCGTGCTGTCGATCAACCGCGTCAGCCGCTGGCTGCGAGCGAAGGACTGAGCCATGACAGAACCTCTCCTCTCCGTCCGCGACCTGTCAGCGTCGTACGGCGGGCGCCGCGTCGTGAACGATGTCTCCTTCGACCTGCACAGCGGTCGCAGCCTCGCCCTCATCGGCGAGTCCGGATCGGGCAAGTCGACGATCGCGAAGGCCGTGCTGCGTCTGCTGCCGCGCGACTCCGGCCGCGCCGAAGGGCGCGTGCTGCTCGACGGCGACGACGTGCTCGCCCTGTCTCCGGCGCGGTTCCGGCCGCTGCGCGGTCGCCGTCTCGGCTTCGTGCCTCAGGATCCGGCGTCGGCCCTCAACCCCGTCCGCACCATCGGCGCGCAGGCCCACGAGGCCGCCGCGCTGACGGGGGAGCGGGATGCTGCACGCCGACGGGCGGCCATCCTGGAGGTCTTCGAGCGCGTCGGGCTCACCGACCCGGAGCGCGTGTACCGCTCGTATCCGCACCAGCTCTCCGGCGGAATGCTGCAACGGGTCTTGATCGGCCTGGCGGTGCTGCCCTCGCCCGCGCTGCTCGTCGCCGACGAGCCCACCAGCGCCCTGGACGTGACGATCCAGAAGCGGATCCTCGACCTGCTCACGGAGCTGCGGACGTCGCTGGGCATCGGTCTCCTGCTCATCACGCACGATCTCGCGCTCGCCGCCGAGCGTGCCGACGACCTCGTCGTCCTCCGTGACGGCACGATCCAGGAGGCGGGACCGGTCGCCGAGGTGTTCGCCGCGCCCCGCTCGGAGTACGCCGCCGCCCTCCGCGCCGACGTGCCGGCCCTCGCGCCGGACCGCTATCGCGCGACGCTCGCCGCACGCCGGATCGACGCGTCGCACCCGGCGGTGCGGGTCGAGGGCGCCGTGAAGACGTTCTGCGTCGGCGGGGAGGAGCTCCGCGCCGTCGACGACGTGTCCTTCGCCGTGGCCGCGGGCAGCACCCACGCCCTCGTGGGCGAATCGGGGTCGGGCAAGACCACGACGGTCCGGCTCCTGCTGGGTCTGGAGACCCCGGATGCCGGTGACCTGCGCGTCGCGGGCGAGCCGGTGCACGGGCGCTCCCGGCGCGCGCTGCGGGACGTGCGCCGGCACCTGCAGCTGGTGTACCAGAACCCGTTCACGTCGCTCGATCCCTCGTGGCACGTCGAGAGCCTCGTGCGCGAACCGCTGGACCGGTACCGCGTCGGAGACCGGCGGGCTCGCCGCGAGACCGTCCGCGCGGCGCTGTCGGCGGTGGGGCTCCGCGAACACCTGTGGCGCCGTCGGGCCGCGGCGCTCTCGGGCGGGCAGCGTCAGCGGGTCGCGATCGCCCGCGCCCTCGTGCTCGAACCCGACGTCCTCGTGCTCGACGAACCCACGAGCGCCCTCGACGTCACCGTGCAGGCCGAGATCCTCGACGTCCTGGCACGCCTGCAGGTCGAGCGCGGGCTGACCTACCTCTTCGTCTCGCACGACCTCGCGCTCGTGCGCCAGATCGCCGACACCGTCACGGTGCTGCGCCACGGGCGCGTCGTCGAGCACGGCTCCGCCGCCGACGTGCTCGAGAACCCCCGGCATCCCTACACCCAGTCGCTCGTCGCCGCGGTCCCCGATCCGCGCGGCATCCGCCCCGCCGTGCCCGCCACGGTCTGACCCGAAGTCTCCGAGAAAGGACTCCCCATGCCCATCGAATTCGTCAACATGGTCGGCAGCCGCCCGCCCGGTGCCCCCGCCGTCAGCGGCAGCACCTTCACCCAGCCGATCGACGTGGACTGGCTCCGCCACTACGCCCGGACGATCGAGACCTACGGGTTCGACTACACCCTGATCCCCTACGCCTCGGCCAGCGCCGACCAGTACGCGCTCGCCGCGACCGTCCTCGCGGCGACCCGCTCGCTGAAGACCGTCGTCGCGGTCCGCCCGAACTCGGCGTTCCCGACGGTCGCGGCGCAGGGCCTGTCGACGCTGGACCAGCTGTCCGGCGGCCGTGCGCTCGTGCACATCATCTCGGGCGGCAGCGACGACGAGCAGGCGCGCCAGGGTGACTACCTCGAAAAGGAGCAGCGCTACCGTCGCTCGTCGGAGTTCATCCAGCTCCTGCGCCGGGTGTGGACCGAGAGCGCCCCGTTCTCCCACGACGGGGAGTTCTACCGCTTCGACGGCTTCGGTCCCGGGTACGCCACGCACTCCGGCGGCGCGCTGCCGGTGTCGCTCGGCGGTTCGAGCGAGTTCGCGTACGCCTCCGGCGGCGCGCACGCCGACATCTTCGCCCTGTGGGGGGAGCCGCTGGCGCAGACGGCCGAGCAGATCGACCGCGTCTACGCCCACGCCCGCGCCGCCGGTCGCACGGACCGCATCCGGTTCTGGGTGACCTTCCGGCCGGTCGTCGCCCTGACCGACGCCCTCGCGCGAGAGAAGGCGCGCGGCATCCTCGAGGCGGCCCGACCGTTCTACGAGAAGGTCAAGGACATCAACAGCACGAACGTCGGATCCGTGCGGTTGCGGGAACTCTCGGAGCAGTCCGAGGAGCACGACGGCGGGGTCCTCTGGACGCCGCGGGGCGTGGCCGGCTCCGGCGGTGCGTCGTCGCTCCTGGTCGGGTCGCCCGAGACCGTCGCCGAGGCGATCGTGCGGTACGTCGAACTCGGGGCCGACATCGTGTCGCTCCCCACGCTCGGCGACCTCAACGATGCGGTGGATGCCGGGCGCCTGGTGATCCCGCTCGTGCGGGACGAGGTTGCGCGCCGCGGGATCGATCCCGAGGTCGTGTTCGGGCAACGGAACGTGGCGTGACCGCGACCGAGATCAACCGTGCCGTCGACCGGTCGGGCTTGCGACCGGTGGGCGTTCCCGCCGAGATCGTCGTGGCGCGGGATGTCGCGGAGGTCCAGGAAACGGTCCGACGGGCCGCGGCATCCGGACTCCCCCTCGTCACGCGGGGCGCCGGTTCGGGACTCGCGGGGGGCGCGGTGGCGGGGGAGGGCACGATCGTCCTCGACCTCTCGCAGCTCACCCGCATCCGGGCGATCGATGCGGTCGACGGTACGGCCGAGGTGGAGGCCGGTGTCATCACCGCGGATCTGGATGCCGCGGCCCGGGCCCACGGTCTCTTCTACGCCCCGGACCCGGGCAGCGTCGGCATCTCAACGATCGGCGGGAACATCGCCACGAACGCCGGGGGCCTGCGGGGAGCGAAGTACGGCGTGACGCGCGACGCCGTGCTGTCCGTCGACGTCGTCCTGTCCGACGGCTCGCTGGTGCGCCTCGGACGCCCCACGATCAAGGGGGTGACGGGATACGACCTCGCGGGGCTCGTCGTGGGGTCCGAGGGGACGCTCGGCATCATCGTCGCCGCCCGGGTGCGTCTTCTGCCGGTCCCGCGACGGCTCGCGACCGCCTCGGCGTTCTTCGCGTCCCTCGAGGACGCGGCGCACGCGGTGGCCGCCATCGCGGTCAGCGGCGCGCGCCCGGCGGTGCTCGAGATCCTCGACGGCGCGACGCTCGCGGCGATCGACGCCGCTGAGGGCACCGCGCTGCGGGAGCGGGGGGACGCGCTCCTCCTCGCGCAGACGGACGGCTTCGGGGCGGCGGAGGAGATGGGGGTCGTCATCGAGGCGGTCGCTCCGACCGCGGCCCACCACGAGTGGACCGAGGATGCCGATCGTGCCGCCGACCTGCTGCACGCGCGCCGTCAGGCGCTTCCGGCCCTCGAGCGGATCGGCCGGCCGTTGATCGAGGACATCGCCGTACCGCGCAGCCGGCTCGCGGAGGCGATCCGCGGCATCCGCCTCATCGCCGACCGGCATGAGGTTCCGATCTTCGTCTTCGGCCACGCCGGGGACGGCAACCTGCACCCGATCATCGTGGTCGACGACCAGGTCGGCGATCTGCCCGAGGGCGCCGTGCGCGCTGCCGACGACATCTTCGCGCTGGCCCTCTCGCTCGGCGGGACGGTGACCGCCGAGCACGGTGTGGGCCGTCTCAAGCGCGAGTGGGCGCGCCGCGAACTGGGCGAGGACGTCGTGCGCCTGCACGACGACATCAAACGGGTGTTCGACCCGCGTGGCATCCTGAACCCCGACAGCGCCTACTGAGCCGGTTCGACCGTCGGGCGTGCGGTGGTGCGCCCGTCGGCGGCCCGTGCCGCGGCGCGGTCGTGGCGGGAACCGACGGGGACGATCGCGGTCGCCTTCGGCAGTCCCATCGGCGGCGTCGCGACGAAGATCGACTCGGCACGGTCGACGAGATACGTCTCGTGCCAGATGCCCACGGCGCCGGCGGCTTTCCGGGCTCGCTTGTTGAAGCGGGTCCAGGCCGGGCGGTGGGCCTGGGCGGGGGCCGAAGCGTAGGCGTAGAGCTTCTGGAGCGATGACCAGTACTGCACGAGGTACGGCCCCCGCGCGCCGAACAGCATCGTGAACCCGAGGAGGCCCGAGTCCGGGTCCATGCTCAGTTCGCGGAGCATGGGTCCCATCTCGCCGAAGACGGGCAGCCAGGCGTCAGGCCGCCACCACCTGTTGATGGTCATGCCGATGTGGAAGACGACGAGTTCGCCCTCGTGCTGGTGGGTCATGCGACCCGGATTGATGGATGCCATGGGTCCGTCCTCACTGGATAGTGTCACTATCTAGTGTTGGATAGTAGGACTATCCAGTCAAGGGGGATTCGATGCGCATCTCGGAGCTGTCCGCCCGCAGCGGTGTGTCCGTCGCGACGATCAAGTACTACCTGCGCGAGCGCGTGCTGCCCGAGGGGGAACGGACCTCGCCCACCCGGGCGACCTACGGCGACGCGCACCTTCGCCGGCTCGGCGTCATCCGCGCGCTCGTCGACGCCGGCGTCGGCATTGCGGGGGTCCGCAACGTCGTCGCTGTGCTCGAGAACCCGCCCGAGGCGCCGGGCGCTCTCCTCGGTGCCGCGAGCGACGCGGTGAATCCCCCCGAAGCGGACGACGACCTCCTCGACCTCGGCCCGGCGCGCGCGCTGGTGGCGCGCTTCGGCGGTCAGGCGGACGACTGCGCGCCGGGCCAGGTCGCCGCCGTGGCCCGTGCGCTCACCTCGCTCGAGCGGGCCGGGTTCACCGTTCCGGAGTCGGTGCTCGCCGCCTACGTCGAGCACCTCGGAGCCATCGGCGAGGCGGAACTCGACTCGACGCCGACGGACTCGGCCGAGGCGGCCGTCCGCTACGTCGTGCTCGGAACTGCACTCGTCGAGCCGCTCATCCTCGCGCTCCGGCGGGTGGCCGAGCAGATGGCCGCATCGCGCCGGTTCGGAAGCGGCTGACTTCGTCAGCGGTGGGGGTTCGAGGCAGCCCCGTCGAGCCACAGCGTGTCCGTCGGATCGCTGTGTGTTCCGCCGGATGCCACGTGGGTGTCGCTGATCCGCGGCCCCTTGGTGATGACGTGCACGAGAGCCATGCCGTGACCGCGTCCGAGGTCGTGATCCTGCTTCAGCCACTCCAGGATCGGGGTGGCCTTGGTGCCGGGGCCGAAACCGCGCTCGTGCGCGAGGTCGACGAGCTGGCGCGGGGTGAGTCCCGTCTTCTTCTCGACCGCGTCGAGGTACGCCTGGAACGACATGGGCTGAGGCTAGCGACACGGAGCGATAGCGTCGAGAGATGCCCGTCACGATTCACCGCGCGTCCGTCGCCGAGGTCGCGCCCCTCACTCTCTACCGGCTGCTCTGGCTGCGGGTGAGCGTCTTCGTCGTCGAGCAGGAAGCCGCCTACCCCGAGATCGATGGCCGCGACATCGAGCCCGGTGCCGAGCTGATGTGGGCGGAGGATGCCTCGGGTGATGTACTCGCTACCCTCCGGATCCTGCGCGAGGAGAGGAACAAGCGCATCGGCCGCGTCGCGACGGCGGCTTCCGCCCGCGGTCGCGGGCTCGCCGCCGACCTGATGCGCGCGGCCGTCGACGTGCTCGATCGCGAGGCTCCCGGCATCCCGATCCTCCTCGACGCACAGGCGCACCTCGCCGACTGGTACGGCCGCTTCGGATTCGTCGTGGCCGGGGACCCGTTCGCTGAAGACGGCATCCCGCACGTGCCGATGCGGCGCACGCGCCTCGTCACCGAGCGTCTCGTGCTGCGGGAGTGGACCCGCTCGACGGAGGATCGCGCGTTTCTGTTCGAGCTGTATCGGCGTCCCGATGTGCGTCGGTACATCGGAGACGGTCGGACGATGGCGGATGCCGACGAGGTCGACGCCCTGCTCGAGCGCTGGAGCGCGCGGGCGGACGGCGTGCTCGGGATCCGGGCCGTCACGACCGTGGACGGCGCGCGGGTCGGTGTGATCCTGCTCAAACCGATTCCGTGGTCGACCGGCGCGGGGCACGGCCGGCCCGAAGAGATCGAGATCGGGTGGCACTTCCATCCGGATGCGCACGGCCACGGATTCGCGTCGGAGTCCGCGGCCGCCGTCCTCGCGCTCGCCCACGCGACCGGCATCCCGCGCGTCCTCGCCGTCACTCATCCCGACAACGTCGCGTCGCAGGCGGTCGCGGTGCGGATCGGCATGCGTCCCGCGGGGGAGACCGGCGACTATTACGACACGACCTGCGCGCTATTCATCTCGGAGGCGGCGGCGTAGCCGGTTCAGAGCTCCACGCCGTTGTCGGGGTCGTTGACCCCGACATTGCGCCCGCGGCTCGACTCGAAGGCGATGAGCCATCCGAGGGAGACGACCGCGGCCAACAGCAGGCCGAGCCACACGTTCTGCCACACCAGCCCGAACAGGATGCCGGCTCCCACCAGCACGACGGTGCCCAGCAGCCAATACGTGCGTCCGCGGGGCCAGCCCGTTCCGGGTTGCGTCATGACCTCAGCCTACGGGCGCGCGTCGTCGCCGTCTCAGCGCGCGCGATGATCCTCGGGGTGCAGGCGGGGGCCGCGCCGCGGCTCGAGGGCTGATCCGGCGTAGATGAGCCGGATGACGCGCTGCCGGTGCCCCGCGAACGGTTCGAGCAGTTCGAGCATGCCGTCGTCGTCGGTGCGGTGGCCGGTGAGGGCGTAACCCACCTGGTGGGCGAGGTGATAATCGCCGATGCTCACGGCATCCGGATCCCCGAAAGCGCGGATGCGCGTCTCGGCGCTCGTCCAGACGCCGACCCCGCGGAGGCTGATGAACACCCGGTCGCGGGCTTCCCCGTCGGCGGCTGCCCGGGCGGCGCGCTCGATCGAGCCTCCGCGCCGCGCGGCCTCCACGATCGTGCGGGACTGAGGCGGCTCGAGGCCGGCGCGGTGCCACGCCCACGAGGGCACGTGGCGCCAGCCCTCGATATCGGGGGGAGCGAACATCGGGTGGGGCGTCGGGCCGGGAGCCCGTTCGCCGTACCACGTGACGATGCTCCGCCAGGCGGAGAACGCCTGGAGGCCCGTGACCTTCTGCTCCATGATCGCGCTGGCGAGCGCGTCGAACACCAGATCGGTGCGTCCGATCCGCAGATCGGGGTGGCGTCGGTGCCACTCGGCGACGGAGGGATGCCGTGACGCGTCGAAGTCGCTCGGATCGTCGAGCGCGCCGCACAGCGACGGAAGCTGATCGAGGGCCCACTCCGCGCCCGTCCCCCACGCGGCGGCGCGGACCGTGCCGGCGGCGGTGGCGCGCAGCGCGAGGGTGGCGACGCCGGACGGCGTCCGGCTGACCCGCCAGATCACGCCACCGGTTCGCAGCGATCCCGTTGCCGCATATGTCGGGTCGTTGCGACCGTGACGCTGCGCGGCGACCGTGCGATCGACATCGACCCGCCGGGAGGGGCGGTACTCGCGCTCGCGGGGAGCGGGGATCGGGCGCGGGTCACGCGACGCGAGTCGCGCGGGCACCCGGGTCGATGTCATGCCGACACCCTACGCGGCCCCGCCGACATCGGGCTCGGCGGAGTCCCCCGGTCAGAAGCGGTCGGGCGAAGGGGTGCCGTGGCCGTAGCGGATCGAGACGTCGGCGTGGCGGTCGAAGCGGTAGCCGACGCCGCGCACGGTGCGGACGATGTCCTCGTAGGCGCCGAGCTTCGCGCGCAGACGACGTACGTGGACGTCGATCGTGCGCTCGCCGGGAGCGTCGTCGTCGGTCGCCCCCTCCCAGAGGGATGCCACGAGCTCGGCGCGCTCGATCGTGCGGCCCTCGCGGAGCACGAGGTACTGCAGCAACTCGAACTCCTTGAAGGTGAAGGCGGCGGACTCGCCGTCGAGCAGCACACGCTTGCGGGAGATGTCGACGACGACGCCGCGCGGCGCACGGTCTTCCCCGGCGGGCTCGTCCTTCGTGCGGGCGACCGCCGACGGCTCGTGGAGGGCGAGCCGCACGACGTCAACGTCACGGCCGCCCGCACCGGCGGGGGCGAGGGCGACAGTGGCGTAGGTCTCGGCTGCGGGCGCGAGCTCGCCGAGGGTGCGGCGAAGGGCCTCGACGAGGGTGCCGAGGCTGACGCCCGCTTCAGCGGCCTTCGCCTCGTCGATCCCGACGTAGAGGGCGAAGCCGCGCGGGGAGGTTCCGGCGGGGATCGTGGGGCGGGGCGAGGCGCCGGGCGTCGCGGGAGCCGGCGCGGGGGTGGCGTCGGGCTGTGGCGTCGGAGTGCGGCGGGCGGGCGGCGGCGTGACGACGGCGCGGGCGGGCGTCGAGGGTGCGGGGCGGTCGAGAACGGCGGAGATCGACATGAGGATGGTGTCCTTCAGTGGTGAACCCGGGCGTCGAGGAGGCGGGGTTCGACGGGAGGTGTGTGGCCGAGGGGCCGGAGCGCGGTGTCCGACTGCGCGTGATCGACGCGACGGGCGGACGACCGGGCGACAACGCCGGCGTTCAGAAGCGCGGGGTCGTCGAGGCGAGGGTCGCTGTTAGCGGCACATTCGACAACACATGACAACGCGGCCGGGCATCATCATGCCGGCAGTCCTGTTCGCCTCCCGGGCGGACAGAGAAAACGCGTTGACAGTCATGCCGCTGATTATGACCTAAGGTGTTCGGTTGCGTCAAGTCATGACACCGCGAGGACGTGGCATCCTGATCACTCTCCGCGGGTGGACTGTGCGTTCATCGAACAGAGTGCTCCGTCGGAGCCGCGTCCGGGGGATCGGCGTAGCGTGAGGCGTATGACAGACCTGCGTTTCGCCGATGACCGTGCCGCTTCGCGCTACACCCTGCACGACGGTGACGACCTGGTGTCCGTGCTCGACTACCGCGACGACGGCCGGACGGTGGCGCTCACCCGCGCCTTCACGATCCCGACGTACCGCGGGCATGGCTATGCCGCGGTCGTCGTCGAGCGCGCGGTGGATGCCATCCAGCAGGCGGGCGAGCGCGAGATCCTGCCCGTGTGCTGGTACGTCGGCGAGTGGTTCGACGCCCACCCCGAGCGCGCCGGCCTCCTGCACGCGCGGCGCTGACAGCCGGTACCCGCGCCCTCCCCACCCGTCAACCCCCGGGGCCCCGGGGTCGGCGCCGACGAAGCTGGGGACCTCGAAAGGGGATGCCATGACCGACGATCGCGACCTGCCCGAGGGTGTCATCGATGCGAACCCGCCCGGAGGCTGGGAGAGCGGCGATGTCGCCGACACGGAGACCGCCGAGCAGAACGACCACGCGAAGGGTTCCCCGCGTCTGAACGACGCCGAGCCGTCGGACCCTATCGAGGGCGACGCCGCCAGCCAGGGCATCGACCCCGACATGAGCACGGAGGAATGACATGACCGACCAGACCCGCAGCCCCGAGCCGTCCGACGCCCCCGCGGGCGGAGCGTCCGCGGCGGATTCCGTCGGCGGTGCCGTGCACGACGACGGCAAGGTCTCGCGGCCCGGCGAGCAGTCCGGCCCCGCGATGGACACCCACCCCACCGACGACGAGGCGCGTATCGCCGGCGTCGTCGTGCAGACGCGCGCCGATGTGGGGGATGCTCCCGAGGAGCGCATCGTCGACGTCCTCCGCCAGCGTTTCTCCGATATCGGACTCGACCTCGGAGACGATCGGATCCGCGCCCTCGCCGCGGAGGTCTCCGGCGGCTGACACGGCCGCACGCCTCGGCGTGCGCGAACCGCGACCGCGCTGAGCGTCGATGTCGGAGGCTCGACGTACCGTGTGTTCATGCGGATCCTGCACACTTCCGACTGGCACATCGGGCGGTCGTTCCACGGCCATTCGACGCTCGACGCGCTCTCCGCAGTGCTCGACGTCCTGGTGGCGCAGGTCCGCGACCGCGACGTCGACGTCGTCGTCGTCGCGGGTGACGTCTTCGATTCGGCGGCACCCTCGGCGGCCTGCTACCCGCTGCTGACGAACACTCTCGCCTCGCTCGTGGACGCGGGCGCCCGCGTCATCGTGACGTCGGGCAACCACGACTCCGCGGCGCGACTGGGCTTCCAGTCGGTTCTGCTGCGTGACGAGATCACGGTCGTCACGGATCCGCTGTCGGTCGGCGCCCCCGTGACGATCCCCGACGCCGACGGACCGGTGCACTTCTACGGGATCCCGTACCTCGAGCCGGCGATCGTACGACACCTGTGGGACGGCGTCCAACTCCGCAGCCAGGCGCAGACGATCGGTCACGCGATGGAGGTCATCCGACGCGACCTGGCGTCGCGCGGGGGGCGCTCGATCGTGATCGCCCACTGCTTCGCCGCCGGCGTCGAGGCCACTCCCGGTGTCGAGCGCGAGATTCGACAGGGCGGCCTCGACAACGTTCCGCTGCCCGTCTTCGACGGACCCGACTACATCGCGCTCGGCCACATCCACGGCAGACAGCAGCTCTCGGATCGTGTGCGCTACGCCGGAGCGCCCCTGCACTACAGCTTCGGCGAGGCCGGCAAGCCCCGCGGGTCGTGGCTCGTCGACCTGGACGCGGGAGGGCTGGCATCCGTCGAGTGGCTCGAGCTCCCCGTTCCGCGTCCGCTCGTCACCCTGCGCGCACCGTTCGACGACCTGCTCGGCGATCCTGCCCTCGACGAGTACGTCGATCAGTGGGTGCGAGCCGAGTACACCGATTCCACGCCGCAGCTCGACCCGATGCGTCGGCTGCAGTCGCGCTTCCCCTGGTGCGCGACGGTCGCCCACGTGCCGGCCGCCCCCCGCGCGGACGACGGCCTCGGCTATGCGCGCCGGGTACGGGCGGCCCGCGACGACGCCGAGATCATCGACGCGTTCCTCGTGCACGTCCGTGAAGGCGAGGGCGCCTCCGACGCCGAGCGCGCTCTCGTGCGAGAGGTGCTCGACGCGCGCGCCGTGGCGGAGGCGCGCTCGTGAAGCTGCACCGCCTCGAGCTCGAGGGTTTCGGGCCGTTCCTCGAGCGGCAGAGCGTCGATTTCGACGCCTTCGCGGATGACGGCATCTTCCTCATCGCCGGTCGGACGGGAGCGGGCAAGTCGAGCGTGCTCGACGGCGTCTGCTACGGCCTCTACGGCGGCGTGCCCCGCTACGACGGAAGCGAGCGGCGCCTGCGCAGCGACCACTGCGGACTCGACGATCCCACGAGCGTGACGGTCGAGTTCAGCGCCGAGGGGCGGCGGTGGCGCGTGACGCGTTCGCCCGAGTACGAGCGCCCGAAGCGAAACGGCACGGGGACGACGAAGGAGCCGCACCGGGCCACCCTCGAGGTGCGGGAGCCCGAGGGATGGACGGGCGTCGCGGCGCGCCCCGTCGACGTCGCTGCACGACTCGATGAGATTCTCGGGCTCACGCAGCAGCAGTTCCTCCAGGTGATCCTGCTGGCGCAGAACCGTTTCGCGCGGTTCCTGCTCGCGAAGAACGACGAGCGGCAGGCGCTGCTGCGCACCCTCTTCGGTACGCGCTCGTTCGAGCAGTACGCGAGTGCACTCGACGAACGGCGCAAGAGCGCGGCCGAGCGCCTCGCGGCGGAGGGCACCGAGGTGTCCACGCTCCTCGGCGAGGCCGAGCGGATGATCGCCGACCTCGACACCGAGCGCGAGACCGGCGCCGAGGACGACGCCCCGACGCGGGTTCGCGCCGAAGGCGGGACCATCGACCGTCCCGCGCTCACGATCGTCGAACGGCTCGCCGACGTGGTCCGCGGCGTCGAGCGCGCGCAGTACCGCGTCGAAGCCGCCGCCCACGACCGGGCAGCGGCCACGGCGACCCTCGACGCCGCGCTCGCGGCCGAGCGCGAGGCGACGGCGATGCACGAGCGTCAGGTCGAGCGACGAGCGGCGCGGGAGCACCTCTCGACCCTCGAATCCGACGCCGAGCGGATCGCGGCGCTGCGCGAAGAGGTCGTCGCCGCGGCAGCCGCGGAGGCGCTGCGGGCGCCGATCGAGGCCCTCGACCGAACGCACCGCGCGATCGCGCCCGCCCGAGCGGCGGCAGAGACCGCGGTCCGGGTCGCCGCCGGCCTCGGCGAGACGGGACTCGACGCTTCGTCCGGCCCCACCGCGCGCGACGACGAGCTGACCACCCTGCTCGCGCGCGTCGACGCGGCGCTCGCCCTTGAGGACGAGCTCGCGGCGATCGAGGCCGAAGCAGCCGTGCGGCACGCGGACGTGGAACGTGCCGAGCGCCGTGCCGACGACGTCGCCACTCGCCGTGCCGGCGTGCCGACGACGCTGGCCGCCCTCGACGAGCGGCTCGATCGACTCGTCGACGCGCTGTCCCGTCGTGACGTGGCGGTGGCCGAGAGGACCGAGGTCGACCGTCGGATCGACGCGGCGCGCGACGCCGAGAAGCTCGCCGAGGAGCGCGACACCGCCGATCTCACCGCGCTCGTGCGCGCCGACGAACTGCGGCTCGCCGTCGAGGCGTGGAGTTCGCTCCTGCGTCGCCGGCTCGCCGGGACCGCGGCCGAGCTCGCCCACGCGCTCATCGACGGGGAGCCGTGCGCCGTCTGCGGCTCCCGCGAGCATCCCGCCCCCGCCGTGGGCACCGCCGAACCGGTCACCGATGCCGAGGTGTCCGCCGCCGAAGACCGCAAGAACGTCGCCACCGAGCGCGACCGGCTGGCGTCGGACGCCTCGCGCGTCGCGCGGGACGCCCATGCCCTGGCTGCGGCCCGCGCGGGCGGCGAATCGCTGAGCGCCCTGCTCGAGCGGCGGGAGCGCATCGGTGAGACGCTCGCCCGCGCCGAGGCCGACGTCGCCGAACACGATCGTCTCGCCGCCGAGCGGACCGCGCTGCTCGACCGCGAGAAGTCGGACGCGGCCGAGAGCGAGCGGCTCGCACGCGAGCTCGCCGCGGCTCGCCAGGATCTCGCGCTGCACGCTCAGCGGGCCGACGCCCTTCGGACCGCCGTCCTCGCGGCTCGTGACACGTTCCCCACCGTCCGGGCGCGTCGCCGCGACCTCACCGCCCGGCGCGACGCCGTCCGGGCTGTCAGCGCCGCGCGGATCGAACTCGAGACCTGCGTCCGCGCCGCCGCCGACGCGCGCGCCGCCCTCGACGGGCTGCTGGCCGACAGCATCTTCTCCCACGAAGACGAGGCGCGCGTCGCCCTCCGCGACGCCACGGCACGCCGTCGCACGGAGAGCGCGATCACCGAGCACGACGCGGCGCTCGCCGCCACGCGCGGCCGTCTTCTCGACCTCGAGCTCGTTCTCGTCGGGGCGCCCGACGATCCGATCGACCTGTCGCCCACGGCCGCTGCGGTGCGCGAGGCCCGGAACGCGGTCGAGGCCGCCGCCGCCGCGCACGCCGCCGCCTCCGCCGTCGCGGCCCGCGTGCGCGACCTCGCGCAGCGAGCCGATGCCGGCAGCGCCGCGATCGCACGCCTGTCCGAAGCGCACGCGGTCGTCGCCCGTCTGGCGGACACCGTCGCCGGGCGCGCCCCCAACACCCGCCGCATGGCGCTCGAGACCTTCGTGCTCGCGGCCGAGCTGGAAGAGATCGTGGATGCCGCGAACCTGCGCCTCGATCACATGTCGGCCGGCCGGTACCGTCTGCAGCACACCGACGCTCTGGCAGCTCGAGGAGCCGCGAGCGGCCTCGGACTCGAGGTCATGGACGCGTTCACCGGCCAGTGCCGACCACCGCAGTCGCTGTCCGGCGGCGAGACGTTCCTCGCCTCCCTCGCCCTCGCGCTCGGGCTCGCCGAGGTGGTCACGGCGCGGGCGGGTGGCATCCGCCTCGACACGCTCTTCGTCGACGAGGGCTTCGGCTCGCTCGACGACGAGACCCTCGACCTCGCCATGCGCACGCTCGACGAGCTTCGTCAGGGCGGGCGCACCGTCGGCGTGATCAGCCACGTCGCGTCGATGAAGGATCAGCTCCCCGCGCAGGTCCGGGTGACCGCGACGCCGCGCGGCCCGAGCGTCATCCGCCAGGACGCGGCGGCAGCGGCGTTCGCGTAGGCTGGGAGCATGCGCACGAGCACCCTTTGGACTGTCCTCGGCGTCATCGCGGCCGTGGTCATCGCCTGGCTGCTGGTCAACGTCCTGCTGTGGTTCATCACGTTCGTCTTCCGCCTCGTGCTGGTCGCGGTCGTCGCGCTCGTCGTCTTCTTCATCCTGCGTGCGGTGCTCGCCCGCCGCGACGTCGACTGATCCATTCGCGCAAGCCCGACCGCGGGGTCGGTGGCCCCGAGTAGCGTGAGCGGCGATGCCTGAAGATCGCACGTCCCCCCACCCGCCGACACGTGACATCCCGCTTTCGACGCGCCATCGGTGGCGCGCGTACTGGATCGCCGTGTCGGTCGCCGCGCTCACGATCCTCGACCTCACCAAGGTGAACGTCGCTCTCCCGTCGATCGAGGCGGCGCTGAACGCGGGACCCACCGAACTGCAGCTCGTGGTCTCGGGGTACATCCTGACGTTCGGTCTCGTCCTCGTGCCGGCGGGACGACTCGGCGACCAGCGGTCGCGGCGCGTGCTGTTCCTCGTCGGACTGTCGCTGTTCCTCGTCACGAGTCTCGCGTGCGCGCTGGCTCCCACCACCGCGGTGCTGCTGACCGCGCGTCTGCTGCAGGGTGTGGCTGCCGGCATCCAGATGCCCCAGGTGCTCGGGCTCGTGCAGCAGCTGTTCCAGGGGAAGGAACGCGGTCGCGCCTTCGGGCTGTTCGGCGCGACCATCGGGATCGCGACGGCTCTGGGGCCCACGCTGGGAGGTCTGCTCATCGCCCTCGGCGGTGACACCGACGGGTGGCGGCTGATCTTCTGGATCAACATCCCGCTCGTGCTGATCGTGATCGTCCTCGCCGCCTGGCTCCTGCCGAACACCCGCACCGCCTCGCATCGTGCGCTCGACCTCGACCCGGTGGGCGTGATCCTCTTCGGGCTGACGATCATCGCGCTGATGTGGCCGTTCCTCTTCACGACGGGGTCGCCCGACGACGACCCGCGTCGCTGGTGGCTGCTCGTCGCGTCGGTCGTCTTCGCCGCGGCGTTCGTGTTCTGGGAGCGCCGCTACGCCGAACGCGGGCGGATGCCACTGATGCCGTTCTCGATCTTCGCGCTGGGCTCGTACCGCAACGGCGTGCTCATCTCCACCGCGTACTTCGCGGCGGTGCCCGCCATGTTCCTGCTCGGCACGCTCTTCCTGCAGGGCGGACTCGGGCTCGAGCCGGTGTTCGCCGGAATGGTGACGATCGGTTTCGCGGTGGCCTCGGCGTGGAGTTCCTGGGTCGGCGGCACCCTCGTCACGCGCATCGGCCGTCCGCTGGTCGTAGCAGGAATCCTCGGGATGGTCGCCGCGGCCGGAGCCCTGGCACTCGTCGCGCTGACGACCCCGCCCGCGTGGACCCCGTGGGCGATGGCGGCGGTGATGGTCGTGGGCGGGTTCGCCGGCGGTCTGGTGATCTCGCCGAATCAGACCCTCACTCTGGCCGACATCCCGGTGTCCAGCGGCGGCGTCGCCGGGTCGGTGGGTCAGCTCGGACAGCGCATCGGCACGGCCGTGGGGACGGCGATCGCCCTCGCCCTGTTCTACGCCACGGTCTATCGCGAGCAGGGCGACCGCGATCCGCTCGTGGTGTTCCATGACGCGTACGCCACCGGCATGATCGCCGTCGGGGTGTTCCTGGGACTCGCGCTCATCGTCGGCGTAGCCGACTTGGCGGGCCGCGCCCGCCACGGCTCGC
>NZ_RBZY01000045.1 GCF_004022425.1 Microbacterium enclense | reverse complement strand
CCAGGAGATGCGCCGCGAGCATTCCGATGACGGCGAGCCCTCGGGCGAGATCGATGCCGACGAGGCGGCGCGGACCGTCGAAGCGATCCCACGCACGTCCCGTCCGGGCGATCAGTCCTGGCGCAACAGCCACACCAGCAGCGCCTTCTGGGCGTGCAACCGGTTCTCGGCCTCGTCCCACACCACACTCTGCGGTCCGTCGATGACCTCCGCGTCGACCTCGTAGCCGCGGTCAGCGGGGAGGCAGTGGATGAAGAGCGCGGCCTTGTCGGCACGAGCCATGAGGTCGGTCGTGACCTTGAACCCGCCGAGGTCGCGGATGCGCGCGATCTTCTCCTCCTCCTTGCCCATCGAGACCCAGGTGTCGGTGACGACGACATCGGCTCCGGATGCCGCGGCCTCGGGGTCGGTGCTCAGCGTGATCGATCCGCCCGTCGCGGCCGCGATGCGCTCGGCATCGGCGATTACATCCGGGCGGGGCGCGTAGTCGGCGGGAGAGGCGACCCGCACGTGCATACCGGCGGTGACGCCCGCGAGCACGTACGAGTGGGCCATGTTGCTCCGGCCGTCGCCGAAGAACGACAGCGTCAGCCCCGTCAGCTCGCCCTTGTGCTCGCGAATCGTCAGCAGGTCGGCCAGCAGCTGACACGGGTGGAAGTCGTCGCTCAGGGCGTTGATGACGGGAACACGTGTTCCGCGCGCCATCTCCTCCAGACCCGCCTGCGCATAGGTGCGCCACACGATCGCGGCGACCTGCCGTTCCAGGACGCGCGCCGTGTCGGACGGGGTCTCCTTGCCGCCCAGCTGACTGTTGGCCGTCGAGATGATGAGCGGGGAGCCGCCGAGATCGGCGATACCGACCGCGAACGAGACGCGGGTACGGGTCGACGACTTGTCGAAGATGACGGCGACGGTCTGCGGACCGGCGAGCGGCTTCTGCGCCCAGCGGTCCTTCTTGAGTTCGAGGGCGAGGTCGAGGATCTCGGCCTGCTCGGCGGGGGTGAGATCGTCGTCGCGCAGCAGGTGGCGGGTCACGCGGGTACTCCTTCGGTCGCCGCGGCGGCGGACTCATCGATCATGAGGGCGTCGGCGGCGGTGGCCAGCGCTGCGCCGAACAGCGTGAGGAACTCGGAGATCTCGGCATCCCCGATGATCAGGGGCGGGGCGAGTCGGATCGTCTCGTCGTTCGCGGCGTTGACGATGAGGCCGTGCTCCTGGGCCGCGGCGACGACCGCCTTGGCCACCGGGTGGGCCAGAGCGACGCCGAGGAGGAGACCGCGCCCGCGGACGCCGGCGACGAGCGGGGATCCGAGCCCGGCGATACCCGCGCGCAGCTGCTCCTCGCGCGCCGAGGCGTTGGCGAGCAGCCCGGACGCCTCGATCTCACCGAGGACCGCCCCCGCCACGGCCGTTCCCAGCGCGTTGCCGCCGTAGGTCGAGCCGTGCGTGCCCGGGAAGAACAGCTCGCTCGCCGCACCGAAGGTGATGAGGGCACCGATCGGGAATCCACCGCCGATACCCTTGGCGACCGTGATCGCATCCGGGACGATCCCGGCGTGCTGGAACGCGAACCACTCGCCCGTCCGCCCGGCACCCGTCTGGATCTCGTCCACGATGAGGAGTGCCCCGTGACGCGCCGTGATCTCACGCGCCGCCTCGAGGTACCCGTCGGGCAGCTCGACCACACCCGCCTCGCCCTGGATGGGCTCGACGATGAACGCGGCCACGCGGTCGTCGGCGGCCGCCTCGAGCGCGTCGATGGTGGCATCGATGTGCTCGACGCCGGGGACCATCGGGAGGAAGTCCGCCTGCAGCGCCGGCTTCCCGGTCAGCGCGAGGGCCCCCATCGTGCGGCCGTGGAAGCCGTTCTTCAGGGCGAGGATGCGCGTGCGCTGCGTCCCCCGGCCGTGGAGCCGCGCGAGCTTGAAGGCCGCTTCGTTGGCCTCCGCGCCGGAGTTCGCGAAGTACACGCGTCCGGCGTCCCCCGTGCCCGCGAGGCGCTTCAGCCGGGCGGCGAGCGCGAGCTGCGGCGGCGTGGCGAAGTAGTTCGAGACGTGCGTCAAGGTCGCGGCCTGCGTCGCGACGGCCTCGACGAAGGTCGGGTGGGCATGACCGAGAGCGTCCACCGCGATTCCCGCGAGGAAGTCGAGGTATCTCTTCCCGTCCCCGTCCCACACGTACGCGCCCTCACCGCGGACGAACAACGCCATGCGGTCGCCGAAGCTGCGGACGAGGTCGCGCCCGGCATCCTCCTGCCACGAAGGGGCGGGCCCGGCGGACGATCCCTGTGTCGTGTCCGCGTTCACGCGACCACCTCCGTTCCGATTCCTTTGCTGGTGAAGAGTTCGACGAGCACCGAGTGCGGCACGCGGCCGTCGATGATCGCGGCCGTGGGCACTCCCCCGTCGACCGCGTCGAGGCACGCCTGCATCTTGGGGATCATCCCCGACTCCAGCCGCGGCACCATCGCGCGCAGCTCCGTCGACGTGAGGTGCGAGACGAGCGAATCCCGGTTGGGCCAATCGGCGTAGAGGCCGGGCACATCCGTGAGAACCACGAGCTTCTTCGCATTCAGCGCGACCGCGAGAGCGGCGGCTGCCGCGTCCGCGTTGACGTTGAGCGACGTGCCGGGGTGGTCGAGGTCGGGAGCGATCGACGAGACGATCGGCACGCGGCCCGCAGCGAGGTGGTCCAGGACCGGCTGCGGATCGACGGTGACGACGTCGCCCACGCGGCCGAGGTCGTGCTCGACGCCGTCGACGACGACACCGCGTCGGCGTCCGCCGAAGAGTCCGGCATCCTCTCCGCTGAGACCCGTCGCGAGCGGACCGTGCGCGTTGACCTTGGCGACCAGTTGGGGGTTGATCTGGCCGGTGAGCACCATGCGCACCACCCCGATGGCCTCGGTCGAGGTGACGCGGTACCCGCCGCGGAACTCGCTGGGGATGTCGAGGCGGTTCAGCATCGACGAGATCTGCGGACCGCCGCCGTGGACGACGACCGGCTTGACCCCCACGTAGCGGAGGTACGCGATGTCGGCCGCGAACGCGTCCTGCAGCTCGTCGCTGACCATCGCATTGCCGCCGTACTTCACGACCACGACTTGGTCGCGGTACTTGCGCACCCACGGCAGCGACTCGACGAGAGTCACCGCCCGTTCGCTGGCCGCCGTCGGATCGGTGTCCTGGATGTCGATGTCGATCATGAGGAGTAGGCGCTGTTCTCGTGGACGTAGTCGTGAGTGAGGTCGTTCGTGCGGATCGTCGCCGCGGCGTCGCCCACGCGGAGATCGACGACGAGGTCGGTCGCGCGCGGGGTCAGGTCGACGTCCTCGCGCGGACGGTCGGGGCCGCCCGCCGAGCACACCCGTACGCCGTTCATCCACACGTCGACGTCATAGGGGTCGAACTCTGCCCGCGTGGTGCCGATGGCGGCGAGGACGCGACCCCAGTTCGGGTCGTTGCCGAAGATCGCGGCCTTGAAGAGGTTGTTGCGCGCGATCGAGCGCCCCACGTCCACGGCGTCGTCCTCGGACGCGGCCCCGACGACCCGGATCGTGATGTCGTGGCTCGCGCCTTCGGCGTCACCCTGCAACTGCGCGGCGAGGTCATCGCACACCGCCGTGAGCGCGGCGGCGAACTCGTCGGCATCCACTCGGATGCCACTGGCCCCGCTGACCAGCAGCGTCACCTGATCGTTGGTCGACATGCACCCGTCGGAGTCGAGACGGTCGAAGCTCACGCGCGTCGCGGCCCGTAGTGCCTCGTCGGCCTCGGCCGCATCCAGCACGACGTCGGTCGTGAGGACTACCAGCATCGTCGCGAGGCCCGGAGCCAGCATGCCGGCACCCTTCGCCATGCCGCCGATGCTCCAGCCGTCTCCGACGTGCACCGCACGCTTCGGACGGGAGTCCGTCGTCATGATCGCGAGCGAGGCATCGTCACCCCCCTCGACCGACAGCGCAGCCACGCCCTTGTCGACACCGTCGAGCACCTTGGCGCGGAAGACCTCGTCGCCGGTGCCGATGAGCCCGGTCGAGCACACGACGACATCGCCCGCCCCGATGCCGAGGAGCTCGGCGGCACGTTCCGCCGTCTGATGGGTGGTCTGGAAGCCGAACGCGCCGGTGAAGCAGTTCGCACCACCCGAGTTGAGGACGACCGCCTCCACCACCCCGTCGCGCACGACCTGCTCCGACCACAGGATCGGGTTGGCCTTGGCGCGGTTCGATGTGAACACCGCGGCGCCGACCTTGAGCGGCCCTCGGTTCACGACGACGGCGACATCACGGGCGCCGGTGGACTTGAGTCCGACGGCGACGCCGGCCGCCTCGAATCCTCGGGGGACGGTCACGCTCACGGGGCGACTCCGTTCAGGGGAAGGGCCGTGATCTCGGGGAGACCCAGCGCGAGGTTCATGGATTGCACCGCGGCGCCCGCGGTGCCCTTCACCAGATTGTCGACGGCGGCGACGACGACGACGCGGTTCGCCGCGCGGTCGATGGCGATTCCGAGGGACGCGACGTTGGCGCCGAGCACGTCGGCCGTGCGAGGGACGGAGCCGGCGGGAAGCAGCTCGACGAAGGGCTCACCGGCGTAGGCGTCTTCCCACGCCGCTCGGATCTCGGCATCCGTCGCCCCCTCCCGAATCGGCGCCGACGACGTCGCCAGGATGCCGCGCGCCATGGGCACGAGGACCGGGGTGAAGGAGATCCGGATGCCATCGACCGGGGCCCCGGCGGCGGCCAGAGCCTGGCGGATCTCGGGGATGTGCCGGTGGGTACCGCCGACCGCGTAGGGGTTGGCCGTGCCGAGGACCTCGCTCGCGAGGAGGTTCGTCTTCGCGGACTTGCCCGCGCCGCTCGGCCCGACCGCCAGCACGGACACGATGTCCCCCGGATCGATCACGCCTGCCGCGACTCCGGGGGCCAGGGAGAGCGACACCGTCGACGCGTTGCAGCCGGGCGCGGCGATCCGGGTCGCGCCCCGCAGCAGATCCCGCTGCTTGCCGCCGCCGACGGGGAGTTCCGGGACGCCGTAGGCCCACGGTTCGGGGTGATCGCCACCGTAGAAGGCCGCCCAGTCGGTCGCGGAGGTGAGCCGGTGATCGGCGCCCGCGTCGATGACGAGCGCGGTGTCCCCCAGCGCATCGGTGTACTGGGCCGACTGGCCGTGCGGGAGGGCGAGGAACACCACGTCGTGGCCGGAGAGCACCTCGGGGGTCGTCGGCTGGAGTGTGAGATGCCCGAGGGAACGCAGATGCGGCTGGTGCGAGACCAACGGCTGTCCCGCGCTCGAGTGCGCGGTGACGGTACGGATCTCCACCTCGGGATGGGCGGAGAGCAGGCGAAGGATCTCGCCGCCCGCGTATCCGGAGGCGCCGGAGACGGCGACCGAGAGGGTCATGGATCCACCTTAGGAGTCGGGGCTGTGGCTGTGATCAGCGTGAACCGGGGCGGCGACACCCGCATGCCCGACCGGCGGCGGGTTACGAGGTCGCCGAGACTCGGCGTGCGACCCGACGTCGACGCACAGCAACGGTGCTCACGGAGAGCTCCTCGTAGCTGAAGACGATCGACGACATTCCGCGAGGGTACCGGTCGCGGCCGGAGAGGGGCAAATCCGTCGTGCGCTCGCGCTGGTCCAGCGCGTCGATACTCCACGCAACGACTTCTTTCAGCTTGTCCCCCATTTGGGGGACAAGTAGGGGGTATGCTCATGACACTGCCCTCATCGCCGACCACTTCCGACTGCCCCCTCGTCGGCGATGAGGGCAGGCCACATCCGGATCTCCCGGTCGGGCCGCCCGCGCGGATCAGGCGCTCACGTCGCCGTCGCGGATCGCGGCGCCGAACCGCTCCCCCGCCAGCGCGATGCCCGCCATCTTGGCGTCCGTGGCCTCGAGGGCCGTCAGCGTGCGATCCGCCGCGCGGAAGCGCAGCGCGAACGTGAGGCTCTTCGCCCCGTCGGCAACGCCCGGGCCGCGGTAGTCGTCGACCAGGCGCACACCCTCGAGGAGGGGCGCGCCGCCCTCGAGAAGAGCGGCCCGCACGGCGCCCGCGGCGACCTCGGCGGGCACGACGACCGAGACGTCCTGCGTCGCCGCCGGAAAGCCCGACAGGGATGCCGCGACCACACGCGCCTGCGCGCGCTCGAGCAGTGCATCGAGGTCGAGCTCGGCCACCAGCACGCGTCCGGGAAGATCGGCCGCGGCCGCGACCGTCGGGAGCAGCTCGCCGACGTAGCCGACATCGACGCCGGCGACGAGGACCCGTGCCGTGCGACCCGGGTGCAGCGCCGCGCGCTGCGCCTGGACCAGTTCGACGTCGACGCCGGCGGCCCCGGCGAGCACGCGCACCGCGTCCACCGCATCGGCAAGGTCCGACGCGACGGCCGCCTGCCCCGGCTGCTTGGCCACACGGTGACCCGTCAGCAGCACGGCGACGTGCCGACGCTGCGGGGGAATCGAGGCATCCAGCGCGGTCAGAGTCGCGGCATCGGGACGGACCGCGAGCGGCGGGACCGACACCGTTCCGTACTGCACGCCCGGCTTCGGCAGGAAGACCGTGCCCGTCTCGAAGAGGGCGAGATCGACGATCCCGCGCGACAGGTTGCGGTGCGCGACCTGCAGCAGACCGGGCACGAGCGAGCGGCGCAGGAACGGAGCCAGCCCGTCGAGCGGGTTCGCGAGCTTGACGCTCGGCAGCGACTCGCCCGAGGGGGACCCGTGCAGATCGTTCTGCTCGGCGGTGGTGAACGGGAACGACGGCGTCTCGACGAACCCGGCCGCCGCCAGAGCGTTGGCGACGCGACGGCGCCCCTGCTGAGCAGAGGTGAGTCCGCGGCCGGACGGCGGCGTCGGCAGCACCGACGGGATCCGGTCGTAGCCCTCGATGC
The DNA here is from genome assembly GCF_004022425.1 of Microbacterium enclense. Classification (GTDB taxonomy): domain Bacteria; phylum Actinomycetota; class Actinomycetes; order Actinomycetales; family Microbacteriaceae; genus Microbacterium; species Microbacterium enclense_A. Next base: position 18,587 of record NZ_RBZY01000045.1, on the reverse strand, counting down.
GCGCCACCTCTTCGGCCAGCGTCCACTTGTCGGTGAGGTCGGGGCGCCAGGACGGCGGGACCACGATCCACTCCTCCGCGCGGCGCTCGACGGTGCAGCCGATGAGCCGCAGCGCTCCCTCGGTCTCGTCGTCGGTGTAGTCGACGCCGATGAGACCGGGCACGAAGCCGGCGGGCAACGGGATCCCTTCGATGTGCACCTCGGCCCGCAGCGCCCCGCCGATGCTCGTGTCCAGCGTGCCGCCCGCGTACGCGACCATGAGGTCGGCGACGCGGCGCGCCGCGGCGAACGGGATCATCGGGTCGACCCCGCGCTCGAACCGGCGGGAGGCCTCGGAGGGGAGCTTGTGCCGGCGTGCGGTGCGGGCGATCGAGACGGTGTCGAAGATCGCAGCCTCGATGAGCACGTTGCGGGTCGCATCGGTCATCTCGGTCGTCCCGCCGCCCATGACGCCGGCGAGGCCGATGGGACCGGACTCGTCGGTGATCAGCAGGTCTTCGGGATCCAGCGTGCGGACCTTGCCGTCGAGCGTCTCGAGCTTCTCGCCGGGTGTCGCGCGACGCACGGTGATGCCGCCCTGGAGGCGATCGAGGTCGTACCCGTGGATCGGCTCACCGAGTTCGAGCATCACGTAGTTCGTGATGTCGATGAGCACGCCCAGTGAGCGGATGCCGGCGAGCGAGAGACGCGCGATCATTGAGGCCGGCGTGGGCTTCGTGGGGTCGACACCGCGGACGATCCGCGCGACGAACTCGGTCGCGCCGACCCGCCCGCGGATGGGCGCACGGTCATCGACCGTGATCGGAAAACCGGTACCCGGATCGAGGTCGCCCCACTCACGTTCGGCCGGGTCGCGGAAGGCAGCCCCCGTGGCGTGGGAGTACTCGCGGGCGACACCGCGCACCGACAGCGCGTACCCGCGATCGGGCGTGACGTTGATCTCGACGGCGACGTCGTCGAGGCCGAGCAGCGCGATCGCGTCGGTCCCGACCGGCGCGTCCATGCCGAGATCGATCAGTCGAAGGATGCCGTTGTGCTCGTCGCCGAGGCCGAGTTCGCGCGCGGAGGCGATCATGCCGTCGGACACGTGACCGTACGTCTTCCGGGCCGCGATCGGGAAGGGGCCGGGGAGCACGGCGCCCGGGAGCGTCACAACGACCTTGTCGCCCTCGAAGAAGTTGCCGGCTCCGCACACGATCCCGCGGATGCCGCCGTGTTCCTCGCCCACGTCGACCTGGCACCAGCGGATCGTCTTGCCGTTGGACTGCGGCTCGGGAGCGAACTCCGTCACCTCACCGACCACGATGGGGCCGGAGAGCTCGAAACGGTGCACGTCCTCTTCTTCGAAGCCGACCGACACCAGCGCCGCGAGAACGTCCTCGGGTGTGGCATCCGCCGGCACATCGACGTACTCGCGCAACCAGGAGAGCGGGACGCGCATCAGACCACCATTCCGAACTGCTCGCTGAAGCGGACATCGCCCTCGGCCATGTCGCGCATGTCTTGGACGTCGCTGCGGAACATGAGCGTGCGCTCGATGCCCATGCCGAACGCGAAGCCCGAGTACTCCTCGGGATCGATCCCGGCGGCCCGGAGGACGTTGGGGTTCACCATCCCGCAGCCACCCCACTCGATCCAGCGCGCCCCGCCCTTGAAGGTCGGATGCCACAGATCGAGCTCGGCGCTCGGTTCGGTGAACGGGAAGAAGTTGGCGCGGAAGCGGGTCTTGGCCTCGGGCCCGAAGAGGACGCGGGCAGCGTGGTCGAGCGTGCCCTTGAGGTGCGCCATCGTGATGCCCTTATCGATGACGAGGCCCTCGAACTGCGTGAAGACCGGGAGGTGTGTCGCGTCGAATTCGTCGGTGCGGTACACCCGGCCCGGGCACAGGACGTAGATGGGAAGGTCGCGCTCGAGCATGGACCGCACCTGCACGGGACTCGTGTGCGTGCGCATCACGAGGTGACGGGCGACGGGATCGACGAAGAAGGTGTCCTGCATCTGCCGCGCCGGGTGGTCGACGTCGAAGTTCAGCGCGTCGAAGTTGAACCACTCGTGCTCGAGCTCGGGCCCCTCGGCGATCTCCCACCCCATGCCCACGAAGATGTCGGACACCTGCTCTTGCAGAAGGGAGATGGGATGCCGCGCCCCCACGCGCGCACGCTGCGGCAGCGCCGTGACATCGATCCGCTCAGCCTCGAGCCGCGCAGCGGTCTCGGCCTCGGCGACCTCGGTCTCGCGCGCCGCGAACGCCTGGTTGACACGCGCACGCGCCTGCCCGACGAGCTTCCCGAAGGCGGCCTTGTTCTCGGGAGCCACGTGGCGCAACTGGGCGTTGAGTCGCGACAGCGGCGACTGCTCTCCCGCATGCGCGGCTCGGGCGGCCTTCAGGTCGGCCGTGGTCGCGGCGCCGGCGAGCGCGGCGAGCGCGGCATCGACGGCGGAGGCGACGGCCTCGGGCGTGATCTCGGGTGCGTCAGACACGAGAACCGAGTCTACCGACGCGCGGAGACACTCCCCCTCCCGCCGTCGGCCTCACTCCGCCCCGGGGCCGCCCCGCTGCGCGACGATCAGGGCCGTGTCGGTCCCGCCCTGCGGGGCCGCCGGTGCGGCGGCAGCGACTCCGGTCACACGCGGCGACCGGCGCAGGCGCTTCTCGACGAGGGTGGCCACGAACGACAGCAGCAGGCACAGTGCGATGTAGATCGCCCCGACGACGATCGTCGCGGGGACGATCGGCGAACCGACGACCGGCTGCGCCCCGATGTACTTGGCGTAGAACAGCAGTTCGGGGTAGGTGATGATGAAGCCGAGCGCGGTGTCCTTCAGCGTCACGACGAGCTGGGCGATGATCACGGGCATCATGGCCCGAATCGCCTGCGGCAGCAGGATGAGGCGCATCACGCCCGCCTTGCGGAGCCCGAGGGCGTAGCCCGCCTCGGTCTGGCCGCGCGGCAGCGACTCGACGCCGGCGCGGATGACCTCCGCGAGAACGGAGCCGTTGTAGCAAACGAGGGCGATGACGACGGCCCAATACGGTTCCATCCGGATGCCGATGACGGGGAAGCCGTAGTAGAGGAGGAACATGAAGACGAGCACCGGGATGGCTCGGAAGACCTCGATGACGGCGATGAACGGACGCCGCACCCAGGCGTGGTCGGAGAGCCGACCGATGGCGAGCACGAATCCGAGGGCCAGGGCCCCGAGGGCCGCCGCGCCGAAAGCAGCCAGCGTGGCGAGCGTGGCGTCGAAGATGCTCGCCCACACGTTGGTGTAGGTGAACGCCGACCACTTCTGTGCCGTGAACTGTCCGGTGTCGGCGAGGCGCCAGACGAAGAACCCCACGATCCCCAGCACGACGAGGACCGTGACGACTCCGAGGATGCGATTGCGGACGATGGCCCGGGGCCCGGGGACGTCGTACAGGACGCTGCTCATCGCGTGACCCTCCATCGGTTCTCGAGCGTTCGCTGCAACCACGACAGCAGCAGGACGAGCGCGACAAAGACGACCATTATCCACAGGATGACCACGAACGCGTTCTCGCCGCGTTCGCTCAGATAGTTGCGCACCGAGCCCAGGTTCACGATCGAGAAGCCGGCGGCGACCGTGGTGTTCTTCAGGAGAGCGATGAAGACACTCATCATCGGAGGGATGACCGATCGGAACGCCTGCGGGAGGACCACGAGCGACATGACCTGACCGAAACCGAGGCCCAGGGCTCGGGCCGCCTCCGCCTGCCCGAGGGGGACGGTGTTGACGCCCGACCGGATCGCCTCGGCGACGTACGTCGCTGTGTAGATCCCCAGCGCACAGATGCCGAGCGTCAAGGAGACGTTGCCGGTCAGCCGCAGGCCCAGCAGCGGCGGCAGGGCGAACACGAACGCGAAGAACACCAGCGTCAGCGGCGTGTTTCTGATGGCGCTGACATAGAAGGTGCCCACGCCGCGGGCGATCGGCACGGGTGACACTCGCATCGCGCCCACGATGACGCCCAGCACCAGCGCGAGGGCACCGCCGGCGAAGAAGAGCACGATCGTGCCGACGAGCGCTTCGCTCCAGATATCGAGGTTGTCGGTGATGACACCCATGCGTGGTCCTTGTCTCGGGAAGAACGGGGTTCGGGGGCGGCACGGAGCACCGCCCCCGAACGGATCACTCGTCGGCGGTCGGCTGCTCGCCCTCGATACCTGCCGGCGCGAGGTTCTTGTCGAAGAGCGCGGTCCAGACCTCGCCGCCGTCGTTGAACAGGGCGTTGATGTGGTCCTTCAGCACGGTGTCACCCTTCGGCAGACCGACGCCGTACCGCTCCTCGCTGAAGGTGTCTCCCGCGATCTTGAACGTTTCGGGCTCCTGCGCGACGTACCCGGCGAGGATGGCCTGGTCGGTCGTGACGGCGTCGACAGAACCGCCACGCAGCTGCTCGAGGCACTGCGTGTAGGTGTCGTATTCGACCGTGTCACCGGGCGCGTACTCATCGCGGATCCGCTGCAGCGGCGTCGAGCCGGTCACGGAGCAGACGATCTTGCCCGCGAGGTCGTCGGGCTCCGAGATGGACTCGTCGTCGGCGGCGACCAGCAGACCCTGACCGGTGATGAGGTACGGACCGGCGAAGTCGATCGACTCCTTACGCTTGTCCGTGATGGAGTACGTACCGACGTAGTAGTCGATGTTCCCGTTGACGAGCTCCTGCTCACGGTTCGCGGAGGGAATCGTCTTGTACTCGATCTGCTCGGCGTCGAAGCCGAGCGAGGCGGCGATCCACTGCGCGATCTCGACGTCGAATCCGCCGCGCTCGTCGGTGATGGGGTCCTTGAAGCCGAGGCCGGGCTGGTCCTCCTTGACCCCGACGACGACCTTGTCGGCCGACACCATGCGCTCGTACGTCGGGCTGCCGTCGAGCGACACCTCGGAAGCGACCTCCCAGAGCTGGGCGGAGTCGCCGCCCTCGGCGCCGGGCGCCGCTCCGGGGGTACCGCTGTTGCAGGCCGTCAGGGCCAGGACTCCGGCGGCGAGGATGCCGGCACCGGTGAGGAAGCGTGTCTTACGCATGTGATGTCTCCTTGGTTACGTGTGCTGTGCGGAGGGGATACGGGGGGACGCCGGCTCGGCCGGCGCGGAGAGCAGAGCGGAACGCCGTCGTTCCGCTGCGGAGTCAGTGAGTGATGAGCTTCGAGAGGAAGTCCTTCGCGCGATCGGACTCGGGTCGTGTGAAGAACTGTTCCGGCGCCGCCTGCTCGACGATCTGGCCGTCGGCCATGAAGACGACACGGTTCGCGGCCTTCCGCGCGAATCCCATCTCGTGGGTCACGACGATCATCGTCATGCCGTCAGCAGCGAGACCGACCATGACGTCGAGGACCTCGTTGATCATCTCGGGGTCGAGGGCTGAGGTGGGCTCGTCGAACAGCATGACCTTCGGCTTCATCGCGAGGGCGCGAGCGATGGCGACGCGCTGCTGCTGACCACCGGAGAGTTGGGCCGGTAGCTTGTCGGCCTGGTGACCGACGCCGACCCGCTCGAGGAGCGCCCGCGCTTCGCTCTCGGCATCCGCCTTCTTGAGCTTGCGGACCTTGATGGGTCCGAGCGTGACGTTCTCGAGGATCGTCAGGTGCGCGAACAGATTGAAGGACTGGAAGACCATGCCCACGTCGGCGCGCAACTCGGCCAAGCCCTTGCCCTCTTTGGGGAGCTCTTTGCCATCGATAGTGATGGTGCCGCTCGTGATGGTCTCGAGGCGGTTGATCGTGCGGCAGAGGGTGGATTTACCCGACCCCGACGGTCCGATCACGACGACGACCTCGCCACGGTCGACGGTGAGGTCGATGTCCTTCAGTGCCTGGAACTGGCCGTAGTGCTTCTGCACGTCGGAGAGGACGACGAGGGGCTCGGGGCCCGCCGGGGGAACGGATGCCATTCGCCCACCTTAGGAGACGGATGCGGGAGCGACCACACCGTGACGCGCGCCTTAACCGTTCCGTAACAGCGGAATCACCCCGCGCGCTGCGCGAACGCCGTCTCGTAGAGGCACACGCTCGCGGCGGTGGCGAGGTTCAGCGACTCCGCGCGGCCGTAGATCGGTAGGCGCAGGGCCTGGTCGGCGTACGCCAACGCGGTCTCGTCGAGACCGCGCGCCTCGTTGCCGAACAGCCACGCCGTCGGACGGCTGAGAAGGTCGCGGGATGCCACGAAGTCGTCGCCCCCGACATCGGCGGCAACGACGCGCAGGCCGGCCTCGTGCACGCGCTCCACGACATCGGCGAGATCGAGGTCGAGCGCGACCGGCAGATGAAACAGCGATCCCGTCGTCGACCGGACGACCTTCGGATTGTAGAGATCGACCGTGCGGCCCGTGAGGATCACCGCGTCCGCGCCAGCCGCGTCCGCCGCGCGGATGATCGTGCCGAGGTTGCCCGGGTCGCGCACTTCCTCGCAGATCGCGAGGAGGCGCGGTCCCTCTGCCAGGATGTCCTTCAGCGCCGTCGGCGACTGCCGGGCCACCGCGACGATGCCCTGCGGAGTGACCGTATCGGCCATGGCATCCAGGACGGCCTCCGTCGTGTACTGCACGTCGACGCCGGCATCGATCGCGGCGTCGCGCACGTCCGTGTGCTTCTCGAGCGCGGTCGGGGTGGCGTACAGCTCGAGCACCGTTTCGGACGCCCACGCGAGCGCCTCGCGTGCCGCCTGCGGCCCCTCCAGGAGGAACAGACCGGTCTCCTGACGAGCGGCGCGCTTGCTCAGCTTGGCCACGGCGCGCACCCGCGGCGAACGGGGGTTCTCCAGCACGCCCCCAGTGTATGACGCGACCGGCATGCGCCCCGGGATTCGGGCGGAAACGCCGAACGGGCGCCCTCCGGAGAGGACGCCCGTTCGTGGGAACCGGGTGATTACGCGGTCTTGGCGGCGTTGACGTCGCTGGGGAGCGCAGCCTTGGCGGTCGCGACGAGCGAGGCGAACACGGCGGGCTCGTTCACCGCGAGCTCGGCGAGCATGCGGCGGTCGACCTGCACACCCGCGAGGCCGAGGCCCTGGATGAAGCGGTTGTACGTGAGGCCGTTCTGGCGGCTCGCGGCGTTGATGCGCTGGATCCACAGACGACGGAAGTCGCCCTTGCGCTTGCGACGGTCGCGGTACGCGTAGACGAGCGAGTGGGTCACCTGCTCCTTCGCCTTGCGGTACAGACGCGAACGCTGACCCCGGTAACCGGAGGCGCGCTCGAGGATGACGCGACGCTTCTTGTGGGCGTTGACTGCCCGCTTGACTCTAGCCATTTCTCATTCTTCCTAACGTGCGTCGGCGCTCAGAGGCCGAGGAGCTTCTTGGCGACCTTCGAGTCACCCTTGGCCAGAACCTGCTCCTGGTTCAGGCGACGGGTGCGCTTGGAGGCCTTGCCCTCGAGGTTGTGCCGCATGCCGGCCTGCTGCTTCATGAGCTTGCCGCTACCGGTCAACTTGAAACGCTTCTTGGCGCCCGAGTGGGTCTTCTGCTTCGGCATCTGTCTTCCTTCGTTGGGGTTCCCGGCGGAGCGGGAGTCGGGGAGCTTATTCGGCGGATGCCGGTTCAGCGGTGTCCTCGGGGTCCGAGTCGCCGCGGGCGGCGCTGCGTGCCGCTTCGCGGTTCGCCGCGCGCTGCGCGTTCTGCTCGGTCTTGACCTCGGATTTGTTCTTGTGCGGAGCCACGACCATCACCATGTTGCGACCGTCGATCGTGGGGTTCGACTCGACGGTGCCGAACTCGGCGACATCCTCGGCGAACTTGCGCAACAGACGCACGCCCTGCTCGGGACGGGACTGCTCACGACCACGGAAGAGGATCATCGCCTTGACCTTGTCGCCGGCCTGCAGGAAGCCCTCGGCGCGCTTGAGCTTGGTGATGTAATCGTGCGCCTCGATCTTCAGACGGAACCGAACCTCTTTGAGGACGGTGTTCGCCTGATTGCGACGCGCTTCCTTGGCCTTCTGAGCGGCCTCGTACTTGAACTTGCCGTAATCCATGATCTTGACCACGGGCGGCTTGGAGCTCGGGGCGACCTCGACCAAGTCGAGGTCCGCTTCCTGGGCCAGGCGCAGCGCAGCTTCGATTCGGACGATGCCGACCTGCTCGCCGTTGGGTCCGACGAGACGGACCTCCGGGACTCGGATGCGCTCGTTGGTGCGGGGATCGCTGATGCGGGACTCCTCTTGTCTACTGATGACGGCCGCCGCGATCCTGGCGAATCACGGGCGAAGAGGAGACGAACCACCCGGCACGATGCCATCGGCACCGGCTTCTGCACCCAGACGACTCCGCGCGAAACGGAGTGGAGTGCGGGAACCCGGTAGCCTGGAGCGGCAAGCGCGGGTGGGATGTGATCCTCTTTCGTACGGAGCAGAACGCTCCGAAGCCCGCCACAGTCTAGCAGAGAGAACCACGTGGACACGATTCCCCCCGACGACGCCCATTCCGCACAGGATGCCGAGCGCCTCGCGCGGTGGGAGGAGCAGGAGCGCGTCTCCGCCTCCGCCAGCCGCGACATCGCCGATGTCCCCGCCGTCGAGGTCATCACCACGACCGCCGTGCACCTCATGAGCGCCGCCGCAGTGAAGGTCGGGCTCGCCGACGATCCGCAGCAGCAGATCGACCTGGACGAGGCGCGCAAGCTCATCAACGCCCTCGCCGGACTCATCACCGCCGGAGCGCCCGAGATCAGCGACATGCACGCGCGATCGCTCCGTGACGGCCTCCGCTCCCTGCAGCTCGCCTTCCGCGAGGCCTCTGCGATCCCCGACCCCATCGGCAAGGGGCCGGGCGAGAAGTGGACGGGTCCCGTCAACTAGGTCGCTCGTTCAGGCGTACCGGACTCCGGGATGCCGTCCTCCCGAGGCAACAGCAGGGCCCCTCGCCCGATTGCCTCAGGAGGATGGCATCCCTCCGTTCTGTGCCGCAGGACAGCTCCTCGGTGACACCCGCCGGGGACGACAAGGCCCTCCCCCTCCTCGGCCGCTGGACAGCTCCCGCGTGACACCCGCGGGGGACGATAAGGCCCGTCGTGCGGTGCGCTGAGCACAGGGGATGCCGCGAGAACAGGGCGATTCCGGCGGGAGCGGCCTGTCCCCGGCACGTGGCCTGTCCTCGGCGCGGGGTCAGAGGTCGGTGGGGCGGTGGAGCTTCACGGTCAGGGAGTCGACCAGGACGGCGACGCGGTCGTCGGCGGCCCACCGGCGAGCGAGGCGCGCGAGCACGGCATCCAACTCCTCCTGGTCGAGTCCGGCCATGAGCCGCAGGTGGACGACGAGTTCGGGACCGCGCAGCCGACCCGTGGGGTCGCCGGGCTGGACCGCGAAGTCGAGGACCGCGAGCTCTCCCGAGATGCTCTCCTGCAGACCCGTGAACACAGCGGGCGACACGTGTGCCGGCTCCCACGACTCGCCCTGAGCGATCGCCCACACGGCCGGCCGGCGCAGGACGAACTCGGTTTCGGACGCCGGGTCGATCACGATGAGCTCGGTGTCCTCGGATGCTGCGGCGAGAGCGGTGCGGCGACCGTCCGCGGGGACGGGCCGCGCCGTGGCATCCCACCGCTGCATGGCGTCGACGGAGCTGAACACCGGCAGCACCTTGCGACCGTCGGGAGCCGCGACCGTGACGATCGACAGCTCCTGGGTCTTGTCGACCTCGAGTCCGTGGGGCCCGACGCCGTGATCCCCCTTCTCGGCGACCAGCGGGATGAGCAGCCGAGCGGTGCGATACGCCTCGACGACCGCACCGGCATCGGCCCCTCCCGCGGCGAACGCCTGCAAGGCCGCGAGGAGCCCCGGATCGGCCGAGCCGTCGTCACCGGAATGCGGGTTCGATTCGAACCGGCGACCCTCCCACGGGACGCCCGCCGAATCGGCGCGGTGATCGTCAGTGCCCGGCGACATCCAGCGCCTCGGCCAGGGTGAACTGGCCCGCGTAGAGAGCCTTGCCGACGATCGCGCCCTCGACACCCAGCGGCACGAGCTCGCGCAGAGCCGCTATGTCATCGAGGCTCGACACGCCACCGGATGCCACGACCGGCTTCGGCGTGCGCTGGGTCAGTTCGCGCAGCAGTTCGAGGTTGGGGCCGCGGAGAGTGCCGTCCTTCGTGACGTCGGTGACGACGTACCGACTGCAGCCGGCATCCTCGAGACGCTCCAGGACGGTCCACAGATCGCCGCCGTCACGGGTCCAGCCGCGCGCGGCCAGGGTCGTGCCGCGCACGTCCAGTCCGACCGCGATGGCCTCTCCGTAGCGGTTGATGACGTCGGCAGCCCACTCGGGGTTCTCCAGCGCCGCGGTTCCGAGGTTGATCCGGCTCGCACCGCTTTCCAGCGCCGCCTCGAGCGAACGGTCATCGCGGATGCCACCGGACAGCTCGACCTGCACACCCTTGACCTGCTTGATGACCTTGCGCATCACCGCGGTGTTGTTGCCGCGTCCGAAGGCGGCATCAAGGTCGACGAGGTGGATCCACGCCGCACCCTGCCGAGCGAAGTCCATCGCGGCATCCACCGGGTCGCCGTAGCTGGTCTCGGTGCCGGCCTCCCCCTGAGTCAGTCGGACGGCCTTGCCGTCGGCGACATCGACCGCCGGGAGAAGGACAAGCTCGGGCGTGGACGCGAAATCGTTCATGGCTCCTCGTGCCGGCAGGCGCCTCTCGCCAGCCCCGGGCACGAGGTCACACAGTAGTCGCGCGCAGCCCGTCGATCCAATTCGCGAGGAGCCGGATGCCGGCTTCTCCCGACTTCTCGGGGTGGAACTGCGTCGCGGCGAGGGGGCCGTTCTCGACCGCTGCGAGGAAGGGCGCACCGTACGTGCACCACGTGAGCACCGGCTCGGGGAACGGTGGTGTCACCTCGAGCGACCACTCCTGAGCAGCGTAGGAGTGCACGAAGTAGAACCGCTCGTCGGCGAGGCCGTCGAACAGACGCGACCCCTCGCCCGGCGACACGGTGTTCCAGCCCATGTGCGGGAGGACGGGGGCGGCCAGTTCGGACACCGTTCCCGGCCATTCTCCGAGGCCCTCCGTGTCGGCGCCCCGTTCGACGCCGCGGCCGAACATGACCTGCATACCGACGCAGATACCCAGCACGGGGCGTCCGCCGGCAAGACGGCGGTCGATGATCTCTCCCCCGCGACTGCCGTTCAGGGAGTCCATCACGGCGCGGAAGGCCCCCACGCCGGGTACGAGGAGTCCATCGGCATCGAGAAGAAGCGAACGGTCGGACGTCAAGCGGGCATCCGCACCCGCCTCGATCAACGCTTTGACGGCGGAGTGGACGTTGCCCGACCCGTAGTCGAAGACGGCGACGAGGGGCTTGCTCACAGCGCTCCCTTGGTGCTGGGGATGCCGTCGACGAACGGATCTAGCGCCTTCGCCTGGCGGAAGGCGCGCGCCAGTGCCTTGTACTCGGCTTCGGCGATGTGGTGCGGGTCGCGTCCGCCGAGCACCCGCACGTGAACGGTCAGCCCCGCGTGGATGGAGATCGCCTCGAATGAGTGGCGGACGAGGGAACCCGTGAAGTGACCGCCGATGAGGTGGTGTTCGAATCCCGCGGGCTCACCGGTGTGGACGAGGTACGGACGCCCACTGATGTCGACGACGGCCTGAGCGAGCGCCTCGTCGAGCGGGACCAGGGCATCACCGTAGCGGGCGATGCCCGACTTGTCGCCGAGCGCCCGGCGGATCGCCTGACCGAGCACGATCGAGGTGTCCTCGACCGTGTGGTGGGCGTCGATGTGCGTATCGCCCGTCGCCGTCACGCGCAGGTCGGTCAGCGAGTGCTTTGCGAAGGCGGTGAGCATGTGGTCGAAGAACGGAACGCTCGTCGAGATCGAACTCGCCCCCGTGCCGTCGAGGTCGAGCGAGAGTTCGACGCGGGACTCGCTCGTCTCGCGGACGATCGACGCGGTGCGGGACGTGGCGGGACCGGTCATGCTCGCGATCCTACCGACGCCAGGGCGTCGAGGAACGCCGTCGTCTCGTCGGCGGTGCCCGCCGTCACGCGGAGGTGGTGGGCGATACCGACGTCGCGGATGAGGACTCCGCGATCGTAGAGGGCCTTCCACGTCGCCGCCGGATCGTCGACTCCCCCGAAGAGCACGAAGTTGGTCCAGGACGCGTGCGCGGTGTAGCCGAGCGCCGCGACGGTGGCCGAGATGCGGTCGCGCTGGGCGACGATCTCGTCGACCATCGACAGCATCGTGTCGGCGTGCCCGAGCGCCGCGGTGGCTGCAGCCTGCGTGAGCGCGCTCAGGTGATAGGGCAGCCGCACCAGGCGAAGGGCGTCGATCACGGCGGGGTCGGCGGCCAGGTAGCCGACGCGCGCACCCGCGAACGCGAAAGCCTTGCTCATGGTGCGCGACACCACCAGACGCGCACGACCGGGAAGCAGCGTCACGGCCGACGGCTCATCGTGCGGCGAGAACTCCTGATACGCCTCGTCGACGATGACGATGCCGTCGGTCACGGCATAGACGGCCTCGATCACGTCGAGGCCGAGGGGGGTGCCGGTGGGGTTGTTCGGGGCGCACAGGAACACGATGTCCGGGTTCTCGCGAACGACCTGCTCGGCGGCGGACGCCGGGCTGAGCGTGAAGTCGTGCTCGCGCTCCCCCGCGACCCACTCCGCACCGGTGGCGCGCGTGAGGATCGGGTACATCGAATAGGTCGGCCCGAAGCCCAGGGCCCGACGCCCGGGACCACCGAAAGCCTGCAGGATGTGCTGCAGCACCTCGTTGGATCCGTTGGCCGCCCAGATCTGCTCACGCGTCAGTCCATGCCCGAGATAGTCGGCGAAAGCCTCACGGAGGCCGCTGAACTCGCGGTCGGGGTATCGGTTGACGTCGCGCAGCGCGCGGGCGATGGCATCCAGGATGTCGTCGGCCACCTCCGCCGGAACCGGATGCGTGTTCTCGTTCACGTTCAGAGCCACCGGAAGAGCGGCCTGCGGCGCCCCGTAGGGAGTCATTCCCCGGAGGTCGTCACGTAGCGGAAGGTCATCGAGGCGCACAGTCACCCCACCCATCGTAGGCGGCGAGGCGCCGAGGCTCACCGCCCGAGAGCGTAGGCGGCGGGGATGGCGATGCGCTGGCCGGCGGTGACCGAACCATTCTCGATCGCGTTCAACCGGGTGATCTCGGCCACCACATCGCGAGGGTCGGAGCCGGGCGCCACGTCTTCCGCGATCGACCACAGGGTCTCGCCGTTCATGACGGTGATCTCGGCGAAGGCACCAGCCGAAGCGCCGGCTTCGTTCGAAGCGAGAGCCACCCCGCCGCCGACGACGGCGAGAGTGAGCGCCACGACCACGGGCAAAGCGGCCAGGAAGGCGAACACGCGACGACCGCGGGCGGTCAAGCGCAGGCGAGTGGTGGGGGCGGTGACGGCGATGGTGCTCATGGTGTGCTCCTCTACGGGGAGAGATTCGCACCCCGCCCTCGGCCGGGAGGGCGGTGGTGCGAATCTGTATTCCGAATCTATCTTCGATACTGTGACGGTGTCAACACCGGGGCTCTCGGACACCGATCGAACGCGACACGCGGAGCGCTCCGCCGTGATCGACCGGTCGACCGGATACGGTTTCGACAAGGAGACCCCACCACGGACCTCCGACATTCGAATTTCCGCCGCATCGAGTCCGCGGCGCGAGGGGAGCACACATGACCGACGCGACGACCGCCGCCGGCCGCGAACGGCCGCAGACCCGGCGCCGGAAAAGCCTCAGCGACAAGCAACTCGCCATCCTGGAGGTGATCCAGCGCTCGATCGCTCGGCACGGCTATCCGCCGAGCATGCGCGAGATCGGTGACGCCGTCGGACTCAAGTCGCTCTCCAGCGTCACCCACCAGCTCAACCAGCTCGAGCTGAGCGGCTACCTCCGCCGCGACCCCGGCAAGACGCGCGCCATGGAGGTGCTGATCGACCTACCCGGCACCGCCGCCGAGAACCCGGCCGACACCGCCCCCGCCGTCGGCGACGCAGCCCTCGTGCCCCTCGTCGGCCGCATTGCCGCGGGCGTCCCCATCACCGCCGACCAGCAGGTCGAGGAGATCTTCCCCCTCCCCCGTCAGCTCGTCGGCAAGGGCGAACTGTTCATGCTCAAGGTGTCCGGCGACTCGATGATCGACGCCGCGATCTGCGACGGCGACTGGGTGGTCGTTCGCGCGCAGTCCACCGCGGAGAACGGGGAGATCGTCGCTGCCATGCTCGACGCCGAGGCGACCGTCAAGACGTTCCGCCGACGAGACGGTCACACGTGGCTGCTGCCGCGCAACTCTGCGTTCGAGCCGATCCTCGGCGACGAGGCCGTCGTCCTGGGACGCGTCGTGGCGGTCCTGCGCACGGTCTGACGCTCTGGCGGAAGAGTCCGAAGCCGGACCGCTCGTCCGCCCCCATCCGTAGGGTGGATGCCATGCCCCAGACGCTCCCCTACGGATCCTGGCCCTCTCCCCTGACGCCCGAGGCGGTGGCTCAGTCGTCGCCGAGGCTCGACGGTGCCCGGATCGTGGGTGATGAGGTCTGGTGGGGCGAGTCCGTGCCCAGCGAGGGCGGACGCGTCGCCGTGCGACGACGCCTGGCCGATGGGTCGGTCGAAACGGTGTTGCCCGCCCCGGCGAACGCGCGTTCGTCCGTCCACGAGTACGGCGGCGGCGCCTGGACCGCCTCCGACGACGGCGAGCTGTTCTACGTCGAGAAGTCCGACCAGCGCGTGTACGCGCTGACGCCGGGCGAGGCGCCGCGCGCCCTGACGCCCGCCGGCGGCGACGTGCGGCACGGCGGGCTGAGCTGGCAGCACGGCACTCTCCTCGCGGTCCGCGAGACCCACGGCACGGAGCGCATCCCCGCCCGTGCGATCGTGCGGATCCCGCTGGACGGTTCCCCGTCGGAGGTGCTCGCCGAAGGGAGCGCCTTCCTCGCGCACCCGGCGCTCTCCGCCGACGGCCGGCACCTCGCCTGGATCGCGTGGAACCACCCCGATCTGCCGTGGGACGCCACGATCCTCCGGGTGGCGGACGTGGTCACCGGCGCCGTGCGCGATGTCGCCGGCGGCGACCGGCGGGCGCCCCTGCAGCCCGTCTGGATCGGCGACGAGCTCCTCTACGCCGACGATCCGACCGGTCGATGGAACCTGTTCCGCCGTTCGCTCGACGGCGCCCCCGAACCCGTCGCTCCCGCCGATGCCGACACCGGCGGTCCGGTGTGGGATCTGGGCACGCGGTGGTTCGCCGCCACGCCCGACGGGCGCATCATCGCCGTGCGCACGAACGGCGGTGACGAGATCGTCGAGATCGCCCCCAGCGGCATCCGACCCGTCGAGGTCCCCGTGGTCGCCGGCGCCTCGATCGACGACGTCCGCGGATCGCGCGTGCTCGTCTCAGGGTCCGATCCGCAGGGCCGGACGACGCTCTGGTCGCTCGACCTCGACACGGGCACGGTGTCGTCGGTCACGGGCGGCGACCCTTTCGGAGTCGAATGGATGCCGATTGCCCGCTCGCTCACCACGGAGGGCCCGCACGGTCCGGTGCACGCCTTCGCCTACCCCCCGACGAACCCGGACGTCGTGGCGCCCGACGATGAGCGGCCGCCGTACGTCGTCCTCGTCCACGGCGGACCGACATCTCACGTGGGTCCCGCGCCGTCGGCGAAGACGGCGTTCTTCACCAGCCGGGGGATCGGCGTCCTCGATGTCAACTACGGCGGTTCCACGGGGTACGGCCGCGCGTACCGCGAGCGACTCCTCGGGCAGTGGGGTGTGGTCGACGTCGACGACGTCGCGGCGGCGGCATCCGCTCTCGCGTCCGCCGGTCTCGCCGACCCCGACCGCCTGGCGATCGCCGGCGGGTCCGCGGGCGGCTGGACCGTGCTCGCTGCCGTCACGAACACCGACGTGTTCTCGGCGGGCATCTCCCGTTACGGCGTGGGCGACGCGCGCGCCCTCGCCGAAGACACGCACGACTTCGAGGCGCGCTACCTCGACGGTCTCATCGGGCCGCTCCCCGAAGCGGAAGCCGTGTACATCGAACGGTCACCGCTGTCGCACCCCGAGCGATTCCGCGTCCCCCTCCTCATCCTGCAGGGATCTGAGGACCGCGTCGTCCCGCCGTCGCAGGCGGAGGCGATCCGCGACGCACTCGCCGCGCACGGCGTCGCGCACGCGTACGTCCTGTACGAGGGCGAGGGTCACGGCTTCCGTCGAGCCGAGACGGTGACGGACTCCCTGCGGCGCGAACTCGGCTTCCTCGGCGCGGTGTTCGGGTTCGACACGCCCGGGATCACACCGCTCGCGCTCGACTGAGCGCGAGCGCACGACGGCGCCCCGCCGGGAGGCGCGGCGCCGTCGGAGCGGCGTGGATCAGGCCGCGAACGGCGCGAGCTCGGCGGCGAGGCGCGCGCCGACGTGCGCGTGCAGGAACGTTCCGTGCTCGCGGTGCTCCTGAGCGACGATGAGGCCCGTCTCGTGCACCGCCGAGACGAGGTCGCCGCGGTCGTACGGCACGACCGCCTGTACCTCGACCGCGGGCAGCGGCAGCGCGTCTTCGATCGCGGCGCGCAGCTCCTCGATGCCCTCGCCCGTACGTGACGAGACGAACAGCGCCGCGGGCGCCAGCCCACGCAGCACGAGACGGTCGTCCGGGCTCAGCAGATCGGCCTTGTTGAACACCACGATCTCGTGTCCGAAGTCGGCATCCACGTCGCCCATCACATCGCGCACCGTCGACAGCTGCGCGGCCGGGTCGGGGTGGGACGCGTCGACGACATGCAGGATGACGTCGGCGTCGCCGACCTCCTCGAGCGTCGACCGGAAAGCTTCGACCAGCTGGTGCGGAAGGTTCCGGACGAAGCCGACCGTGTCGGTCAACGTGTAGACGCGGCCGTCGGTGGTCTCGGAGCGACGGACGGTGGCATCCAGCGTCGCGAACAGAGCGTTCTCCACGAGGACGCCCGCGCTCGTCAGCCGATTCAACAGGCTCGACTTGCCGGCGTTGGTGTACCCCGCGATCGCCACCGACGGGATGGTGTTGCGCTTGCGCTCCGCGCGCTTCGCCTCCCGCGCGGGGGCGAAGTCCCGCAGCTGCTTGCGCAGCAGCGCCATCTTGGTGCGGATGCGGCGTCGATCGAGTTCGATCTTCGTCTCACCGGGACCGCGCGAGCCCATACCGGCACCGCCGGCGCCCACCTGACCACCGGCCTGGCGCGACATCGAATCGCCCCACCCGCGCAGGCGCGGGAGCAGGTACTCGAGCTGTGCGAGCTCGACCTGCGCTTTGCCCTCTCGGCTCTTCGCGTGCTGACTGAAGATGTCGAGGATGACGGTGGTGCGGTCGATGACCTTGACCTTCACTACGTCTTCCAGGGCACGCCGCTGGCTCGGCGCGAGCTCCGTGTCGGCAATGACGGTGTCGGCACCGACGGCGGCGACGATGTCGCGCAGCTCCTGCGCCTTACCGCGTCCGACGTACGTCGCCGGGTCGGGGTGCGGACGGCGTTGCAGCACTCCGTCCAGCACGACCGCACCGGCCGTCTCGGCCAGCGCAGCGAGCTCCCGAAGCGAGTTCTCGGCATCCGTCTGCTCGCCCTGCGGGTGCACCCCGACGAGCACGACGTTCTCGAGGCGGAGCTGACGGTACTCGACCTCGGTGACGTCTTCGAGTTCGGTCGAGAGTCCGGGAACGCGCCGCAGCGCCGCGCGCTCCTCACGATCCCATTGGTCACCGTCTGTGGACCCGCCGGAGGCGGTGGCGGCGTCCTGCAGAGCCTGCGCCGCTCCGAAGACCTGGACCCCGCGACGCGCGTCGGCGCGCGAGAGCACCCGGTCGACCGGATCCACCGTCGACTCATCGATGCTCGGGGGTGTGGTCTGTTCGGTCATGTGTTCCTTTCGTCCGCGGGAGATGCCGCGACATCCTCGCACTTTAGTCGCCCCCACGGTGAGGGCTCCGGTCCGCTACGCTTCCGGCATGGGGAGCGACCACTATTTCAGCGCGTCGCCGTCGAGTCCCGAACAGTTCCGCCGCCTGCGCGTCACCCTCGCCGGGCGTGAGCTCGAAGTCGTGACCGCGGGCGGAGTGTTCAGTCCCGACCGCCTGGATGCCGGGACGTCGGTGCTCTTGGCCAACACCCCCGCCCCGCCCGCCGGCGGGAATTTCCTCGACCTGGGAAGCGGCTGGGGTCCGATCACTCTGAGCCTCGCCCTGGACGCGCCGCACGCGACGATCTGGGCGGTGGACGTCAACGAGCGCGCTCTCGACCTGGTGCGCCAGAACGCCGAGCGGCTCGGCCTCGATAATGTCAACGCCGTGCGCCCCGAAGATGTTCCCGACGGCATCTCGTTCCGAACGATTCGTTCCAACCCGCCCATCCGCGTCGGGAAGAACGAACTGCACGGCATGCTCGAGCGGTGGATTCCGCGTCTGGCGGAACGGTCCGACGGGTGGTTCGTCGTCCAGCGCAACCTCGGTTCCGACTCCCTGCAACGGTGGCTCGCCGCCACCTTCACGACCGGTTTCTCGGTGCATCGGGCCGCCACCGGACGGGGCTACCGCGTCCTGCGCGTGCGCCGCCACGGCTCGCCCCCGAGCGAGCC
>NZ_RBZY01000044.1 GCF_004022425.1 Microbacterium enclense | reverse complement strand
CGTCGACGGCGCCCGCCGCTCGCGGTCCGCTCGCCGATCGGGTCGCGACGTTCGTGCTGCTGGTCTACGGTCTCATCTCCACGATCTCCACGATCGTCCAGTTGCTCGACTTCCCCGGCTACGCCGAGCGTGCCGCGCAGATCCTGGGAGCGAATGCCACGTACACGGCGCTCTCGGCCGGATACGTGTGGGGTGCCGTGGCATCCGTCGTCTACGCGGTCGGCTACCTGCTCACGGCCTGGCTCACCTGGCGGCGCCTGCGCCGCGGGCGCATCGCGTTCTGGATACCGCTCGTCGGCTTCGTCGCGACCACGCTCGTCGCCGGCGCGTGCATCACCGTCGCGCTCATGGCGGATCCGGCGTTCCTCTCCGCCCTTACCAGCGCCGTCGCGAACTGAACCGTCCGGGCGTGCATCCCGTGTTCCCTTGAAGAAGAGGGGAGGGATGCCGCGATGCGAGACGACCACGCGCAGTTGACCGCGCTGTTCGACGCTCATGCGGCACCCGTCTGGCGGTACGTCGTGAGCCTCACCGGAGACCACGCCGGGGCCGACGACGTGGTTCAGGAGACGCTCCTCCGCGCCTGGCGCACCCCGCGTGTCATGGCGGACGATCCGGCGACCCTGCGCTCGTGGATGTTCACCGTCGCGCGCAACATCGTGATCGACGACGCCCGCAGTGCCCGACGGCGGCATGAGCATCCGGTCGACGAACTGCCCGAGACCGCGGGCGGCAACGACACGGATGCCATGTTCGACGCGCTGCTCGTCGAAGAGGCGCTCGCGACCCTGACGGCCGATCACCGCGCCGTGATCGTGTCGGCCTACTATGGCGGCCGCAGCGTTGCGCAGGTGGCGGAGGAACTCGGGATTCCGGCCGGGACTGTCAAGTCGCGTCTGCACTACGCCGTGCGCGCACTCCGGCTCGCCCTGCAGGAGAGGGGCGTGACGCGATGACCCCGGAGCACGAGCGGTTCGCGACCTGGGACGGCGCCTACGTGCTGGGCGCCCTGTCCGCTGCCGACCGCGGCGACTACGAACGACACCTCGACGTCTGTGCGCTCTGCCGCGCGTCGGTCGCCGAGCTCGCACCCACGGCCGGGCTCCTGTCGCGCCTGTCGGCCGATCGTGCCGCAGCGATCGACGAGACCGACCCGGCGCCGCGGGCCGCCCCCGTCGCGCCGCATCCTGCGCTGCGCGAACGCCTCGTCGCCACCGCGCGACGTCGGCGGCGACGGGTGCTCGCCGCGTGGGTGGGGGCGGCGGCCGCGGTGCTGCTGATCATCGCGGTGCCCGGCGTCGTCGCGCTCACCAGCGCACCCACCGACGGCGGGGGGATCGTCTACGCGCTCGACGACGTGGCCGGCGCCCCGCTGGAGGCCTCCGTGAAGCTGACCCCGGTCGAATGGGGGACCCGTATCGACCTGGTGTGCGAGTACACCGGGGAGGTTCTCGACGCCCCGCCCGGCGGCTGGCCGTACGCGCTCGCCGTCACCGACGACACGGGGGCGACGACGATGCTCTCCACGTGGCGGGCGGGTCCCGGCTCGACCACCGAATTGAGCGCGGGCACCGACGTGACGGCATCCCGAATCGACTCCGTCGAGATCCGCACCGTGGATGGTGACCGCGTCGTCATGCGGCGCGACTTCGACTCCCCGTAACATCGACGGATGCCGAGCCTCCTCGCCGTTTGCGCCGTTCACGCCCTGCGTCCCGACTCCGGGTCTGTCGGTGTCACCGCCATCGACAAGCGCCCCCTCGACGGCGAGGTGCGCGTCGGCCCGCTCGGCGTCCGCGCCGACGTGCAGGCCAGCCGCAAGCATCACGGCGGCCCCGACAAAGCGGTGTACGCCTACGCGCAGCAGGACGCCGAGTACTGGGAGCGCGAACTCGGGCGTGAGCTCGCCCCCGGCTGGTTCGGCGAGAACCTCCGTGTCGAGGGCATCGACGTCAACGCCGCGCGGATCGGCGAAGTGTGGCGCATCGGCGAGAAGGTGCTCCTCGAAGTGACGATGCCCCGGACGCCCTGCGCGACGTTCGCGCGGTGGGTCGGGGGTGCAGCGGCACGGGGCTGGGTGAAGCGGTTCTCGGAAGAGGGCCGCCTCGGCGCCTACCTCCGCGTTCGCCGTGCCGGCGAGGTCCGCGCCGGTGACGCGGTCGAGATCGTCTCATCGCCGCTCGACGCCCCGACGGTCCTCGAGGTGTACCGGTCGTAACGCCAGAGGTGGTGAACGCACGAACGCCCCGGCCGGAGCCGGGGCGTTCGGAGCGGGTCGGGCGTCAGCCCTGCGACTTGCCGAAGGAGCCGAGCTGCTTCGTGGCCTCGACGACGCGCACGGCCATGGCCGACTCGGCGACCTTGCCCCAGGCGCGCGGGTCGTACTGCTTCTTGTTGCCGACCTCGCCGTCGACCTTCAGGACGCCGTCGTAGTTCGAGAACATGTAGCCGGCGATCGAGCGGGTGAAGGCGTACTGCGTGTCGGTGTCGATGTTCATCTTCACGACGCCGTTCGACACGGCCAGCGCGATCTCTTCGTCGGTCGAACCGCTCCCGCCGTGGAAGACGAGGTCGAGGGGCTTGGGGCCCGTGCCGAACGCCGCGGCGATGCCGTCCTGGATCTCGCCGAGCAGCTCGGGACGCAGCTTGACGCCACCGGGCTTGTAGACGCCGTGCACGTTGCCGAAGGTGAGGGCCGAGATGTAGCGGCCGTTCTCGCCGAGGCCGAGGCGCTCGACGGCCTTCGTGACGTCGGCGACGGTCGTGTACAGGGCCTCGTTGGAGCCCTCGTGCGCCACGCCGTCCTCTTCGCCGCCGACGACGCCGACCTCGATCTCGAGAATGGCGTTGATGTTCTTCATGCGGGGGAGCAGCTCGGCCGCGATGTCGATGTTCTCGTCGAGCGGCACGGCGGAACCGTCCCACATGTGCGACTGGAAGATCGGGTTACGACCGGCCTTGACCTCCGCCTCGGAGGCCTCGAGCAGCGGCAGCACGAAGCCGGGCAGGGCGTCCTTGGGGCAGTGGTCGGTGTGGAGGGCGACCGTGATGGGGTAGTTCTTCGCGACCTCGGTCACGTACTTCGCGAATGCGAGCGCGCCCGTCGCACGGGCCTTGACGGTGTGACCGGCGAAGTAGTCGGCACCGCCGGTGGTGACCTGCAGGATGCCGTCCGAGCCGGCCTCGGTCAGGCCCTGGAGCACGGCGTTGATGGTCTGCGAGCTCGAGACGTTGATCGCGGGGTAGGCGAAGCTACCGGCCTTGGCGCGGTCGAGCATGTCGGCGTACTGCTCAGGGGTGGCGACGGGCATGGAGAGACTCCTCGGTCGTGACTGGGACAACCGTCACTCTAGCGAAGGCGACTGTTCGTGACGGGGACGGGGCCGGAGGAACGGGGCGGTTCTCTCGTGGCGTTAAGAACCGTGATTCCTTCGCTCCGGAACTCGTGAAATTAAGCGGTTGTGTCATCTCCGCTGGATACAGTGGGCCACATGGTGAGCCTGACGTCCGACATGAGTCCCCTGCACCCCGATCGGAACCTGGCTCTCGAGCTGGTGAGGGCCACGGAGGCGGCCTCGATCCGCGCGGTTCCGTTCATCGGTCGAGGCGACAAGGAAGCGGCCGACGGAGCAGCGGTCGACGCGATGCGCGCGTTCTTCAGCACGGTCAACTTCGACGGCACGATCGTCATCGGCGAGGGCGAGAAGGACGACGCCCCGATGCTCTTCAACGGCGAGCGCGTGGGCAACGGGAAGGGGCCTCGGTGCGATGTCGCCGTCGACCCCATCGACGGAACCTCGCTGACCGCCGCCGGCCGCCAGAACGCGCTGTCCGTGATCGCGGTCTCCGATCACGGCACCATGCTCGACGCGTCGAGCGTCTTCTACATGGACAAGCTCGTGACAGGCCCCGCGGGGGTCGGGGTCGTCGACATCCGCCTCCCGATCGGCGAGAACATCCGTCTGCTGGCCAAGGCGCTGGGAAAGCCCGTCGACGAGATCGTCGTCTCGGTGCTGAACAGACCGCGTCACGAGCAGCTCATCGCCGACATCCGCGAGGCGGGCGCCGGGACGCGTCTCATGAGCGACGGCGACGTCGCCGGCGGCATCAACGCCGCGCGCCACAACGCTCGCACGGACATGTGCGTCGGTATCGGCGGGAGCCCGGAGGGCATCGTCACCGCGTGCGCCATCAAGGCGCTGGGCGGTCACATCCAGGGCGTGCTCGCGCCCCGCGCTGACGACGAGAAGGAGAAGGGCCGGGATGCCGGTCTCAACGTCGACGGCGAGGTGTACGAGGCCGACGACCTCGTCCGCGGAAAGAACACGATCTTCGTCGCCACCGGTGTGACCGACGGTCAGCTGGTGCAGGGCGTCCGCCGCGACGGCGACTTCATCTACACCGAGAGCGTCGTGCTGCGCGGGGCCTCGGGCACCCTGCGGCGCATCTCGTCGGAGCACCTGACGTCGAAGTGGCTCTGACGGGCTGACCTGCGCGGGGCCCCCGCCCGACGCCGTGACGGCATCCGGCCGACATCTCTGCCGCAGTGCGCGTCGGGGATGCCAGTGGCGTGCGGTCTCGCGGATCCGGAGCGCCGAACAGTGACGACCGTCCAGGTACAGCCGGGCGTGTCGTTGCGCAAGCGTGACGCCTCCGGGAGAGCCCGTCTGGCAGAATCGTCAGCAGTGTCAACGGCGACGCTGTGTTCTTCCGAGACCCGAAGGGGGATCGTTTCATGGCAACTCCGACGAACTCGACCGCACCTCAGACGGGTGCGCAGGCGGTGATCGCGAGCGCTGTCGACCCCGCGCGGCGTCCTGATGTCCTGCTCCGCAAGCGGCGCGACGAGGGCCACGAGATCAGCGCCTGGTGGATGGTCGGTGCCTTCGTCGCCGTCTCCGCCGCGGTGGTCAGCCTGCTCAGCTGGGTCCCCGGCGGGTCGTAAGCGCTCGCCGCTCAGTCCTGCTGAGGAAGGCCCGCACGACTGCGCACGTCGCCGAGGTCGGCACGGGCGACGTCGTCTGATTCGCCCGATCCGTCACCTGGGATCTCGAGCAACTCGGGTGCGGTCCACCGCCGCGTCGCCACCTCGAGTGCCGGGGGAGCCGCCACGGCATCGAGCTTCGTGTCGTCGATGCCGGGGAACTTCCGAGCCGTGACGAGCACCCGTGACTCGAGCGACCCCGCGAATCGGTTGTAGCTGTCGACCGTCCGCTCGAGTGCGCGCCGCAGATCGCCCGCGTGCCCGGCGAGCACACCGATGCGGTCGTACAGCTCGGTGCCGAGGGCGAAGAGCGTGCGGGCCTCGTCGGAGACGTCCTGCTGCGTCCACGTGAACGCCACGGTCTTGAGGACCGCCCAGAGGTTGACCGGCGAGGCGAGCGCGACCCGGCGGGTGAAGGCGTAGTCGAGGAGCGCGGGGTCGTCGTCGAGCGCTGCCGACAGCAGCGACTCGCTCGGCAGGAAGCAGATGACGAACTCGGGGCTCGTGGGCAGCCCCGCCCAATACGTCTTGCGCGCGAGGGCGTCGACGTGCGCCCGCACGGCCTTCGTGTGCTTCGTCAGGAGGGCCGACCGACGAGCGCCCTCGTCGCCCGTGGCCGTGACGGGGATGGCGCTGGCCTGAAGGTAGGCGTCGAGGGGGACCTTGGCATCCACCGCCAAGGCTTTGCCCCCGGGGAGGCGCACGACCATGTCGGGCCGGCCAGCGCCGGCGTCGGACGCGACCGAGGACTGCAGGTCGAAGTCGACGTGCCGCGTGAGACCGGCCGCCTCGACGACACGGCGCAACTGCGTCTCGCCCCACACGCCGCGCGTGCTGCCGGAGCGCATGGCGGAGGCGAGTGCCTCGGTCGTCGCTCGCAGCGCTTCGTCGGCTTCTCGCGAGAGGCGCAGCTGCTCGCCGAGGGTCGAGTACTGCTCGACGCGGTCGCGCTCGAGCCCGTCGACCTTGCGCTGCATCGCGTCGAGGGTCTCGCGCACCGGGTCGAGGGCCCGAAGGACGGTCTGGTCGCGTCGCTCGCGTTCCTCACGCGCCGCCTGATCGGTACGCGTCTGCGCGACGAGGTCGCGGTACAGAACGCTCTGGTGCTCGAGCTGCGCCTGGACGCCCGCGCGAGCGGCGTCGGCGGCGGCCACGCGCGCGGTGAGCTCGACGTGCTCGGCCGACGTGTGCGAGGCGGCCCGGGCGGTGCCCAGAAACCACCCGGCGGCGGCCCCCACGGCGAGGGCGAGGATCGCGAGGAGCAGGGCTATGGCATCCATGTGCTCAGTGTGCCGGAGGCCTCCGACATCGCCCGGAAGCGCGGCGGGATTCAGGCGACGGCGCGCTCGAGCCGGGGCTCGGCGGCGATCTGCGACACGCGCACGCCCAGGTGGGCGGCGAGGGCGTGGACGTCGTCGACTCCGGCGCGGCGGGCGCAGTCGATCGTGATCTCGGCGCACGCGACCGCGTCGGCGAGGGCGTCGTGGTGCGCGAAGGGCGAGCAGCCGGCCTCCGCGGCGACGAGGGGGAGACGGTACGAGGCGAGGGAGTAGGTCTTGCGCGACATCTGGACGCTGCACATGTAGCGGTACGGCGGGCACTCGTCGCCCGTCACCGCGCACGCGCGCCGCAGCACCGACATGTCGAAACCGGCGTTGTGCGCGACCAGTACGTCGGCCCCCGCGAAGGCGGTCAGCCGGTCGAGCTGAGTGGACCAGTCGGGCGCGCCCACGACGTCGGAGGGACGGATGCCATGGATCCCGACGTTGATCGCCGCGAACGTGTCGTGCCCGGCCGGGGGCTTGATGAGCCACGCGGCCGTCGCGACGACGCGACCATCGCGCACGCGTGCCAGGCCCACCGCACACGCGGACGCACCACTGGAGTTCGCCGTTTCGAAGTCGATCGCGGTGAAATCCAGTGCCACGCCTCCACCCTGCGTCGTGACCGCGGCGGCGCGGGGGAGGCGCGCCGAGGTCCGCGGCGGCCGTCGGGCGGACTTCGTCGCCGACACACCGGGCGGCAGCATCCGGAGACGGCGTGTCGGGCATGTCATCCGCCGGACGGCACGCCTTGAGGGTCCGGCGTAGGGTCGAGAGTATGACGGAGAGTCGGAAGTCGACGTCGTTCGGGCAGGCAGCGGGGGCGTACGAGTCGGGGCGTCCGGGGTATCCGGTCGAGGCGGTCGCGTGGATGCTCGCGCCCGTCCGCGAACCGGGGCGTGCGGTGAGGGCCGCCGACGTGGGCGCAGGCACGGGGAAGCTCACCCGCGCCGTCGTCGGGCTCGGCGCCGATGTCGTGGCGATCGACCCGGATGCCACGATGCTCTCGACCCTTCGGGAGACCGTCCGTGGCATCCCGACGTTCGCCGGGACCGCCGAGAACCTGCCGCTGCCGGACTCCGCCCTCGACGCCGTGGTCATGGGCCAGGCCTGGCACTGGGTGGACCCGGATGCCGGCTCGCGCGAGATCGCGAGGGCGCTGCGGTCCGGGGGAGTCCTGGGCCTGGTGTGGAACGTCCGCGACGGACGCGTCGACTGGGTGCGGCGACTCACTCTCGCGATGGGTGCCTCGCACGGGGAGCGGCTCATCGCCGCCGGCGGACCGCGCATCGCCGCGCCGCTCACCGACCTCGAGCACCGGTCGTGGACGTGGAGTCGCCCCATCACCCTCGTGCAGCTGCGCGACCTCGTCTTCTCCCGCAGCGACGTCATCACGGCGAGCCCCGAGGAACGCGCACGTATCGATGCCGCCGTCGACGGGGTCGTGGCATCCGTTCCCGAACTGGCCGACGGGGGAGCGGTCGACCTCCCGTATGTCACCCACGCCTATCGCGCGCGGCGTCCCTGACGCCGTGACGGCGGCGCGGGCCGGGTAACCTGGACTCCCGTGGCTCTTACCATCGGAATCGTCGGCCTTCCCAACGTCGGAAAGTCGACCCTCTTCAACGCCCTGACCAAGAACGACGTGCTCGCGGCGAACTACCCGTTCGCGACGATCGAGCCGAACGTCGGGGTCGTGAACCTTCCCGATGCGCGCCTGCAGCAGCTCGCCGACGTGTTCGGCTCGGAGCGGCTCGTCCCCGCGGTGGTGTCGTTCGTCGACATCGCCGGCATCGTGCGCGGCGCGAGCGAGGGCGAGGGCCTGGGCAACCAGTTCCTCGCGAACATCCGTGAGGCGGATGCCATCGCCCAGGTCGTCCGCGGATTCGCCGACGACGACGTGGTCCACGTCGATGGGCAGGTGAACCCCGCGAGCGACATGGAGACGATCAACGCCGAGCTCCAGCTCGCCGACCTCCAGACGCTCGAGAAGGCGATCCCGCGCTACGAGAAGGAGATCAAGGGCAAGAAGCTCGACCCCTCCGTGCTCGAAGCAGCCAAGGCAGCGCAGGACGCGCTTCAGCGCGGCGTGCTGCTCTCGGCATCCGGTCTCGATCTGTCGCCGATCCGCGAGCTGGGCCTTCTGACCGCGAAGCCGTTCATCTTCGTCTTCAACGTCGACGAGGCCGTCCTCACCGACGAGGCCCGCAAGGACGAGCTGTCCGCGCTGGTCGCGCCGGCGAAGGCCGTGTTCCTGGATGCCAAGATCGAGTCGGAACTGATCGACCTCGACCCCGAGGATGCCGCCGAACTGCTGGCATCCACCGGTCAGGACGAGTCGGGGCTCGACCAGCTCGCCCGCGTCGGCTTCGCCACGCTCGGTCTGCAGACATACCTCACGGCGGGTCCGAAGGAAGCGCGCGCGTGGACGATCCCGCAGGGCGCGAAGGCTCCTCAGGCAGCCGGGGTCATCCACACCGACTTCGAGAAGGGCTTCATCAAGGCCGAGGTCATCTCGTTCGCCGATCTCGTCGAGCTCGGCTCGGTCGCCGAGGCCCGCGCGAAGGGCAAGGCGCGCCTCGAGGGCAAGGACTACATCATGCAGGACGGCGACGTGGTGGAGTTCCGCTTCAACAACTGAGCGCCATCCCGACCTAGGCTGCCGGGCATGAACGGAACCCCTCCGTCGCGACGCGCCATCCGGCTGTTCCCCGACTACGGCCGGGACTGGCCCCTGTGGGAGGACTCGACGCCCACGTGGGACGTCGGGTACACGACGACGCCCGACGACTACGGGTTGTCCGACGACCTCCGTCGCGACATCGCCGCCTGGAACGCCCTGTGGGAGACGAACTTCGACCCGTTCGACGGGTGGAAGGACGCGGCATCCCGCGAGGCGTGGCGAGCGGCGGGCGAGGGCGTCGCGGCGCGGCTCGCCGACGAGGTCTCGGCGTTCGCCGACGTCTGGTACGAGCCGTGGCCGCTCGAGGCGGCGCTGATGCGGTTCGTGGCACCGGCCGAATCGGGAGGCCGCTCCCGCGACGACCTTCGCTAGAGTCGGCGCGTGAAACCCACCCCCTGGGCCGCACCGGGGTCGACTCCGGAGCGCCGTGCGCGGGTGAGGGCCATCCTCGCCGGCTCCGTGCCGAACCTCGTGCAGTGGTTCAACCTCTACGTCTACGCGATCTTCGCGCCGTACTTCCGCACGGAGTTCTTCGAGCCGGACTCACCGGACTCGCTGCTCTATGTGTACGGCCTGTTCGCCGTGACCTTCGTCGTGCGGCCGCTCGGCTCGTGGCTGTTCGGCCGGCTCGCCGACACTCGGGGAAGGCAACGGGCACTCGTCGCCGCGGTCACCCTGATGTCCGCGGGTTCCGTCGCTCTCGCGGTCGCGCCGACCGAGCGGGCGATCGGCCCGTGGGCGGCCGTGCTCCTCGTGGTCGTGAGTGTGGTTCAGGGCATCGCCACCGGGGGCGAGTACGCGGCGGCGACGGTGTTGTTGTCGGAGTCGGGCACGCGCGGGCACCGCGGATTCTTCGCCTCGTTCCAGGCCACCACGATCGTCGGCGGTCTCGTGCTCGCGCAGGGCACACTTCTCGTGCTCCTGCTGATCAGCGATCGCGCCGCGGTATCGGAGTGGGGGTGGCGCGTCGCGTTCGTCACGGGCGGCGTGGCCGGCCTGACGTCGCTGCTGTGGGCGCGGGCGAAACCGCACGCCGCGCCCGGGGCCGGTCCTTCCCCCACCCCGCCGGCTCCGACGATCGCTGAGCTGGTCCGCACGTACTGGCAACCGCTCGTCTGGGTGATCCTGCTGACGGCGGGAGGAAGCGCGGCGTTCTACACCACGACGGTCACCGTGCCCTCCGTCCTCCGTGAGGCGGCCTTCGGCGTGGGCGGGCACGCGGCCGAGTCGACGACCACCGGGGTCGTGCTCGCGGCCTTCGTCGTCCTGATGCTGATGCAACCACTTGGCGGCGCGGTGAGCGATCGGATCGGCCGCAAGCCTCTGCTCATCGCCTTCGGCGCAGCGGGTGTCCTGGGCGCGGGGTTCCTCGTGACCGCGGCCGCTCGGGTGACGTCGCCGGCGGTGGTCTTCGGCATCCTGCTCCTCGCCTTCGCGGTTCTGACCTGTTACCTCTCGGTCAACGGCATCGCCAAGGCGGAGGTGTTCCCCGCCCACATCCGTGCCCTCGGTGTAGGGCTCGGGTACGCCGTGGCCAACTCGCTGTTCGGCGGCACCGCCCCGCTCGTCTACCACGCCACGGCGGGCGGTTTCGGTTTCGTCGTGTATATGACGGTGCTGCTGGGGGTCACGCTGGTCGCCGCCCTCGCGATGCGCGGGGGCGTGGCCACGGCTCTGGACGCGCCTCGGGTCTCCGCCCCGCGGTGAGGGCGTCGCGGGCCGCCCGCGGCGCCGTCGTCGGGCGGACGCACGTCCGAGCCCCCGGCCATTCGACCGGGGGCTCGACGGCGACCGCGCTCAGCCGCCGATGGGCGTCGGGTTCGTCGGGTTCGGGGGAACGGGGAGCGAACCGTTGATGCGGTTCTGCGCCTGGCACTGGCTCGTGCAGTTGGTGGCGCCGGCCGACAGCTCGATGGCGTCCTCGCCGAGCACGCCACCCATGCGGCCGCCCGAGGCGACCGTCCACTTCGTGACGGTGGCGTCCTGGAACGTCTTCGTCGCGACCTGGGGGCTGTCCTTGCCGAGGAGCATCTGGTGGGCGTCGGGACCGGAGGCGACGGCATCCACTCCGTTGCCGAAGTTGATCTTGCCGGTGTACTGGTTCACGAAGTAGAAGAGCCCCGGGCCCAGTGTGTGGACGAGCTCGACCGGGGCGGCGAATTCGGGCTCCATCTGGAAGATGCCGCCCTGCGCGCCGTCCTTCGCCTGGATCTTCAGCTTGCCGGCGGCGGTCGTGAAGATCGCGACGATCGCGTCGTCGCGCACCTCGAGGCTCGACAGGCGCGTCCCGGAATGCTGCGCGGCCGTGAGCGTGGGAACCTTCGACGCGAAGACCACGGTCGGCGTGGTCACCATCCGCTGCGTGTCGGCCGCCCCGGTGAGCGTGTAGTCGTACACGCCGAGGGTCGCGGGATCGATCGTGAAGCGGTTGTTCTTGCCGCTGACGGTGACCTTCCCCGAAACGGTCAGGTCCTTGAGCTTGGCGTCCTTGCCGGGCGCCGGGTTGTAGGTGGTGCCGTTGATCGTGACGGCGTAGTCGCCGCCCGTCGAGGTCGTCTTCGCCTGCGCGGCGGCGGGGAAGAGGAGACCGGATGCCGCCACCAGGGCGGCCGCCAGGACCGCCGTCGTGCGGGTGAGGGTCGTGCTGCTCATGGGTGCCTCGTTTCGTCAGGGGGTGAGCTGCGTCCACCATCGATGCGCGGCACCGGACGCGACAATGCGACCTTGGTCGTACGACCAAGGTCCGATGGTGCCCGACCGGCCGTCCCGCGCACAGTGGACGCAGCGTCTCTCGCGATCCACGCGAGAATGGCGGGAAGGACGGATGACATGAAGAAGCGGATCCTCATCGGCGCGGGTGCTCTCGTGCTCGCCGCCGCCCCGGCAGCCCTCGGGCTGTGGGGCAACACTTCGTTCGCCGAATCGGTGCCGGTGCCCGTTCCGGCCTCGGGCCAGGTGGTGACCGCATCGCCGTCGCCCACCCCCGACGACCGCGGAGGTGAAATTCCGCGCGACCAGCGAGTGGAGCCCGGTGACGACCGCGGAGGAGACTCGGCCGGCACGGACGACGTGCCCGGCGGCACTGATGACCGTGGCGGCGACGTCCCCCGCGACGCGCGCGTCGAATCCGGTGACGACCGGGCGACGCAGGGTGCGACGGTGGACGACTCCGCGGTGCCGTTGACGACGCCCGATGACTCCTCCGGTTCCGGCGGGGGTTCGGACGACACCGGCTCGGGACGGCACGGCGGCGACCGTGGGGGAGAGGACGACTGAGTGGCATCCGATCCCCCCACGCCACGATCACCGACCACGGACGCCGTTGACGCGGTGCCGTGGTCGGTCCGCGTCGTCGGGCGCGCGCCCGATGTCGTGCCGCGCCCCCTCTCGGCCCGTGCCGTGCTGGTGCGTCTGGCCGCCGTGCACGTGACGGCGCTGGTGGCCGTCGCCGTCCTGGCCGGCTTCGGGGCGCAGTGGCTCGCCGAGCGCGAGGCGGTGAACGATGCCGCGCAGACGACCAACGTGCTCGCGCAGGCCGTCGTCCGGCCCGCGCTCACCGATGCGCTCGCCGCGGGCGACCCCGCTGCCATCGACGCCTTCGACACGGTCGTGCGCTCGACAGTGCTGGGGTCGGACGTCGTGCGGGTGAAGATCTGGGATCCGCAGGGCCGGGTGCTCTACGCCGACGAGCCGCAGCTGATCGGCCGCACCTTCGCGCTCGACGATGCGCAGCGCGCGGCCCTGGCGTCCCCGTCGACCCGTGCCGCAGTGTCCGACCTGTCGGAGGACGAGAACGAGTTCGAGGACGCCCCGCGTCTGCTCGAGGTGTACCGGCCCGTGTGGACCCCGTCCGGCCAGCAGCTGCTCTTCGAGGTCTACTACCCGTACGAACCGGTTGCCGCGCGATCCGCCGAGCTGTGGCGCGGATTCGCCGGGGTCACCACCAGCAGCCTGCTTCTGCTCGTCGTGCTCACCGCGCCGATCGTCTGGGGACTCATCCGTCGCCTGCGCGGCGCGGAGGCGCGCCGCGCCGAACTCCTGCAGAGGGCGGTGGACGCGTCGGATGCCGAACGCCGCCGCATCGCCGGCACCTTGCACGACGGCCCCGTGCAAGACCTCGTGGCCACGAGCTTCGTCGCCGAGAGCGCCGCCGTCGCCGCCGACCGCGACGGACTGACGGATGCCGCCACCCGCGCCCGCGAGGTCGCCGGCTCCGTGCGCGGTAACGTCCGGGTGCTGCGGTCGCTGCTCGTCGACATCTACCCGGAGAGTCTGGGATCGACGGGACTCACCGTGAGCCTGCGCGACCTCGCGGCCACCGCCGCGTCGCGCGGCACCGAGGTCACCCTCGACCTCGACTCGCGCACAGATGACCTCCCCGACGGTGACCAGCGCCTCCTTTACCGCGTCGGGCAGGAAGCGCTGCGCAACGCGGTCACCCACGCCGCACCGTGCCGCGTTCGGATCGTCGTGACGTGCACCGGGAGAGCGACCACGCTCGAGGTCGCCGATGACGGCCCCGGCTTCGACCCCGCCGTGCTCGATCTCCCGCGTGACGATGGTCACCTCGGCACACAGGTCATGCACGACCTCGCCGCCGAGGCGGGAGCCGAACTCTCCCTCGCCACCGCCGCCGGGCGCGGCACCCGCTGGCGCCTGCGCCTCCTCGACCGTTCGACACCCCGGGAGCGCCCGTGATCCGCGTCCTCATCGCCGACGACCACGCGATGGTCCGTGAGGGGTTGGCATCCGTTCTCACCGCCGACGGCGACATCCAGATCGTCGCCATGGTGGCCGACGGAGCCGCCGCCGTCGAGGCCGTCACGGCGCGTGAGATCGACGTCATCGTGATGGACCTTTCGATGCCCGTTCTGGACGGCATCGAGGCGACGCGGACGGTCCGGTCGACGGCACCGAGTGTGCGCGTGCTCGTTCTGACCTCGTTCGGCGACAGCGACCGCGTGCGCCGTGCGCTCGACGCCCGAGCCACCGGCTACCAGTTGAAGGATGCCGAGCCCGGCGATCTCCGCGCTGCGGTCCGCGCCGTGCACGCGGGTCACGCGCCCTTGGATCCCCGCGTCGCGGGAGTCCTGCTGCCCGAGCCCGTGACAACCGGAACCGGCTTGAGCCCGCGAGAAGAGGAAGTGCTCGGCCTGGTGGCGACGGGGCTGGCGAACAAGCAGGTCGCCTCGGCCCTCGGCATCTCGGAGCGCACCGTGAAGGCGCACCTGGGGAGCATCTTCCGCCAGCTCGGCGTCGCGGACCGTACCAGCGCGGCCCTCTGGGCGCGAGACAACCTCGCGCGCTGATCAGCCGCCGAGCTGCCCCGGGTGGGTCAGCCGCCACCACAGAGTCGGGGGTTCGAGGTCGCCCAGGATCTGCAGCTCCGACGACGCGGTGGTGGGCCCACCGGTCCAGGTGACCGTGCCGACCGTTTCGCCATCGGCCCAGGCCTCCGGGGTCTCGATCACGACGGACGGGGTGATCGGCGTGTCCGACCACGTCCGGATGACCACGGTCCGCGAGAGCGCGACCTGCGCCTGGGCTCCCCAGGCGGTCGTGATCGTGCCGACTCCGTCGCCGGCGGAACCCACCGTCACATCGTGGAAGCCCGCGCGAATACTGCCGAGCAACGCCGCGACGTCCTGATCGGTGATGTCGTGCGTCGCCCCGCCCAGGCGGACGCCGGTGACGTGGAGCGGAGGCCCGATGCCGACGTCGAGCAGCGAACTGAACAGCAAGTTGAACGTGCCCTCTCCGAGGTTGCCGGTCTTGAGCCCCCTGACCCCCTCGGTGCCGAGCAGGTCGTTGGTGTTCGTGATGTAGCCCGGGCCGTCGGGAAGCGAGATCGAGCGCATCGCCACGATCGCCGCCAGAGCGGGATTCGCCTCGGCGATCTTGCCGATCGCGACGAGATCGCGCGGCGTCGACGTGTTGCGATCGTCGATGCCCGTGGCATCCACGATCCGGGTGGATGCCAAGCCGTTCGCGTCCAGCCAGGCCCGCGCCGCGTCGACGTAGGCTCCCTCGGACCCGAACCCCCAACGCGCGATCGCGACGGCGTAGTTGCTGGCCGAGGGGAGCAGCATCGTCGCGAGGGCGTCGTGGAGGGACAGCCGCGTGTCGTCGGGCATCGTGGCGATCGTCGCGCCGCGGACGTAGAACTGGTCGTACAGGTCGGTGTCCGCCTCAGTGAACGCGATCGTGGGCCCGGGGTCGTTCAGGCCGTTCAGCGGATGCCGGTCCAGCACGACGAGAGCGGTGATGAGTTTGGCGATACTGGCGATCGGACGTGCCTCGTCGCCGCCGGATACTGCCCACGCGCCGTCGGTGTCCTCGCCGAGGTACTGTTCGCCGCCCGAGACGCTCACTCGCAATGCCCCCGACGACGGCAGCCGCACGGTCGCGGCCTCACCCGCGGTCACGCCCGGGGGTTGTGTCGCCAGCGTCGGTGCCGGGAGCGGGGCGCTGGACGCCCACCACACGTACCCTCCGGCACCGCCGAAGACCGCGAGGATCGTCACCAGCACCACCACGAGCGCGATGCGACCGGCTCTCCCCGAACCGGATGCCGCCGGTGCCTCGTCCATCAGATCGGCGAACCGACTCAGCTCGTCCGTGCCATCCTGCGTCTGCCCCATGTGATCCCCCGCGTCGAACCTAACCGTTCGTGGGACGAGATCGGAGCACACCGTCCTACATGCGTTCGGCGAACACCACGTGGTTGTCGAGATAGGACCCGGCATCCCGGTCGAAGATGCCACCGCACGTGATGACACGGAGCTCGTCGCGCGCGGTCGCGCCGAACACGCGGGCCGTGGGGAACGCGACCTTGGGGTAGTCCGCGGTCTCCGTGACGCGGTACCCGTGCACGCGGCCCTCGGCGTCGTGCACCTCGATGACGTCGCCCACGGACACTTCGTCCAGTCGCTGGAAGACCGCGGGGCCGGTGGGGGAGTCCACGTGCGCCGCGATCACCGTCGGGCCCGTCCCGCCCGGGCGTCCGCCGCCGGTGAACCAGCCGACGTCGTCGTAGTCGACGGGCACTTCCATCGCCCCGTCTGCGGCGAGCCCGAGCTCGATGAGCGGCTCATCGAGACCGAGCGCGGGGATGCGGACGCGGGTCGGGTCGGCGGCTGTGACGGACGCAGGTCCCGCGCTCGCCGCGGCGGAACCGGGGGTGGGCCTCGGTGCGGCGTCGGTCGGTGCGGCGTCGGTGGGCGCGACGACGGTCGGTGCGGTGTCGGTCGGTGCGGCGACCGCGCAGTCGGTGCAGATCCACACCGTCGCGAGCGCGAGGACGCGCGCGCCGCGCAGCGGTCGTCTGCTCGAGACGACGCGCTGCGCGCCACGCGACGTCGAGGTCACCGCGTCGAGACCGCGCGACGACGGTGCAGGACGACGGCCCCGGCGGCGAGAAGACCCGCACCGCCGAGAGCCGCCGAGAAGACGAGCGGAGCCGTGCCGGCCTCGGCGGATCCGCCGGCACCGGTGTCGACGCCGCCCACGGGGATCGCGGTGAGCTGCCCGCGAACCACACCGGCCGGCGAGCCGACGGTGTGCGAGTCGCCCGTGAACCCGCTCGGGTTGGCCTCGATCTCCGCGAGGGAGAACCCGTCGCCGGTGTCGGCACCGTTCGCCTGTACACCGGTGGTGAAGGGACCCTGCAGGCAACCGGAGGAGGTCCGCGGTCCATCGCCGACGGGGGTCGGGTTGGGGAACGCGATGCGCGGCGGTCCGGCCTGACCGACCGCGGCCTCGTGGATGTGCGTCGCGGTCTTGGCGGGGCTCTGGTAGTCGCCCGTCACGCCCTCGAGCCGGATGTCGTAGCAGATGATGTCGAGCTCGGAATTGATCCGGAACGTGAACGTCCCCGTCGCGCCGGCCTCACCGGGGGTCGCGACACCGTCGTTGTTGATGACCTGGTCGGGTGTGGCCATCACCGTGAACGCACTCGTGAACTCCGCCGGCTCGGCGACCTCGGTCTCGGCGTGAGCCGGTGCGGCGAACGCGAGGAGCGCCACGCCCGCGAGGGCACCGATCGTGAGGGGGCGGGCGTACGTCTTCTTCGTCATCATCGTGCCTTTCGATCGGGACCCTCGTGGTCCGGTTGCGGGGTGTACGTCGGCGACCGGCCGCGCGTTCATCCGTCGCGCAACGTGGGGGTGAACGTTTTCCGCCTCGCGGACGTATCCCTTGCCGAGGAGCGGCGCTTGGCTGCCGGTAGCCTCGGAGAGGACGGGCGATGAGCTGGACACCCGTGGAAGACGAGGGAGCCCGCATGCCGATGGCACGACGGCATCCGGCTCGATTCGATGTCCGCAGTGCCTTCCAGGAGCACGGCGGCTCCCTGCTCGGGTACGCGGTGAATGCGCTGCGCGACCGGCCGCTCGCCGAGGACTGCGTGCAGGAGACGTTCCTGCGGGCCTGGCGAGCGCGCGACCGGTTCGACCCCGGTCAGGCCTCGACGAGGACCTGGCTCTTCTCGATCGCCCGCAACGTCATCGTCGACGTGCTGCGCGCTCGGGCGCGTCTGCCGCTGCTCGGCGACGACGCCGAGCTCGAGCATCGTGCCGCCGAAGCGATCGACCCCCTGGAACGGCTGCGCATGCTGGAGGCGCTGTCTGTACTGAGCGAGGCGCACCGCACGGCCGTGGTCGCCGTTCACCTTCACGGGCGCTCGTACCAGGAACTCTCGGATGCCACGGGCGTCCCGGTGTCCACGTGGCGCACCCGCACTTTCCACGCGCTGCGCGCGCTCCGTACGCACCTCGAAGAACTGGAGGACTCCGATGCGCACTCCCGATGACCGGTGGGCCGAACTCGTCGCCGCAGCGCTCGCCGGCGAGCTCAGTGCGGCCGAGACCGCCGAGTTCGACGAACTCCGTCGCAGCGATCCTCGCCGTGCGGAGGAGTTCGCGAGCCTGCAGGGGGTCGCGCAGCGCCTGCGCCACGGCGATGTGACCTGGGTGGCACCGAGGGACACGTCGGATCTGGAAGACCGGATCCTGGCATCCATCGAGAAGGAGGATGCCGCCGTCGCGGCGCCGTCCATCGATGCGGGTACCGGCACTCGCCGCAGACGGGCGTGGGTCACCCCGCTCGTGGCCGCTGCCTGCCTCGTCATCGGGATCGTCGTCGGCGTGAACACCGAGGGCGCGTTCACTCCCGCGACCCCGGCGGGCCCGCCGGGGACTCTCGGCGCACTCGAACAGATCCAGGTCAGCGACGACACGGCCGGTGTCGACGTCGACGCGCAGCTGGTGGCGCACACCTGGGGCACCGAGGCCTACCTCGAAGCCCGCGGGTTGGACGTGGGCAGAACCTACGAGCTGGTGTTCGTGGCGGCCGACGGGGAAGAGTTCACCGCGGGAGAAGTGCTGGGCTCCGAGGTTCCGATCGTATGCCGAATGAATGCCGCGGTGCTGCGCGGTGACACCGTGCGGATGGAATTGCGCGACGGCCCGGACGTGGTGGTCGCCCACGCGGACCTACCGCGGGTCTGACCGCTTCCTCACGCGTGCCGGAAGGTCAAGCCCCCCGGCCGCCCGAGGGACCGCGCCTACCGTGGGGGCATCGGGAAATACCCGGCTCACCGAGCGGAAGGAGTCGACATGGGACTCGACGACAAGATCAAGAACACCGCAGAGGACATCGCCGGCAAGGCGAAAGAAGGCTGGGGCAAGGCAACCGACGACGAGCGCCTCGAGGCCGAGGGCAAGGGCGACCAGTCCAAGGCCGACCTCAAGCAGGCCGGCGAGAACGTCAAGGACGCCTTCAAGTAAGCCATCCTCCGAACGCCCCGACCATGCCGGTCGGGGCGTTCGTCGTTTCCGGGCCCGAGGATCGGGATAATGGCCGGATGACCGAAGCCGCTGCGTCCGTGACCACCGCCGTGTCCGGAGCCCCCGTCGTCCTGCACGCCCACGGCTACGAAGCCGCGATCGCGAGCGTCGGCGCCTCCCTCCGCTCCCTGACCCACGAGGGGCGCGACCTCGTCGTGCCGTTCGCTGCCGACGAGGTGCGCCCGCACTTCCGTGGGGCGACTCTCGCTCCCTGGCCCAACCGCGTCGTCGACGGCGTGCACCGCTTCGGGGGAGCCGAACGGCAACTCGCGCTCACCGAGCCCGATCGTGGTCACGCTCTGCACGGCCTGCTGGCTTGGGCGGACTGGGCCGTGATCGAGGCGGACGAGACCGCCGTGACGCTCGCCGCGACCATCCCGGCGCAGACGGGCTACCCGTGGTGGGTCGAGGTGTCGACGACGTATCGTCTCGGCCCCGACGGTCTGACCCAGACCGTACGGGCCACGAACCGGTCGGAGAGTGCGGCACCGTGGGGAACCGGACCGCACCCCTACCTCGTCGCCGGTCCCGCCGCGCTCGACGCCTGGACCCTCGAGCTGCCCGCCGACACCGTGCTCGAGGTCACCCCCGACCGACTCGCCCCGGTGGGCGTGGCATCCGTCTCGGTGGACGCTGATCGGTTCGACTTCCGCGCGCCGCGCGTGCTCGGTGCGGTCGAGATCGACCACGCCTTCACGGATCTCGTTCGGGATGCCGGCGGTCACGCGACCGTCACCCTCACCGACCCGTCCGGCACGGGTGTCGCGATGACCTGGGACTCGGGCTGCGCCTGGGTGCAGATCCACACCGCCGATCGGCCGGAGGCGCCGCAGTCGCCGGCGCACCGCGCGGGACTCGCCGTCGAACCGATGACCTGCGCGCCCGACGCCTTCAACGACGACGC
Organism: Microbacterium enclense; assembly: GCF_004022425.1. Taxonomy (GTDB): domain Bacteria; phylum Actinomycetota; class Actinomycetes; order Actinomycetales; family Microbacteriaceae; genus Microbacterium; species Microbacterium enclense_A. The sequence continues at coordinate 6,459 of NZ_RBZY01000044.1, read as the reverse complement.
GTACGACTTCGCGACAGGCGTCATCGCGCTCGCTCCGGGGGAGAGCCACGAGGTCGGTTGGACGGTCTCCGCGCGCTGAGACGACGAACGCCGCCCCGGTCTCGCGACCGGGGCGGCGTTCGTGTCGCGGGTGTCAGACGACCTGCGCACCGCACATGCCGCAGTCGCCACCGGCCGAGACCTCGACGAAGCAGTCGGGGCACATCGCCCGCGTGGGGCGGTCGGTGACGGGCGTCGGCTTGGGCGACGTGGGGCGTCGCTCGGCGCGCGGAGCGGACGCGCGCGTCTTCTTCGCGACGACCGGCGCCGCCGGCGCGGGGGCCGGTGCCGGCTTGTGCGCGTCGCAGTAGAACCGCACGAACCCGCCGTGGTGCTTGGGGTGTCGGTGCTTGACCGCCCACAGCTCGGTGCGGTCGAACAGCTCTCCGTCGGCTCCGCACCCGACGCAGCGGGTGGGCTCGCCGGGGACGACATCGGCGACGACGACGGGAACGTCGAAGGCGATGGCATCCCGCCAGTCCGAGGACGAGACGATCTTCATGGGGGACCCTTCTTCGGCGGTTCGGGCCGCCTCACCCTCCACGGTACGCGCCCCGTCCACCACCCGGCGACGTCCACAGCGCGTCCGGGGGGTGGACATGCGGGGAGAGCCCCGGGATAGGTTGGGAGAGTTCCCCCGCGTCGCCTCGGGCGGCGCCCATCGAAGGAGAATCATGGAATTCGCCGCACTGGGGGCGATCGGTCTCGTCGTGGTCATCGCCCTCGTCGTCGCTATCGTCGTCATCCTCATCGTCGCCGGGCTGATCCGCGGGTGGTACCGCGTGGCCAAGGCCGACGAAGCCCTGGTCATCGTCGGTAAGCGCCAGAAGGCGGCCGACGGCAATTCCTCGCGCATCACCGTCATCACCGGCGGCGGCGCGATCGTGAACCCCCTCACGCAGCGCGGTGAGATGATCTCGCTGCGGGCCCGACAGATCAAGATGGAGCCGACGGCGCAGTCGTCCAACGGCGTCACCGTGAACGTCAACGGCGTCGCTCTCGTGAAGATCGGGTCGGACCCCGAGTCGGTGCGCCGCGCGGCCGAACGTTTCGCCTCGCAGGACAAGGCCATCGAGCAGTTCACGACCGAGCAGCTGGAGGGTGCGCTCCGCGGTGTGGTCGCGACGCTGACCGTCGAAGAGCTCATGCGCGACCGTCAGCGTCTCGCCGATCAGATCGCCGAGGGCATCAAGGCCGACCTGTCGTCCCAGGGCCTGATCCTCGACTCGTTCCAGATCCAGGGGATCACCGACGGCAACGGGTACATCGCCGCCCTCGGTGCCACCGAAGTGGAGCGCGTCAAGCGCGAAGCCGAGGTCGCGCGCATCAACGCCGTGCGTGAGATCCGGGCGCGGCAGATCGCCACCGACGAGGCCAACCTCATCGAGCAGACCGCGCTCGACAAGAACAGCGCCGCGGCCAAGGCCGAGGTCGGCCGCGCCAACGCCGAGGCCGAGCAGGCCGAGGCGCTCACGCGGGCCGAGCGTCGCCAGGCCGTGCTGCAGCAGGAGGCGCAGAACACGCAGGCGCGCCTGGAGTCGGAGGTTGCCCGCGTCGCCGACGCCGATTTGTACCAGCGGCAGAAGGATGCCGATGCCGAGGCCTACTCCCAGATCAAGGCCGCCGAGGCCCGCGCCCAGATCGCCGAGCAGGAAGCCGCCGCCGTCCGCGTGCGGGCGGAAGCCGACGCGCAGGCCGTGCGCCTGGCGGGTGAGGCGCGCGCCGAGGCGATCCGCGCCGAGGCCGAGGCGCTCTCGCACAACCAGGAGGCCCTGCTCGCGCAGCGCGCACTCGAGGCGCTCGTGCCGATGATGGCGGAGTTCGCGAAGGGCTACGACCGCGTCGGCAACGTCACCGTGCTCGGCGGCGAAGGGGCCAGCGGCCACCTCGCAGCCGAATCCGCCACGGGACTGCGCTCCTCGTTCGAGGCGGTACGCGCGGCGACCGGCATCGACCTCACCGCGATCATCCAGGGCCGTGCCGTTGCCGATGCGTTCGCGGACGCGTCGCGCCGGCCCGCCGATGCGGCCCCGGCGGCGTCACCGGCATCGTCCTCTTCCGCTGCCGGCGCCGCCCCGACGGCGCCCGAACCCCAGGACTGACGAGAGCGCACGTGCCCGAGGCCCCCGAAGTCGAGGCGCTCACGCTGTTCCTGCGTGAGCGCCTCACCGGGCACGCGGTACATACCGTGGAGCTGGCCGAGTTCCGAGCCCTGAAGACACGGGGACGCCCGCTCGACCAGCTCGTCGATCGCACGCTCACGGGCGTCACGCGCCATGGCAAGCACATCGACCTCGACCTCGACGGCATCCATCTCGCGCTGGGTTTCGGTCGCGCCGGCTGGGCCACCTGGAGCGACGGCGATGCGGCATCCCTCCCGCCCGAGGGGGCGGCGATGATCGCCACGGTCACGTTCGACGACGGGGTGCTCGGCATCACGGACGCGGGCGATTGGCTTTCGGTGCAGCTGCACGTCGTCGACGACCCGTTCGACGTTCCTGCCGTCGCGAAGCTCGGACCCGATGCGGCCGACCCCGGGTTCTCGCGCGAGACTCTCGCTCGGGCGCTGGGCACACGCCGGAAGCAGCTCAAGGCGCTCCTCCAGGAGCAGGAGTCGCTCGCCGGGATCGGGAACGCCTACTCGGACGAGATCCTGTACGTCGCGCGGCTGTCGCCGCTCGCGCACGCGGCGTCGCTCACCGAGGACGAGGTCACCCAGCTGCACGCGGCGCTCCGCGAAGTTCTCGACGAGGCCGTCGCCGCCCGGGGCGGCGTGCCGATCGCCGAGCAGAAGGCCGCGAAGGTCGCCGCCATGCGCGTCCACGGGCGCACTGGTGAGCCGTGTCCCGACGGCGACGGCGTGATCGAGGACATTCCCGGCACGAAGGGCAGCGGACAGTACTGCCCGGCCTGCCAACCGCCGCACGCGTAGCCTCGACACGACGCGGGCCCCGAGCCGCAGCCCGGGGCCCCGCTGGTCAGGCGGTCAGGCCGTCTGGCCGGAGTGCTTTCCCTCGGCGACTTCCTCGACGAGCTTGGCGGCGAACGCCGGCAGATCGTCGGGGGTGCGGCTCGAGACGAGGCCCTGGTCCACGTGGACCTCCTCGTCGACCCATGTCGCGCCGGCGTTGCGCAGGTCGGTCTGCAGCGTCGGGTAGCTCGTCAACGTCCGGCCCTGCAGCACGTCGGCCTCGGTGAGGATCCAGCCGCCGTGGCAGATGACGGCGACCGGCTTGTGCTGGTCGAAGAATGCGCGCGTGAAGTGCACGGCATCCTTCACGATCCGGATGTCGTCGGCGTTCTGCACGCCGCCGGGAAGGACCAGGGCGTCGAAGTCGTCGGCCGTCGCCGAACCGACCGGCAGGTCGACCTTCTGCTCGTGGCCCTTCTCGCCCGTGATGGTGCCGTCGGCGGGCGAGACGAGAACAGCCTCCGCGCCGGCGGAGGTGACCGCGTCCCAAGGGCTGGTCAGTTCACTGTCTTCGAAACCGTCGGTGAGCAGGAACGCGATGCGCTTTCCGGTGAGGTCCGTCATGGGGACTCCTCTCGATGGGGGCGGGGGATGCCACCGCGCTAAGAACCGCGTCGCGCCAACGGACGGGGGTTGCGGATGCCGTGCCCGCCGGGTACCGGAAACGCCCCGCACACGCCCGGCCCCCGCCCCTGCGCGCAGGCGTAGCATGGAGCGCATGTCCGGTGAGAGCACCCCCGAAACCGAGACCCCGTCGAAGCCCATCCTCACGCTTCTGACGCCCGAGGCCTCCGACGACGACACGCCTGCCGCACACCGGTGCGCGGGGGGTTTCTGCTCGTTCGGGTGAGCTCGCGCGCTCAGTGCGCGAGCGGGACGCCCTCGATCTGGTCGGCGGGCTTGCGGATCAGGAACGCTCCGACGATGAGCGGCAGCGACACGATGGCCGCGATCATGAAGGCCATGCGCGCGCCCGCCGCATCCGCCTCGAGTCCTCCGCCGTTGGACGCGGACACCGATGCCATCACGGTGACCAGGAGGGCGATACCGGCCGCCCCGGCCACCTGCTGCACGGTGCCGACGACGGCGGAGCCGTAGGAGTAGAACTGCGGTGCGACGGAGCCGAGGGATGCCGTGAACAGCGGCGTGAACGACAGCGCGAGGCCGATCGACAGCACCGTCTGCGCGACGATGAGCAGCACGAACGACGTGTCGGTGCCCACGGTGGAGTAGAACCACAGCGTTCCGCTGGTGATGACCGCGCCGGGCACGAGGAGGACCTGAGTTCCGAAGCGGTCGTAGAGCCGGCCGATGACGGGACCGGCGAGGCCCATCGCGAGCGAGCCGGGGAGCACGGCGAGGCCGGTCTCGAGGGGAGTCTTCTCCAGGACGGTCTGCAGGTAGAGCGGCAACAGCGTGATCGTTCCGAAGAACGCCAGCGACATCACCCCGAGCTGCGTGACGGAGAGAGAGAAGTTGAGCGAGCGGAACACCCGCAGATCGAGCAGGGCCGTCCCGCCCTTCTGCAGCCGCAGCTGGCGCAGGACGAAGAGGGTGAGGCCCACGACGCCGACGACGAGCGAGGCGACGAGGGTGACGGTCGACGCCGACTGGGCGGCCGCGGCGTCTTCTCCGCCGCCGTGTCCGCCGCCGATCTGGCTCAGACCGAACACCAGACCGCCGAAGCCGAAGGCCGACAGGATCACGGACAGGATGTCGATCGGGGCCTTGCGGGTCTCGCCGAGGTTGTGGATCCAGCGCGCGCCCACGAAGAGCGCGACCAACGCGATCGGGAGGACGATCCCGAAGATCCAGTGCCAGCCCAGGGACTGCAGCACCAGGCCCGACATCGTCGGCCCGATCGCGGGCGCCAGAGCCATCACGATGCTGACGCGACCCATCATGCGGCCGCGCTGCTGCGGCGGAACGATGGTCATGATCGTGGTCATCAGCAGCGGCAGCATGATCGCGGTACCGGAGGCCTGGATGACGCGGGCGACCACGAGGAGCTCGAAACCGGGGGCGAGGAACGCCACGAGCGTCCCCGCCGAGAACAGGGTCATCGCGGCGATGAACACCTGCCGCGTCGTGAAACGCTGCAGGAGGAAGCCCGTGATGGGGATGACGACCGCCATGGTGAGCATGAAGGCGGTGGTCAGCCACTGGGCCGCGACGGCGGTGATGCCGAGGTCGCGGATGAGGAACGGGATCGCCACGTTCATCGTGGTCTCGTTCAGGATCGCCACGAACGCGGCCGTCAGAAGGAGCCAGATCACGCGGCTCTGTTCCGCGGTCACCCCCGATGCCGTCGCCGGCGGAGCGGTGGGGATTCCGGTGGTGGCGGCCATGGCGAGGTCCAATCGGGGAGGGCGTCGTGGCGTCACAGAAGGCGACGGACTACGGCGGGTAACGGCGCGAACGCGCGAGGTATTCCCACAATCACGAGAAGGAGAAGGATGCCGAGTCTACCGGGGACCTCGGACAGCGCCCCGGGTCGGCCCGATGTCCGTGGGCGGACGTAGGCTGACCCGCATGAGCATGGGCGGCATGGGCGGGAGCATGTTCCGCGGTGTCTACGCCGAGACGCAGCGCCGGCGCAACGCCGAGGCGCCGCGCGTGGCCGACCTCGGGCGCCGCGTCGCGTCGCTCTTCCGTCCGTACCGCGCCCGCATCGCCGTGACCATCGTCCTGGTCGTCGTCGGCGCCGCGGTCGCGGTCATCCCGCCCCTCTTGGTGCAGCGCATCTTCGACGACGCGCTGTTCCCCGTCGACGGTTCGCCGGTCGACCTCCGTCTGCTCGCGATCCTCGTCGCCGTCATGATCGGACTGTTCCTCGTCTCCGGCGGGCTGGGTGTTGCGCAGACCTGGTTCACCGCCACGGTCGGCAATCGCGTGACGGGTGACCTGAGAGTGCGCCTCTTCGACCACCTGCAGTCGATGGAACTGGGGTTCTTCACGCGCACCAAGACCGGTGTCATCCAGTCCCGCTTGCAGAACGACGTGGGCGGTGTCTCGGGCGTCCTCACCAACACGGTGACGAGCATCCTCGGAAACGCGGTGACGGTGGTGGCGTCGCTCGTGGCGATGATCCTGATCGACTGGCGCCTGACGCTGATCGCGGTCGTCCTCATGCCCGTCCTCGTCCTGGTGCAGCGACGCGTGGGCCAGGTGCGGGCGCGGATCGCCGCGCAGACGCAGGAGTCGCTCTCCGAGTTGTCCGCGATCACGCAGGAGACGCTGAGCGTGTCCGGCATCCTGCTGTCAAAGTCGTTCAACCGTCAGCCCACCGAGTCGGCGCGGTACGACGCCGAGAACGCGAACCAGGTGCGGCTCCAGGTGCGCCAGGCGATGAGCGGTCAGCGCTTCTTCGCGGTGGTCCAGGTCATCATGGCCAGCGTGCCGGCGATCATCTACCTCGTCGCGGGGCTCCTCGTCGGCGGTGGCGCGGG
>NZ_RBZY01000043.1 GCF_004022425.1 Microbacterium enclense | reverse complement strand
GATGCCACGACCCCGAGGCCGTGGCATCCCTCCTCCGGAACTCAGACCAACGACTCCCGCCAGGACGCGTGGAGCTGCGCGAACTTGCCGGTTCCGGCGATCAGGGTGTCGGGGGTGTCGTCCTCGATGATGCGGCCGTGCTCCATGACGAGCACACGATCGGCGATGGCGACGGTGGACAGACGGTGCGCGATGATGATCGCCGTGCGGTCGGCGAGCAGCGTCTGCAACGCGTCCTGGATGAGGCGCTCGCTGGGGATGTCGAGCGAGGCCGTCGCCTCGTCGAGAATCAGCACCGCGGGGTCGGCGAGGAACGCGCGCGCGAACGAGATCAGCTGCCGCTGTCCGGCCGACACGCGGCCCCCGCGCTTGTTCACGTCGGTCTCGTACCCGTCCGGGAGCTTCTCGATGAATCCGTCGGCCCCCACGGCACGGGCGGCGGCGCGGATCTCGTCCATCGTCGCGTCGGGCTTGCCGAGCGCGATGTTGTCGGCAACCGTCCCGCTGAACAAGTACGCCTCCTGCGTCACCATCACGATCGCGCGCCGCAGATCCTTCGGGTGCAGGCGGCGCAGGTCGACGTCGTCGAGCGTGACGGCGCCCTTCGTCGGGTCGTAGAAGCGGGAGATGAGCTTCGCGAGGGTCGTCTTGCCCGCACCGGTGGTGCCGACGAGGGCGATCGTCTGCCCCGCCGGGATGTCGAGCGAGAAGTGCGGGAGGATGACCCTCCCCTCGGAGTACCCGAACGTCACCTCGTCGAAGCGGACGTGCCCGCGCGCGCTCCACAGATCGACCGGGTCGACCGGGTCGGGCACCGTCGGCTCCTCCTCGAGCACGCCCGAGACCTTCTCCAGCGCCGCCGTCGCGGACTGGTAGGAGTTCAGGAAGAACGCGACCTCCTGCAGCGGCGCGAAGAAGTTGCGCACGTACAGCACGGATGCCGCGAGCACACCGATCTCGAGGGCACCGCCGATCACACGCCCACCACCCCACAGGAGCACGAGCGCGACCGACACGGACGCCACGGCCATGAGTCCGGGTTCGAAGGTGCCGAACAAGCGGATCGAGCGCATGTTCACGTCGCGGTACTGGCCCGCGAGGTCACCGAACTCCTCGTCGTTGCGCGGCTCCTTGCGGAAGGCCTTGACGGCGCGGATGCCGGTCATGCTCTCGACGAACTTCACGATCACCTGCGCGCTGATCACCCGGGACTCGCGGTACACGACCTGCGAACGGTTGTAGAACCAGCGCATCAGGAGGAAGAGCGGGAGCCCCATGACGGCCAGGATGAGCCCCGACTGCCAGTCGAGGAGGAACAGGGCCGCGAGGGTGAACAGGCCGTACAGCACGCCCGAGACGAGCTCGTTGAGTCCGCCGTCGAGCAGCTCGCGGATCGTGTCGAGGTCGCTCGTCTGGCGCGAGATGATCCGACCCGAGGTGTACGACTCGTGGAACTCCAGGCTCAGCCGCTGCGTGTGCAGGAAGATGCGCTTGCGGAGGTCCAGCATGACCGCCTGCGTCAGGCGTGCCGCAACCACCACGTACCAGCCGATCAGCACCGCCCCGCCGATACCGGCGGTGAGGTAGATCGCGACGACGAGGATGGTCGGCATCCAGTCGTTGTTCTGGATGACCGCGGGCAGGGCGTTGTCGATGCCGTAGGCGATCAGCGCGGGCCCCGCCACGCGCAGCGCCGTCGAGACGACGAGCACCGCGGCCGCGAGCGCGAGCTGCCCCCGCAGCGGCGAGACGAGCGAGCCGAGCAGACGCAGCGACCGCTGGCGGATCGCGCGGCTCTCGTCGCGGGTGTAGTCGGAGCGGTCTTCGCCGCTCGTCCCTGTGACGGTCGTGCCGCTCATCGGGTCGCCTCCTTCTCGGGCAGGGATTCGTCGGTGGATGCCACGGCGCCACCGTCCGTGCGCACGACGGGGATCGCGCCGGTCTGCGCCTCGCGTTCGGCCTGAGCCTCTTCGAGGCTCGAGATCACGTGCCGGTACGCGTCACTCGTGCGCAACAGGTCGGAGTGGGTGCCGACCGCCGCGATGCGGCCGTCCTGCAGGAGGGCCACGCGATCGGCGAGCGTCACCGTCGACGGGCGGTGGGCGACGACGAGGGCCGTGGTCTCACTGAGCACCTCGCGCAGGGCATCCTCGACGAGAGCCTCGGTGTCGACGTCGAGGGCCGACAGCGGGTCATCGAGGACGAGGACGGCGGGCCGCGCCGCCACGGCCCGGGCGAGCGCGAGCCGTTGACGTTGGCCGCCGGACAGACTCAGCCCCTCCTCGCCGATCACGGTGTCGAGACCCGCGGGCAGGTCGAAGACGAAGTGCGCCTGCGCGACCTCGAGGGCTTCCCGGAGCACCGCCTCGGCCTCGGGCGATCCGGGCTCGAGGTCCTCTCGACCGAGGAGGACGTTGTCGCGCACGGTCTGGGAGAACAGCGTGGCGTCTTCGAACGCCATGCCGACGTGCCGCCGCAGTTCCGACAGCCGCAGGTCGCGCACGTCGACGCCGTCGAGCAGCACGCGACCACCGGTGACGTCGTACAGCCGGCCCGGGAGGGTCGTCAGGGTGGTCTTGCCCGACCCGGTGAGGCCGACGAGCGCCATCGTCTCTCCGGGACGCAGGCTCAGATCGACCCCGTCGAGGAGGTCGGGCTCGGTGTCGGCGGCATCCTGGTACCGGAAGTGCACGCCCTCGAGCACGAGTTCTCCCCGCGGCGCGGTCACGGTGCGGGGCTCGGCGGGGTCGACGATCGTGTTCTGCTCGTCGAACACCTCGAAGATGCGGTCCGTCGCCGTACGCGCGTCGAGGAGGAACGAGAACAGGAACCCGATCGACTCCATCGGCCAGCGCAGCACCGTGGCCATCGCGAAGAACGCCACGAGCTCGGCCACCTGCAGCTCACCGAGCTGCGTGAGCACGATGCCCGCGCCGAGGCACACCGCGAACGCGATGTCGGGCAGCAGGACGAGCCAGAACCAGATCCAGCCGATCGCCCGCGCCTTGCCGAGCTCGGTCTCGCGCAGCGACTCCGCCTGACGCGTGAACTTCTGCAGCGCGTGCTTTCCGCGGCCGAAGGCCTTGAGCACACGGATGCCGTGGACACTCTCCTCGACCGAGGTCGCCAGGTCGCCCGCCTGATCCTGGCTCTGCCGCGCGAGCGCGCCGTACCGCTTCTCGAAGCGGTAGCCGGCGTACCAGAGCGGTGCCGAGGCGACGAGGAACAGTGTCCCCAGCAGCCAGTGCCAGCGGAACAGCAGGACAGCGCCGATCGCGATCGTCAGGACGTTGACGATCAGCAGGATCAGGCCGAACGCCAGCCAGCGCCGCAGCATGCTGATGTCCTGCATCATGCGCGAGAGCAACTGTCCCGACTGCCAGCGGTCGTGGAACGCGACGGGCAGACGCTGCAGCCGCGAGTAGAACGACTGACGCAGGTCGTACTCGACCTTGGTCGCGGGAGCCAGGACGAACCACCGGCGCAGCCACACCATGCCGGCTTCGGCAAGGCCCAGCGCCAGCACGAGCACGGCACCCCAGGCCAACTGGCCGGGATCGCCCGAGCCGATCGGGCCCGCGACGAGTTGCTCGAGCACGAGCGGGATCGCCAGCGCGAGCACGCTCGCGCCGAGCGCGCTGACGGCGCCGAGAGCGAGCCGCGGGAGCACCGGGCGAGCGATGGGCAGGAGCCGAGCGAGGGAACGGAGCGTCGACAGCTGAGGGCGGTTTTCTGCGGTGGTCATGATCCTCGTGGGGTCGAAGCGACGCGCCGGAGTGTGGCGCGGGAGAGGGGATGCCGGGGGCTCCGGTGGAGATCCACCGGGACGAGCGACGCGGAAGCGGTCGAAACGCTACGGGCGAGGCGCGAAGTGAGCAGCGACGGAGAAAGCGGCACGCACGACGGTCGCGTCGATCTGTTCCATGGTGTCCTCCTCGGTCGGTACGCGGCCGACGGGGGGCGCGGCAGCTTTTCAGGATATGCCTGAGAGTTGGCTGGGGGCAAGAAGCGATTCGGGGATGGCGCGCAGGACGGTCCCCTACGCGTACCGTGATGCCGCCGGACGTCCGCCGAGGGGCGATCCGATCGGATCGGACCGGAACGGTCGGGCACTCGCGCGTCCCAGCGGCGAGAGTGGGATGCGAAGGGAGCCACCGTGATCGCTGAACTCAATCGGCTCGTCGAGCAGATCGACGCGCATCTGTCCGGAGACCTCGACATCGGCGCGTTCGCGGCGGGTGCCGGGACGACCGAGTATCACCTTCGCCGGATGTTCTCGACGCTCACGGGCATGCCTCTGTCGGAGTACGTGCGGCGGCGCCGGATGACGATCGCGGCCGCAGACCTGACGGAGGCGGACGACCTGTTGAGCATCGCCGTCCGGTACGGGTACGGGTCGACCGAGGCCTTCGGTCGAGCTTTCCGTGCCGTCCACGGGGTGAGACCGGCCGACGTGCGGCGCGACGGCGGCCCCCTTCGCACACAACCGCAGATCAGGTTCCACCTGACCGTAGAAGGGAACACCCCCATGGACACTCGTATCGTCGACCGCCCCGCGTTCCGACTGATCGGACACGCCGCCCGCGTGCCGCTCCAGCACGAGGGCGTCAACCCGCACATCCAGGCGCACATCGCCGCTTTGCCCGTGAGCGAGCACGACCGGTTGAAGCGCATGAGCACCACCGAGCCGCCCGGTCTGCTGCAGGTGAGCGCCGACGTCGATCCGGACTACGTCGAAGGCAGCCCCCTCACCTACCTGCACGGCGTCGCTGTGAGCGCGGACACGGAAGTCCCCGACGATCTCGACGTCATCGAGGTCGAAGGCGGCACGTGGGCCGTGTTCCGGGCCGAGGGTGCGTACCCGTCGACGCTGCAGACCATGTGGGCCGCGACCGCGACCGACTGGTTCCCCTCGAATCCGTGGAACCTGCGCCCGGGGCCGTCGATCGTCTCCGTGCTCGAACGCTCGCCCGACTTCCGGGCGGCGACGTGTGAACTCTGGCTTCCTGTGGAACGTGCCTGAGCTCGCGGGTCAGACCGCGGCTTCGCGCTCCAGCAGACGGCGCTTGACCTCGACGCCCCACGCGAAGCCGCCCATCGTGCCGTCGCCGCGCAGCACGCGGTGGCAGGGCACGAACAGCGCGGGCGCATTGCGGGCGCAGATGGATGCCGCCGCCCGTACGGCCGTCGGAGACCCCAGGGCCGTCGCGAACCCGGTGTAGGTCAGGGGGCGTCCGGGCCGGATATCCCGCAACGCCGACCACCCCCGCTGCTGGAGCGGAGTTCCGAACTGCGCGACCTCGACGTCGTCGATGGCGGCGAGATCACCGCCGTAGTACGCGGCGACGGCCGCGGCGGCCCGGGTCTCCCCCGGCACGACATCGACGGGACGGTGGGCGGGGCGGAGGCGGGCGAGGACGGCACCCACATCGTCCGTCCAGCCCGCGACGAGCACGCGGTCGGCGCCGTCGGCGAGGATCGCGAAGGGACCGTCGGGGGTGTCGACGAACTGGAGGGTCGCGGTCGCGGTGTTCACGGGGCGGGCTCGCTTTCTGCGGGATCGAACGAGGCGGCGGCGGGTGCCCGCCACGCCTGGGTGACGGGCGCGGCGTACCAGTAGTGGGCCATCGCGTAGCTGCGCCACGGGGCGAAGCGCGCGGACCACGCCGTGAACCCGGCGGGATCGGATGGGAGCCCGAGAGCCGCGGCGCCGGCGCGCGCGGCGACGTCACCGGGCAGCAGCACGTCGGGATCGCCGAGCACGCGCATGCGCACGTAGTCGGCGGTCCACGGGCCGATCCCCCGCATCGCGAGCAGTCGCGCCCGCTGCTCGGGGCCGTCGTCGCCCGGGCCGAGGACGAGGGAGCCGTCGGCGAGCGCGGCGGCGGCCTCGACGATGGCGCGCCGGCGCGCCTGCGGGCCGCGCAGGACGTCGTACCCGCGCTCGGCGATGACCGCCGGGTCGGGGAACAGGGTCATCTCGACCCCGCCGATCTCGGTGCGATCGCCGAGCTCGGCGGACAAACGTCCCTGCATGGTGCGGGCGGAGGCGACGCTGATCTGCTGCCCGATCATCGCGCGCAGCAGCATTTCGGCAGCGTCCATCGCCCCCGGGACGCGCACGCCCGGGATCGCGGCGATGGCGGCGGCGAGCTCGGGGTGCCCCGCGAGCGCGTCATCGATCGCGTGCGGGTCGGCGTCGAGGTCGAACAGACGCCGGACGCGCGCGATCAGGGTGCCGAGGTCGGCGAGCGCCGTGAGACGCGCTCGAAGTCGCAGCCGGGAGTCGGCGTCTCGCCGGACCTCGAACCACGCGGGGCCACCCGGCATCCGGATCACGCGTGTGAAAGAGACGTCGTCGCCGGTCTCGACGCCCGGAACCGCGTGCGCTCTCAGCCACCCGAAGAGGCCCGCGGTGTCGACGGGTCCGCGCACGGGGAGAGAAAGGTCGATCTCTCCGACGGGGACCGCCCCGACGGCCCGCGAGCGGCGGGCCCGGAGGGCTGTCGGCGACATCCCGAAGACCTCTCCGATCGTCTCGGTGAACTGTCGCACGCTGGAGAACCCGGCGGAGAAGGCCGCGTCGGTCACGGAGAGGTCGGTGCCCACGAGCAGGGCACGCGCGGTGTGGGCGCGCTGTGCCCGCGCGAGGGCGAGCGGGCCGGCGCCGAGTTCGGCGGTGAGCAGGCGGCCCAGGTGCCGCGAAGAATAGCCGAGGCGTCGCGCGAGGCCGGGCACCCCCTCGCGGTCGACCACACCGTCGGCGATCAGGCGCATCGCCCGAGCGGCGACGTCGCCGCGGAGGTCCCACGCGGGCGAGCCGGGCGCCGCTTCGGGCAGGCACCGCTTGCACGCGCGGTAGCCCGCCTCATGCGCCGCCGCCGAGGTGGCGTAGAACGTCACATTCGCCTCTTTCGGCGTGCGCGCGGGGCAGCTGGGTCGGCAGTAGATGCCGGTCGAGCGCACGGCGGTGACGAACTGCCCGTCGAAGCGCCGGTCGCGCGACTGGATCACGCGATAGCGCTCGTCGAAGCCCGGGGCACCGGGCGCGGAGATCGTCATGGCATCCACCCTGCCACCGACCACCGACATACTCCGGCGGAAATCGGACACGGGGGTGGGGTCGGAATCGAGTGTCCAAGACACGCCGGGTCGAGCGGGTGTGGTGCGGTGTGTCCTGGACACTCGGCGGGTGGGAGACCGAAGCCGCCGCGTGAGGAGCGCGCGTAGGCCCTCAAGCGCTGCGGTACGCGCCCTGCTGAGTCAGAAGCAGGCCTCGATGGTCGAGCCGGTCCGCGGCGCGGGTGGGAGGTGCTGTCCGACGTTCGTGGCCCCGGGGCGCCGGACGTGGCCCCGGGGCCACAGAAGTGCACCAGAACCCCGGATGCCACCGCGGCGCCGACCCTCGCACGGTCGGCGCCGCGTCCGGCAAATGCCGGGGACTCAGCGCTCCGCGACCGCGAAGCCGCCCGCGGGGAGGAGCACCGTCGTCTCTCCCTCGAACGCGCTCGTGCGAAGCAGCGCGCCGCGCGCGTCGTAGACGCGGACCGTTCCACCGCCCGACACGGTCGTGCGCTGCGCGCCTCGCGCACTCGACTGCACGAGCTCGCTGCGGCTCCCGGCGCCTTCGAGCACGAGGCGCGACACGAACGGCCGCACGATGAGCCCGTCCAGCACGAGGTCTCCGCGCAACGCCGAGACGTCCACCTCGGTTCGACGCTCGGGCACGGCGACGGTGAGCGCGTGCGGCAGCAGCACGCCGGGCGTCGGCGAGATGCCCTGAGCGGGTCCGGTCACGTTCAGCACGCCATTCCCGCGCCAGCGCGAGAGCGACCGTTCGCCCGGCTGCGAGAACACGACCGGCTCGACCCAGCGCTTCGTGTCGGCGGAACCGATGTCCCACGTCGCGCTCTGTCCGGGCTGCAGAGTGAGGGCGTCGCCCGACCAGCTCGACTCGCCCGTCCACGACGTCGGTGTCGACACGGTGCCGTCGGTGGAGGTGGCATCCTCCGCCTGAACGAACGTCAGGCCGACGCGGTCGGTGACGGAGGTGAGCGCCGTCGCCCGCGCGGCGATCGCCGGGTGCGCGTCAAGGGCGAGGGCGGTCAGGAGTCCGTGAATGGTCGACTCCGCCCCGCTGTTGCGGTTCACCGTGCCGTCGGTCTGCAGCCCGTCGAAGGTCACGCCTGTCGCCGGGTCGTACATCGGCGCGCCGGCGTGGTTCGCGCCGAAGAACCAGGCGGCCTGGATGCCGGCGAGGTCGGCGAACGCGCGCGACCCGGTCGTGTCGGCGAGTGCCACGAGCGACTGCACGCGGGAGTCCGCGCCGTACGCGATCTGCACGCGGTCGGTCGGGCTGGGATACCAGCCGTTGTCCGGCCCGCCCGCGGTGAGCAGCGTCGTGGTGAAGCCGGTGGCGTCGGCGATCGCCGGCTCGGCGAGCGCGGGCTGGTCGAGCACGTCGGCGGCCACGGCGAGCGCCGCCGGCATCTGCGATCCCCACGCGTGCCACATCGCCGGTGACTGCGCCCACGGGAGCACGGCGCCGTACGGCCACTCGCGGGAGGATCCGGATGCCATGGCCGCCACACCCTCGGCGAGCTGACGCGCCGCGGTGGTCGAGGAGTCGTCGCCGGCACGCACGGCCGCGGTGAGTCCGAGGACCGCTTCGGCCGTGGCATCCGCCCCGTCGACGATGAGCCACGCGGGCACCCTCTTGCCGTCGGCCTCGACGTACTGGCCGTACTTCGAGAGGACGTCGCGCTCGATCGCGCCGCGCGACAGGGCCAGTCGCTCCTGGAGGAATGCGGCGAAGTCGGGGTCGTCGTCAGCGAAGGCCGCGTACCCCTCGCCGAGCGCCCACACCGTGCGGGCGAGCCAGTAGCTCGGACCGGAGTCGGACGGGTCGGGCAGCTCGACCGGTTCCGCGGAGGGGTTCAGCTCGCCGTCGGGCTGCATCCACAGCACGACGTTCCCGGCGTCGGGGCCGTCGACCGTCTGGTGGTACGCGACGGTGCGGAGCAGGTCGTACGCCTTGGCGCGACTGTCGGCGTCGCCCGTCTGCTGCCAGTGCCGGAGGTAGACCACCGCGGCGCGGGTGGTGTCGTCGGCGTTGTACGCGCCCTGACCCCAGTCGCCCGTCGCGGGGTCGAGGGGGCCGCCGCCGATCCGCTCGAACGTTCCACCGGCGCGGGCGTCGGCGTAGGTCCACGGCGCGAGGAGCGTCGGTTCCTCGGCCAGGCGGTAGGTGGTGTGGCCGGCGACGTCCGCGGGCGGAGTCGGCGAGTCGAGCAGGAAGTCGAGGTGGTCGAGATTGGTCAGCGGGGCGGCCGGGGCAGCGCTTGCTGCGACGGTGGCCGGGGCCGGGGCCAGCGCCGACGCCGGTGCGGTGCCGAGCGGCACCGCGAGGGCGACCGCGCCCGCGAGGGCGAGACCGCGCGCACTCCATCGTGCGTTCATGGGGGGATCCTTTCGATGGGGGTGGTGGGGAGGCACAACTCCTGCAGAACCGCCCCGCGGCCCACCCGGGGGCCGGCCGTGACGGCGAGTCCGCAGGAGTTGTGACCGCGCCGCGCCCAGGCCGTCACGGCGCCGGACGCGACGCGGGTCTCAGTCGGTGCGCTCGAGCAGGGCGACGCCGATCTTCGAGTCGGCCATGCCGTAGAACACGAAGTGGCGGCCGTCGATCTCCTCGATCGCGGTCGGGAAGACGACGTTCGGCACGATGCCGCTGCGCTCGTCGTCGGTCTCGGGGGCCAGCAGCGGCTCGGGCGTCCGCGTGATCACGCGGCTGGGGTCGTCGGCATCCAGGATCAGGGCACCCGCGGCGTAGTTGACCTTCTGCTGCTGCGAGAACGCGCTGTCGATCACTCCCGTCACGCCGTGGTGCAGCACGAGCCAGCCCTCGGGGATGCGCAGCGGCGGCGGTCCCCCGCCGATCTTCACGGCCTCGAAGGGGAACTCCGGCCCCGCGACGAAGCGGTGCTGTTCCCACAGCGTGAGGTTCGCGAGGTCTTCCCGGACGGATGCCACGGGCACGTAGCTGATCCAGATGGACTGCCGCTCGTCCGAGACCCCGGCCGGCACCCGCACGCCCTGTCCGGGCTTGGTCTCGCCGAGGTCCCACATGGGTCGGTGGAGCACCGCGAACGCCTCGCTGCCGTCGGGGGCCGTGACCGTCTCGGGGAAGAAGACCGTGTCCTTGTTGTGGAACAGGTTCAGGTCCATGTCGAGGTCGTCCTGGTAGCGGAACAGCACGGGTCCGAGACGCCGCCAGTCGCGCAGGTCCTCGGAGACGGCGACGGCGGTGCGCGGGCCCAGCGGGCCATAGGCGACGTACGTCATGACGTGCAGCCCCAGGGCATCGATCCAGGTCGTGCGCGGGTCTTCGGTGCCGGCGTTGTCGGCGCCGCGCTCCCAGCCGCGGTCGGGCTGGAGCACCACTCCCTCGCGTTCGACGGCGACGGGCACACCGTCCTCGACGACGACGCGGGCGATGCCCACGCGCGAGACGTTGCCCTCGGCGACGAGGCGCGGCAGCAGGTACAGCTCTCCGTCGGGGCCGCGGCCCGAGGCCGGGTTGAGCACGCCCTCCGCTTCCTGGATGTTGCCGGGCTCGGGGGTCATCACCACACCCACTCGTGTGAGGCGGTAGGGGACGGGGGAATCGGGGGTCATTGTCATCCTTTTACTCCGGATCCGAGGTCGTTGGAGGTGAAGTAGCGCTGGAAGATCAGGAACAGCGCCACCGCGGGGGCGGCGAGCACGACGGCGCCGGCCATCATGGCGCCGAAGGGATTGGTCGTGGACGCGGCGATCGTGGAGATGAAGTTCGCCAGCGACACCGCGAGCGGCTGCATCGCGGCGTCCTTCGTGATGAGGAAGGGCCACAGGAACTCGTTCCACGGACCGATGAAGGTCAGCAGCACGGCGGTCAGCAGCGCCGGACGCACGAGCGGAAGCGCGACGCTCCACAGCAGCCGGAACTCGTTCGCCCCGTCGATGCGGGCCGCGTCGAACAGCTCCTTCGGGAGCTGCAGGAAGTACTGCCGGAAGATCACGACGGCCGTGGAGTTGATGAAGAACGGCAGGATCATGCCCAGGTAGCTGTCGCTCAGCCCGTAGTCGCGGGCGATCATGACGTACAGCGGGATCATCAGCAGCTGGAACGGGATCACCTGCACCAGCAGCACGAGCGCGAAGGTCGCCGACCGCCCGCGCCATTTCAGCACCGCGAGCGCGTACCCGGCGAGCACGCCGAACACGATCGTGCCGAGGATCACTCCGCCGGTGAAGATCCCGGAGTTCGTCAGGCCCGTGAGCAGGTTGATGCGGCCGTCGATGGCCGTGTAGTTCTCGAGGGTCAGGTTCGACGGGTGCGGGAAAGCCCCGGCGATCGAGGTGTCGGGGCTCGTCTGCAGCGAGCCGACCACCATGTAATAGAACGGGAACAGGAAGGCCAGCGCGCCGAGTGTCAGCACACCGTACGTGACGACCTTGGTCCTCATGATTCCTCCCTCCCCACGAACCGGCGCTGGAGCGCCGCGATGATCAGCACGAACACGATCAGCACCACCCCGATGGCCGCGGCCACGTCGGGGTTCTGCTGCTCGATGCCCTTCTGGTAGATCAGCAGGACAGGCGACGTCGACGCCCCGTTGGGGCCGCCGCCGTTCGTGAGCAGGTACGGCTCGGTGAAGAGGTTCGCGCCGGTGATCGTCGCGAGCAGCACCACGAGGAACGTCGCCGGACGCACGCCGGGCACGGTCACCGAGAAGAACTGCCGCAGCCGACCGCCGCCGTCCACCGCGACCGACTCGTACAGCTCGCGCTGCACGTTCTGCAGCGCCGCGAGGTACAGCAGGATGTAGAACCCCAGGCCCTTCCACGTCACGAACAACGCGATGGTCGGCATCGCCAGCGCGGAGTTGACTAGCCACGAGGGGTTCGGCGCGAGCGGACCGAGGGCGTTGTTGATCAGCCCCGAGTTCGAGAACAGGAACAGCCACACCGCGACCACCGCGACGGATGCCGTGACGTAGGGCACGTAGAACGCGACACGGAAGAACGCGCGGGCCCTCACCACCCGGTCCAACGCCGTGGCCAGCACGATCGACAGCACGACCGTCAGCGGGACGTTGATGAGCAGGAAGATGCCGACGTTGCCGAACGACCGCCAGACGGCCGGATCGCTCAGCGCCGTGACGTAGTTGTCGAGGCCGACGAAGGGCCGATCGACGGTGGCGCCCGGGGCGGTGAAGAAGTAGTCGTGGAACGACATCCACACCGCGAACACGATCGGGTAGGCGAAGACCACCCCGATGAAGATCAGGTACGGCGCGGAGAACAGGATGCCGAGCGGCTGCGCACCGAACGGACGCCGCCGCTTCTTCCCGGCATCCATCGCTCCCCCGGCTCGACCGGACCGGTCGGGGTCGCCCCCGGTCCGGCCGGTCGAGCCGGCGAGATCGACGGTCATGTCACTGCCCCGCCGCGAGCTGGTCGATCTGGGTCTTGGCGTCCGAGAGGAAGGTCTGCACGTCCTCCTCGCCGAAGATGACCGCCCGCGAGTAGCCGTCGCGGAACGCCTGCCAGATCTCGACCGAGCTCGTGACGTTCGGCACCTCGACGGTGCGGGCGGCCTGGTCGCCGAACTGCTCGTACGCCGGGTTGGCGGCGAAGTAGTCGGCGTACGTGGTGGTCAGGTCCGTGCGCAACGGCATCTGGCCCGTCTCTTCGAGCCACGTGCCGTCCTGCTCCTCGCTCGTGGCGAACTTCAGCACCTCCCACGCGGTGCCCTTGTTCTCGCACGCGGTGAACAGGCCGACGTTCTTCGCGTCGCTGAACGTCCACGTCTCGTCGGCGGCCGTGCCGTTCTCGGTGGGCACGGGCACGGCGCCCCAGTTGACCTTGTCCTGGTACACCGACACCGCCCAGGGCCCGACGATCGCCATCGCGGCCTGACCGTCGGCGAACGCGTCGCCCTGGTACTGCTCGTTGCCGGCGAGCTGTTCGGCGTAGATCTCGCGCCAGAAGTTCGCGACGGCCTCGCCGTCGGCATCGTCGAACGTCGCCTGACCGTCCTCGACGAGCTGCGTCCCGCCGGTCTGCGCGGCGTACAGCGGGTAGAAGTCGAACCACGACTGGAAGAACTCGCTCGTGGGCGCCGGGTTGATGGCGTACGGCGCCACGCCGGCGCTCTTCAGCTGCCGCGCCGCCGTGAGGAACTCGTCGTACGTCCAGAGCTGCGGATTCTCGGCGTCGAGCCCGGCCTGGGCGAAGAGGTCCTTGTTGTAGAAGATCATGACGGGGTTGCTCTTCCAGGGAAGCTGGTAGAAGCCGCCGTCGTCGGAGCGGTACTGATCGGCGAGGTCGCCGCTGCGGTCGGTGATGTACTGCTCACCGTCGGGGAAGTCCGACAGGTTCACGAGTCCGCCCTGGCGCTGGAACGCGGGCACGGCCGCGGGCGAGGTGTTGAACACCAGGCACGGGGCGTTGCCCGCGGTGATCGCCGCACCGATGACCTCTTCGCTCGAGGAGCCGGCGGGGATCTCCTGCGCGGTGATCTGCTCGTCGGGGTGGTCGGCGTTCCACGCCTCGACCATCTGCTCTCCCCAGGCGATCTCGGCGGCGTTGTTGGAGTACCAGATCGTGATGGGGCCCGTGGCATCCATTCCCGAGGCTCCTCCTCCGCCGCCTCCGCTGCACGCGGAGAGGGCGAGGATGCCGGTGGCGGCTACTGCTGTGGCGAGAATGCGTCGTCGCATGTCTTCCTCCTTGTGGGGCGGGCGGGGGCCCGCGGGTGTCAGCTTCGGATCGGCGGCGCGGTCGAGTCGCGCACTTGAAGGCCGGGGTCGGCGAGGACGAGAGCCTCGGGCTCGGCTCCCGCGATGGCCTGCAGGAGAGCGCGTGCCGCGGCCGCCCCCCAGCCCCGCGCGTCGGTGGAGACGCTCGTGAGGGCGGGGAACAGGTGCCGGCCGAGTTCGGTGTCGTCGAACCCGGTGATCGAGAGGTCGCGGGGCACCGACAGGCCGCGGCGCTGCGCCGTGCCGAGCCCCGCGACAGCCATGTTGTCGTTCGAGTACACGATCGCCGTCGGCGGGATCTCGGCGTCGAGCAGGGCCGTGGTGGCCCGCGCCCCGTCCGCGGCGCTGAAGTCCGTCTCGACGACACGGGCCCGGATGCCACGTGCCCGCGCCGCGCCCTCGAACGCGGCGGCGCGGTGGCGCCCGTGCAGCATCGCGAAGGGCCCCGCGACATGCGCGACGTCGGTGTGCCCGAGGTCGGCGAGGTGGTCGACCGCCAAGCGGATGCCGGCGCCGTCGTCGACCGAGACCGAGGTGAAGGGGCTGTCGACATCCGGGACGCCGAGGGTCACGGCGGCGATGCCCAGGCTCGCGACGAGGCCGATGCGCGGGTCATCGGCGCGGAGGTCGGAGAGGATCACGCCGTCGACCCGACGATCGGCCGTGAGGCCGCGGTAGGTCTCCTGCTCGTGGCGCCCGGGGGTTGCCGCGGCGAGAACGAGCACCTGGCCCGAGACGGAGAACTCGTCCTCCACGCCCGCGATGAACGACGGGAAGAAGGGGTCGGCGGCGATGACGTCGGGGCTGCGGCCGATCACGAGCCCGCACGCGAAGGCCCGTCCGACGCTGAGCGAGCGGGCCCGGAGGCTCGGGCTCCAGCCCATCTCGGCGGCGACGGACAGGATGCGGTCGCGCGTGTCGGGGGCGACCCCGGCGCGGCCGTTGAGCGCGAACGACACGAGGCCTTTGCTGACCCCGGCGCGCCGCGCGACGTCGGCGATCGTGGGTCGCGTCTCGTTCGTCATGCTTCACCTCGTCGTGGCATCCGGCGATCTAAACCGGTTCAGTGGGTCGAGACTAAACCGGTTCAGTGCGTCGCGTCAACCCTCGACGGGCGGTCCGTGGCCCCGGGGCGCCGTAGGTGGCCCCGGGGCCACCGCAGACACCGCTCCGTGCACCGGTGCCCAGGAAGGCGCGCAACCCCTCCCCCATGTCGTCGACCCTCGCTAGCGTGAGCAGCATGAGCGAACGCGAATTCGACCTGATCGTCATCGGCGCCGGCCCCGTGGGCGAGAACGTCGCCGACCGCGCCGTGCAGGCCGGTCTCACCGCTGCCATCGTCGAGTCCGAGCTGGTCGGCGGCGAATGCTCGTACTGGGCGTGCATGCCCTCCAAGGCGCTGCTGCGCAGCGGCGCCGCCCTGCGCGCCGCCCGCGATGTCGACGGCGCGAAGCAGGCCGTCACCGGCGACCTCGACGTCGCCGCCGTGCTCCGCCGTCGCGACTCGATGACGAGCAACTGGAACGATTCCGGACAGGTCGAGTGGCTCCAGGGCGCCGGTATCGAACTCGTCCGCGGCCACGGACGCCTCACCGGCGAGAAGACCGTCCAGGTCACCGCCGACGACGGTACGACGACCGACCTGGTCGCCCGCCACGCGGTCGCGGTGTGCACGGGTTCCGCCGCGCTGCTCCCCGGCATCCCGGGCCTGGCCGACATCGAGCCGTGGACGAGCCGCGAGGCGACCGCGGTGCAGAGCATTCCCGGATCGCTCGCGATCCTCGGCGGCGGCGTCGTCGGCGCCGAGATGGCGACCGCGTTCGCGAGCCTCGGCGCCGAGGTCACGATCATCGCGCGCTCGGGCCTGCTGGGCGGCACCGAGCCGTTCGCCGGCGAACTGGTCGCCGCCTCGCTGCGCGAGCGGGGCGTCACCGTGAAGACGGGAGTGGATGCCACGGCCGCGCGCCGCGACGACGACGGACGCCGCGTGCTCGAGCTGTCCGACGGCACGACGGTGACCGCCGACGAGGTGCTCGTGGCGACCGGCCGTGTTCCGCGCACCACCGACCTCGGTCTCGAGACCGTCGGCCTGGAGGAGGGTTCGTGGCTCGATGTCGATGACACGCTCCTCGTCCGCGGCTTCGACTGGCTGTACGCCGTCGGCGACGTCAACCACCGCGCGCTCCTCACGCACCAGGGCAAGTACCAGGCCCGCGCCGCAGGTGACGTGATCGCCGCACGCGCCCAGGGCGGCGAGGTCGACGACAGCCCGTGGGGCGCCCACGTCGCGACCGCCGACCACGACGCCGTTCCGCAGGTCACGTTCACCGACCCCGAGGTCTCCTCCGTCGGTCTCACCGCCAAGAAGGCCCAGGAGCGCGGCCTCAACGTCAAGGTGCTCGACTACGACCTGGCCCACGTCGCGGGGTCCAGCGAGCAGTCCGACGCGTACGTCGGCCAGGCCCGCGCGATCATCGACCTCGACCGCGGCGTGCTGGTCGGTGCGACGTTCGTCGGCCCCGACATCGCCGAGCTCCTGCACTCCGCGACGATCGCGATCGTCGGCGAGGTGCCGGTGAAGCGACTGTGGCACGCGGTCCCGTCGTACCCCACGGTCAGCGAGGTCTGGCTGCGCCTCCTCGAGACCCTGGGCCGCGACTCGGCGTGAGCCTCGCGATTCGCGTGAGTCGGCACTATTCGTCGCCTCCCGCCCGTCGCGGCGACAAATGCTGGCGACTCACGCGAGGAGAAGGGAAGCGGGATGCCGAGAACGATCGCGCTCATCCGCGGTGTCGGTGGTCCGACGGCCCTGAAGATGCCCGCGCTGCGCGAGGTGCTGGCATCCGCGGGTCTCGGCGAGGTCGTGACGCTGCAGGTGGCCGGGAACGTCGTGCTGGACGACGGTGGCCGCTCCCCCTACGAGGTCTCTGAGACGATTCGGGATGCCGTGCGCGCGGCGTTCGGCCATGACCTCCCGGTGCTCGTGCGCTCGCACGCAGAGCTGGCCGACGCCCACGCCCGCAACCCGTTCGCCGACGCCGCCGAGGGGCGGTGGGTGCAGACGGTGTTCCTCGATGCGGCTCCGGCTGTCGCGCTGGTGGTGCCCGATGGCATCCCGGAGGAGGCCGTGCTCGACGGCCGTGAAGTGTTCGTGCGCTATCCCGAGGGGATCGGCGGATCGAAGCTGCAGGCCGGCTGGTTCGAAAAGCACCTCGGTGTGACGGGCACCGCCCGCAACGCCAACACGATCGCGAAGCTCATCGGCCTGAGCGCCTGACGCTGCTGCTCCCCACCCAGACCGATAAACGCTGTTCCTCCCCAGAAACGCCGTGCCGCAGCGTGTCTCGGGAGGATCGGCGTTTATCGCGAGGGAACCGGTACCCGCGTCAGTGGAAGAAGTGGCGCTCGCCCGTGAAGAACATCGTGACGCTGGCGGCGCGCGCCGCGTCGACGACCTCGGCATCCCGCACCGAACCGCCGGGCTGGATGATCGCCGAGATCCCGGCGTCGATCAGCACCTGCGGACCGTCGGCGAAGGGGAAGAAGGCGTCGGATGCCGCGATCGAACCGGCCGCGCGATCACCCGCGCGCTCGACGGCGAGGCGGCACGAGTCGACGCGGTTGACCTGGCCCATCCCGATACCGACGGTGGCCGAGCCCTTGGCGAGCACGATCGCGTTCGACTTCACGGCGCGGCAGGCCTTCCACGCGAAGATGAGGTTCGTCATGTCGTCGTCCGAGGGACGCTCGCCCGAGACGAGCTCCCAGTCCTTCGCGACCGACTCGATGTCGGCGGGGAACCGGTCGGCGTCCTGGAGCAGCAGACCACCCGAGACGAGACGCACGTCCATGGGCTCCTGACGCCAGTCGGCGGGGAGCTGCAGCACGCGCAGGTTCTTCTTGAGCTTGAAGACCTCGAGGGCTTCGGGCTCGAACTCCGGGGCGATGATGACCTCGGTGAAGATGTCGCGGAGGTTCTCGGCCATCTTCAGCGTCACGGTGCGGTTGGCGGCGATGACGCCACCGAACGCCGAGACGGGGTCGCACTCGTGCGCGCGCAGGTGTGCCGAGGCGATCGGGTCGAGCGCGTTCGGCGCCGCGACGGCGATGCCGCACGGGTTGGCGTGCTTGATGATCGCGACGGCGGGCTTGACCATGTCGAACGCGGCGCGGAGGGCGGCGTCGGCGTCGACGTAGTTGTTGTACGACATCTCCTTGCCCTGCAGTTGCGTCGCCTGGGCGATGCCGTGGCCGCCGACGCGCGTGTAGATCGCGGCGCGCTGGTGCGAGTTCTCGCCGTACCGCAGCGTCGACAGGCGCTCGGCCTGGATGGTCAGGTGCGCCGGCAGGTCGATGTCGTCGCCGATCGTGCCCTCGGCGAACCACGTCGACACCGCCGTGTCGTAGGCGGCCGTGTGCGAGAAAGCGCGCGCGGCGAGTTCACGGCGCTGCACGAGCGAGGTGCCGCCGTCGCGCTGGATCGACTCGACGATCGCGGGGTACGACTCGGGCGAGACGACGATCGCGACGTTGGCGTGGTTCTTGGCCGACGCGCGCACCATGGCGGGGCCGCCGATGTCGATCTGCTCCACGACGTCATCGCCCTCGGCCCCGGATGCCACGGTCTCGACGAACGGGTAGAGGTTCACCACGACGAGCTCGAAGGGCAGGATGCCGAGTTCGTCGAGCTGCTCCTCGTGCGTTGCGAGCCGCAGGTCGGCGAGGAGGCCCGCGTGCACGTTCGGGTGGAGCGTCTTGACGCGCCCGTCGAGCGACTCGGGGAAGCCGGTGATGGCCGAGACGTCGGTGACGGCGAGCCCGGCGTCGCGCAGCAGAGTCGCGGAGCCGCCCGTCGAGACGATCTCGACACCGGCTCCGGCGAGGGCTTCGGCGAACGGCAGCAGGCCGGTCTTGTCGCTCACCGATACCAGCGCGCGGCGAATCGGGACGATGTCACGGGGACGGTAGTCGGCGGGGTCGTGGCGGGGTCCGGCCATGGCTGCGGCTCCTGTGTCTCGTGTCGGGGGTTCGGAATACGCGGGCGGGTGGTGCCGCGCGGATCAGGGGGTGCGGGATGCCGTGGCATCCAGGTCGAGGTCGCCCTCGGCGATGCGGCGGACGACGTCGATGAGCAGGCGCCGTTCGACTGGCTTGATGCGCTCGTGCAGCGCCGCTTCGTCGTCACCCGGGAGGACGGGGATGCGCTCCTGGGCGAGAATCGGGCCGGTGTCCACGCCCGAGTCGACGACGATGACGCTCGCCCCGGTCTGCTCGACGCCCGCGCGGAGGGCGTCGCGAACCCCGTGCGCGCCGGGGAACTCCGGCAGGTACGCGGGGTGCGTGTTGATGATCCGCGGCTCCCACTCGGCGACGAGGTCGGCGGGCAGCAGACGCATGAGGCCGCTGAGGACGACGAGGTCGGGCTGCCAGACGCGCAGCTGCGCACCGAGCTCGGCGCCCCACTCGGCCCGGCTCTCGAAGGCGTCGAACGGGACGAGGAACGTCGGGATGCCGAAGTGCTCCGCGTGGGCGAAGCCGTCGGCTTCGCGGTCGGCACCGACCGCGATCACGCGCGCCGGGAAGTCGGGGGCGGCAGCCGCCTCGAGCAGGGCGCGGAGGTTGGAGCCGGTGCCGGAGATGAGAACGGCGACCGTGAGCACGAGGGTCAGTCTACGGGGCGCGGGTCGCGGCCACCGGTCGCGTCGCTTGCGGGATCGTCCCGCCACTCGGCAGGCACAGGCTCGATGCGCGCCCAGGCGTCTCGGATGCGAGCCTGCACATCGTCGTCGGCGGCGACACGGTCGTCGGTGACACGGTCGGCGTCGGCATCGGCGTCGCGGTCGGCGTCGGTAGCGCGGTCGGCATGCTCGTCGAGCCACGGCGCGACAGCCGCCGCCGAGGGGACAGCGCCGGTCAGGAGTGCCCCGGACGGACGATCACGCAGGGCGGGCGCCGTCTCAAGACCCCTGTCGGAGTGAACCGACCGCGAGGGCAGCGCACGGCGCGGGCCGAGCAGCAGGATCGCGAGACCCACGAGAACTTCGAGGCCCAGCGCGAGGGCGAGGGGGCCCGGGTGGGGGCCGGTCTCTACGAGCCGACCCGGTCCGATCGAGCCGCTGGCGACGACCGCGATCAAGGCCCCGACGCCGCCGGTGAATGCCGCGACCACGACGGCGATCACCAGCCGGGGAGCGGTCGGCTCGTGGTCGCCGCGCTCGGGCATCTGAGATCGCAGGATCCACCCCGTCACTGCGCCCACCGCCACGGGCAGGAGGGCGAGAAGAAGCAGCCAGGTCGTCGTCGATTCCGGCACGATGCCCAGGATCGGGATGCCGGGAATGGCCCCGACCTGCGTCGCGGCGGGGGTGACGGCGGTGTCGGTGCCCAGCGCGAACCCGGGGCCGGCGACGAACGCCACGGCCCACAGTACGAGCGTCGGCAGGTAGACGAGCTGACCGAGGGCAAGAACGGTCGCCCCGATCGCGTCGACGTTGCTGGCCTGGAACAGCGTGATGATCTGGGCCCCCCGCGCGAGGAGACCGACCGCCACGACGACGCCTCCGACCGCGACCAGGCCCAGCGTGGTCAGCGCCAGGCCACGGAGCACGAGCGTGGGAACGGGCGCCCAGGCCGTCGGCATCCGCCCGAGCCACGCCCGGACGCGATCGACCGGACCTTCGTCGCCGACGCGCCAGGCGCCCACGACGGCACCGACGAGGGAAGGGACCGCGAAGATCAGCGTCGGGAAGAGAATCGCGTGCCACAGCTCGAACGACACCAGCGGAGCCGCCGACGTGAGGGCCACCAGGGCGGCAATCGCGGCGAAGACGAGCGAGCCCGAGAGCCATCCGGTGAGCGCCGCCCCGGACTCCGCGGCCCGGATCCCGGAACGCGCGGCGAACAGACCCGTGAAGGTCGCGAACGCGAGCGGTGCGAGCGAGAGGGTGAAGGTCGCGACCGAGGGGTCGACGCCGGTCGCCGCGAGATACGCGTCGGGCAGGGTCACCGTGATGGGGACGAGGTGCCCGAGGTGCCACACCGCCGCGGCCGAGGGCCAGAGCGCCGACCAATCGGCATCCCCCAGGGCGACCACCCACATCAGGGCGAGGGGCGCGAGGACCACCGCGATACCGACCGCGGCGGCCAGGAGCGCGTCGAGGGCGGCGAGGAGAGCGACAAGGAGACGATGCATGGGCAGACCGACCCTACCCGCGCTTCTCGGCCCGCCCCTTCAGGCGCGGCGGTGGGCCCGATCCGCACGCGCGTGAGGGGTCACTTCTTGTCGCTTCGAGGGGCGTCCAGGCGACAAAAAATGACCCCTCACGCGACCGGTTACGCGACCGGCTCCAGCACGAAGATCTCGATGCGGCGCTCGGTCTTCTTCTGGTACTCGTCGTAGTCGGGCCACACGGCCACGGCGCGGGCCCACCATTCGTCGCGCTCGGAGCCCTCGACCTGGCGTGCCTCGTACTCGCGCTTGACGTCGCCGTCCTGCAGTTCGACCCGCGGATTCTTCACGAGGTTGTAGAACCACGCCGGGTGCTCAGGGGCACCACCCTTGGATGCCACGACGAGATACCGACCGTCGTGCTCGACACGCATGAGGGCGGTCTTGCGCAGACCCCCCGTTTTTGCTCCGACAGTGGTGAGGACGATGATGGGAACTCCCCGCAGTTCCGCGGCCTCCTGACCCCCGCTGGCCTCGAAGGTCTCGGCCTGCGAACGGGCCCATTCGCTGGTGCTGGGTAGGTACTCTCCTGAGAGTGGCATGTCTCCCACGATAGGCCCGCTCCCCCTCCCCCGGCATCGCCACCCTTCCCTTTCTGGAGCCCCCATGAGCACGCCCGCTCCCGAGACCACCACCGCCCGCGCCCCAAAGAACGCGCTCGACCGCTTCTTCGAGATCACCGCTCGCGGTTCCTCCGTCAGCGCCGAAGTGCGCGGCGGCGTGGTCACGTTCGTGACGATGGCCTACATCGTCATCCTGAATCCGATCATCCTGTCGGGCACCCCCGACGTCGCGGGCAACGAGCTCGGGTTCCCGCAGGTCGCTGCCGTGACCGCGCTGACCGCCGGCGTCATGACGATGCTGTTCGGTGTCGTCACCCGCCTGCCGTTCGCATTTGCCGCCGGCCTGGGCATCAACTCGTTCCTCGCCGTCGGTATCGTCGGTGGCGTCACGTGGCCGGAAGCGATGGGCCTCGTCGTCATCAACGGCCTGATCATCGTGCTGCTGGCGGTCACGGGCCTTCGCCGCATGATCTTCGAGGCCGTGCCGCTCGCGCTCAAGACCGCGATCACGGTGGGCATCGGTCTGTTCATCGCCTTCATCGGCTTCGTCGACAGCGGCCTGGTGACCGCCACGGGCCTGTCGTCGCCGCCGGTGGGCCTCGGCGTCCAAGGCTCGATCGCGACGATCCCCACCGCCCTGTTCGTGCTCACGCTCCTCATCACCGCCGTGCTGATGGTGCGGAAGGTCAAGGCCGCGCTTCTCATCGGCCTGCTCAGCGGCACCGTGATCGCGGTGATCGTCGAGGCGGTGGCGCAGCTCGGCGCCCGCTCGGACGACAACCCGGGCGGCTGGGGCCTCAGCGTTCCGACCCTGCCTGCTCAGTGGGTGGGCCTTCCCGACCTGTCGCTCGTGGGCCAGGTCGACCTGGTGGGGTCGTTCGGCCGCATCGGTGTCCTCGCCGCCCTCATGCTCGTCTTCACGCTCGTGTTCACGAACTTCTTCGATGCCATGGGCACCATGACCGGCCTGTCCCGCGAAGCGGGCCTCGCCGCCCCGGACGGCACTTTCCCGCGCCTGCGCTCCGCCCTGGTGATCGAGGGCATCGGCGCCGTGGCCGGCGGTGCGACCTCGTCGTCGTCGAACACCGTGTTCATCGAGTCGGGCTCGGGCATCGGCGAGGGGGCACGCACCGGCCTCGCGAACGTCGTGACCGGCGCGCTGTTCCTCCTCGCGATGTTCTTCACGCCCTTGACGAGCATCGTCCCCACCGAGATCGCCGCTGCCGCGCTGGTGATCGTCGGCGCGCTCATGATGGGGCAGATCCGCCACGTCGACCTCAGCGACCTGTCGGTCCTCGTCCCGGTGTTCCTGACCGTGACGGTGATGCCCCTGACCTACTCGATCGCCAACGGCATCGGCGCGGGCTTCGTCAGCTGGGTCGTCATCCAGGCCCTGTCGGGTCGCGCGCGTCGCGTGAGCCCACTGCTGTGGGTCGTCGCCGCCGGCTTCGTCGTCTTCTTCGCGCGCGGTCCTGTCGAGGCGCTGCTCGGCTGACGCTCGCGCCTGCTCTCGGGGCCTGGATGCCACGGCATCCGGGCCCCTTCCCGTTGAGGCAGCGCCGTGCCCTCGAGTCGAGCGTCCGAGACACGCCGCGTGCGCCCGACCCGACACGGCGTGTCCTGGACACTCGACGCCGGCACCGCCCCACGCGCCGCCGGAACAGACTCAGTGTCCAGAACACGCCGACGCATCGCGGCGCCATCCGCGGGTCTTGGACACCGAACCGAGAAGCGGAACGCCGCGCCACCCCACGCCGTCCACCCCGGGGCCGCCCCCACCGAGTGTCCAAGACACGCCGCATGCGCCCGACCCGACACGGCGTGTCCTGGACACTCGACGCTGGCACCACCCCACGCGCCGCCGGAACAGACTCAGTGTCCAGAACACGCCGATGCATCGCGGCGGCATCCGCGTGTCTCGGACACCGAACCGAGAAGCGGAACGCCGCGCCACCCCACACGAACGCGAAGGGCCCGGATGCCAGTGGCATCCGGGCCCGTGAGGCGAAACGTCAGAGCGCTTCGATGATCTCGCGCATCAGGGCGGCGGTCTCGGACGGCGTCTTGCCGACCTTCACGCCGGCGGCCTCGAGGGCCTCCTTCTTCGCCTGGGCGGTACCGGCGGAGCCGGAGACGATGGCGCCGGCGTGGCCCATGGTCTTGCCCTCGGGGGCGGTGAAGCCCGCGACGTAGCCGACGACCGGCTTGGTGACGTTCTCGGCGATGAACGCGGCCGCGCGCTCTTCGGCGTCGCCACCGATCTCGCCGATCATGACGATCGCCTTGGTCTCGGGGTCGGCCTCGAACGCCGCAAGCGCGTCGATGTGCGTGGTGCCGATGACCGGGTCGCCGCCGATGCCGATGGCGGTCGAGAAGCCGAGGTCGCGCAGCTCGAACATCATCTGGTAGGTCAGGGTGCCGGACTTCGACACGAGACCGATGGGGCCCTTGCCGGTGATGTTCGCGGGCGTGATGCCGACGAGCGCCTCACCGGGGGTGATGATGCCGGGGCAGTTCGGGCCGATGATGCGGGTCTTCTCGCCCTTCGACTTCGCGTACGCCCAGGCCTCGGCGGTGTCGCCGACGGGCACGCCCTCGGTGATCACGACGAGCAGCGGAATCTCGGCGTCGATGGCCTCGACCATCGCGTCCTTCGTGAAGGCCGGGGGCACGAACGCGATCGACACGTCGGCGCCGGTCTCGCGGATGGCCTCCTCGACCGAGGCGAAGACGGGGAGCTCGATGTCGTTGCCGTCGGCATCCTTGTGCGTGACGGTCGTGCCGGCCTTACGGGCGTTCACGCCACCGACGACCTGGGTGCCGGCCTTGAGCATCAGGGCGGTGTGCTTGGTGCCCTCGCCGCCGGTGATGCCCTGGACGATGACCTTGGAGTCCTTGTTGAGGTAGATCGACATGTTTCTGTCCCTATCCCTTACGCGTTGGCCAGTTCGGCGGCCTTGTCGGCGCCCTCGTCCATACCGGCGGCGAGGGTGACGAGCGGGTGGTTGGCGGCGGCGAGGATCTGGCGGCCCTCTTCGACCTGGTTGCCGTCGAGACGGACCACGAGCGGCTTGGTGGCGGCATCGCCGAGGATCTCGAGCGCCTTCACGATGCCCTCCGCGACGGCGACGCACGAGGTGATGCCACCGAAGACGTTGACGAACACGCTTTTGACCTGCGCGTCGCCGAGGATGACGTCGAGGCCGGCAGCCATGACCGTGGCCGAGGCGCCACCGCCGATGTCGAGGAAGTTGGCGGGCTTCACGCCGCCGTGGCTCTCACCGGCGTACGCGACGACGTCGAGGGTCGACATGACCAGACCCGCGCCGTTGCCGATGATGCCGACCTGACCGTCGAGCTTGACGTAGTTGAGGTCGTGCTGCTTCGCCTTGGCCTCGAGGGGGTCGGCGGCATCCTTGTCTTCGAGCTCTTCGTGCTCGGGGTGGCGGAAGCCGGCGTTCTCGTCAAGCGAGACCTTGCCGTCGAGGGCGATGATGTCGCCGTCCTCGGACTGGATCAGGGGGTTCACCTCGACGAGCGTGGCGTCCTCGCCCTTGTAGACGTTGAAGAGCTTGACGAAGACGTCGGCGACCTTGGGGGCCAGCTCGTCGTCGAACTTCGCGGCCTTGGCGATCTCGAGCGCCTTCTCGGGCGAGATGCCCTCGAGCGGATCGACCTCGATGCGCGCGAGCGCCTCGGGGCGCTCGACGGCGAGCTCTTCGATCTCCATGCCGCCCTCGACGCTGGACAGCGACAGGTAGGAGCGGTTGGCGCGGTCGAGCAGCACCGAGAAGTAGAACTCCTTGGCGATGCGGGCACCCGCGGCGACCATGACGCGCTTGACGACGTGGCCCTTGATGTCGAGGCCGAGGATGGCCTGCGCCGCCTCGAAGGCCTCGTCGGGGTTCTTGGCGACCTTCACGCCGCCGGCTTTGCCGCGGCCTCCGGTCTTGACCTGAGCCTTGACGACGACGACACCGCCGAGCTTCTCCGCGGCCGCCTTCGCCTCCTCAGGGGTGTCGGCGATGATGCCGGCGAGCACCGGCACCTCGTACTTTTCGAACAGGTCTCGTGCCTGGTACTCGTAGAGATCCACGGATGATCCTTCGCTGGGCGATCGGTGGTGGGAGGAGGCGGGAGATCTCTCGATATCAAGAGATCTCACCAGTCGTCCACCCTACTAGACGGGGCTGAACGAGCCGGACGCTTGCACCTTCGAACGGAGGAGGTTCCGAACGATTCACCAGAACCCCCGGTGCGGCTCGGCCGCCTCGTCCTCGAGGTGCGGGCCCGAAACGGCGACCACCGGTACACCGTGCGCGAACACCTCGCGCGACGGCAGGTCGAGTTCGCGGCCGCCGTCCTCCGACTCGGCGAGCGCGATGAGTCCCCGGCCCGACAGGGCGTAGACCATGCGCCCGATGCCCGCCCAGAACATGGCCCCCGCGCACATCGCGCAGGGTTCGCACGACGTATAGAGCGTGGATGCCGCCAGCTCGGTGGCATCCACTTCTCTCCAGGCCAGACGCACGAGGTTCGTCTCGGCGTGCGCGGTCACGTCGCGATCGGTGAGCACCGTGTTCTCGGCCTCGAGCACGCGACCGTCGGCGGTGACGAGGACCGCGCCGAAAGGGTGGTTGCCGTGGTTGCGCGCAAGGGTCGAGAGCTCGATCGCGCGGCGGAGGTGGACGAGGTCGGTCGGGGCGAGGTCGTCGGCCATGTGTCGATGATTCCACCCGCGCCGCACTCGACGGTGGTCGCAAACGGCATTCGACATCCGTGTCCGGTCCGAGGTCGTCACCGACCGCGATCGGCGCGATCGGCTGAGCCGGGCGCGGCGGATCGTGGTGGTGCAGGACGCCGGGGCGACCCTTTGGAGCTACGAAGGGAGTACGTCACCACCGTCGAGGATGAGGTCGTCGTAGATCCGCAACGCGAGCGCCACCTGCAGCGGGTCGACGCCCCGCGCTCCCAGTGTGGCCTCGAACTTGTCGACGCGCTGACGCACGGTGTTGCGGTGGACACCGAGACGCTCCGCCGCGCGGACGGCGTTCTTGTCCGTGGCGTAGTACGCCGCGACGGTCTCGCGCATGACGCGCGCGTGCTCACCGGCGGCGGCGTAGTCGCCCAGGACCTCGCGCACCCACGTCGCCGTCGTGGTGGAATCCTTCGTCAGCAGCTGCACCAGCGCAACCTGCGGATCGGAGTACGACACCACCGTACGATCGCGGTAACGCGGAGACGACAGAGCAACGAGCCGCGCGATGGCGGCTTGTTCGTGCGAGCGGCGGAAGCCGCCGACGTCGCGGCCCGGCTCTCCGAGTGTGACGCGCACCCCGGGCACCGCCATCACCAGCTCTTCGACCCGTGCCAGCGCGTCCGACTCGAGCCGAGCACCGCCGAACCACGCCCAGGCCGTCGACCGATCGACCACGGTGATGAGGGGCGGCGCGGGAGAGTGCACCGCCGTAGCCAACCGACGCAGAAGGAGATCCAGCTCGTGCTGGCGGGCGGGATCATCGGCGTCCAGATCCGACCACGCCATGACCCCCAGATGAGTCTGCGTGAGGGTGTACCCGGTCTCCGAGGCAAACCCGCGGAGCGGAAGCGAGTCACCACGCAACACCTTCAGGATGATGCTCGCGTTGAGAGCCGCCCGGGTGCTCCACCAGCGCCGACGTTCCTGCTCGTGCACGCCCGTCACGAGCTGCAGGATCCAGTCGATGTAGCGGTGGACGACATCGGCGATGTCGCGGACGACGTCGATCTTGACGCGGTCCCTGACACCCAGGCGTTCGGCCTCGTCCATACCGATCCGCAGGAACATGCTCTGCCCCAGATAGTAGGCGCGCGTCAGCGCTGACAGGGGCACGTCGCGCTGCGCCAGACGCGCCGCATATTCGACAGCGGCGGTCGTCGGCTGCAGGCTCTCGAGATCGATGGCGTTCGCGAGGATGTGGCAGATCGTCGTCACGTTGCCTTCGATGCTCGCCTGCAGCATCTCCACCAGTTGCGGGTCGCCGCCGAGGTCATCGATGCGGGATGCCAGGAGGTCGCGCATCTCGCGGACGATCTCGGGCATTCGCATGTCGATCTGGCGCGCGACGAGCGCGAGCAGTTCGGCGACGTCGGCGGAGTGCTCCTCCGCCGGATCGGGTCCGCTGGTCACGCTGCGCGCGCCCCCGCCACGGGCCGCGGAGCGGACGGCACGATCCCTCGCAGCGCGCGCCGGGCGGCATTCACACCGCACAGGCCGTGGATCCCGGGCCCGGGAGGCGTCGCTGCGGAACAGAGGTAGTAGCCCGGCACCCCCGTATCGTACGGCTGAGTCGAGATCCTCGGGCCCAGCGTGAACTGCAGCGGCGTCTTGGCCCCGGTGAGGATGTCGCCGCCGACGAAGTTCGGGTTGCGACGGCTCCACTCCGTCGCGGTGATCACACGCATCGCCACGATCCGATCACGGAACCCCGGGGCGAACCGCTCGATCTGCGACACCAGGGCTTCCGTGGCATCCCCGCTGTATCCGGCGGGCACGTGGGCGTAGGCGTACAGCGGATGCACATCACCCACCGAGCGCTGCGGATCGGCGAGG
>NZ_RBZY01000042.1 GCF_004022425.1 Microbacterium enclense | reverse complement strand
AAATCCTGTCATCCCGACAGTGAAGCCCTGATGAGATGCAATTCTCATCAGGGCTTCGTCGTTTCCGGGGAAGAGTCGACGCGGGACTCGCTCGGCGCGCGGGCGCGAAGCAGGCGCTCCGCGGGGAGCGACACGGGCCCCTCACCGCGAAACGCGATCGCTATCCGACCGTCGTCGTACAGAAACACCGCGCGGTTCTACTGGACTGCATGGACAACGCGTCAGCTCTTGCAGCGGTGGATCGTGACCGGGTCTCGACCCGTGTCAGCCTAGCTCTCCTCGGCGTCCGTAGCGACGCCCCCGTGCGCCGCACGGGTGGCGCTGGTCCCAGCGATGACGGTCACTTCGTCGTCGACGGGGAGGGGGCCGCGATCCCCCTGAACCCGAACAGTCCGTACGTGGTCACGGCCGCCGGGCGGCTGACGCGCGACGGCGCCGACCTCGGATTCGATGTCGCTCCGGTCGTGCGGCCGCAGTTCTACGACCTGCAGACGGCCGAGGGGGTCGCCTACGACAAGGTCGCGAAGCTGCACGGGAAGAACGTTCTCGCGACGACCGTCGTGCAGACGTGCGTGCGCTACGACGAGAGCGAGCGCTGCCGTTTCTGCGCGATCGAGGCGTCGCTCGATGCCGGCACGACCATCGCGGTCAAGACGCCGGCGATGCTCGCCGAGGTGGCCGAGGCCGCCGTGCGTCTGGATGGTGTGACGCACATGGTCATGACGACCGGCACCTCCAACGGCTGGGACCGCGGCGCGAAGCACCTCGCCCGCTGTGTGCGTGCGGTCAAAGCCGCCGTGCCGCAGCTCGAGATCCAGGTGCAGTGCGAGCCGCCCGCCGATCTCCAAGCCATCACCGACCTCTATGACGCGGGCGCCCGGTCCATCGGCATCCATGTCGAATCCATGGACGACGACGTGCGTCGGAGATGGATGCCGGGAAAGTCCCGCGTCAGCATGGACGAGTACCGCGCCGCCTGGCGTGAAGCGGTGCGAGTGTTCGGCTGGAACCAGGTGTCGACCTACCTGATCGTCGGCATGGGGGAAGACCCCGACGAAGCCGTGGAGGGTGCGCGCGAGCTGATCGAGATGGGCGTGTACCCGTTCGTGGTTCCCTTCCGGCCGCTGAAGGGCACGCTCGCGACCGACATCGACAAGGTCCCGGCTCCCCATCGCGCGGTCGTGGATGACATCACCTCGCGCGTGGCAGGCCTGCTGCATGCCGCGGGGATGCGCGGAGAGGACCAGCGCGCGGGCTGCGCCGCGTGCGGGGCGTGCAGCATCCTGAAGACGGCGGGCGCGTGATGTTCGACGTGCCGGTTCTCACCGGCTCACGTGTGCGGCTCGAAGTGCCGGCCTGGGAGATCCATGTCGCCGACGGCGCCCAGACGCGCGCCTACCGCGCCCTCCGACGCGAGGTGTTCGTCGACGAGCAGGGGCTCTTCGCCGCCGACGACCGCGATGACATCGACGACGATCCGCGCACCGTGGTGCTGGTGGCCGTTTCCCCCGCGGGAGACGTCCTCGGTGGTGTGCGTCTCGCCCCCGCGACGAAGCGCGACATCGGATGGTGGACAGGAAGCCGTCTCGCGGTCCGGCGCGGCGCGCGCCAGGCCGGCGGCATCGGTTCGGCCCTGGTGCGCGCGGCGTGCCGCGAGGCCATGGCCCGCGGGGTCGTGCGGTTCGAAGCGACCGTCCAAGACCGCAACGAGCCGCTGTTCCAGCACCTCGGCTGGGAGCGCTGGGGCGAGACCGAGGTCGCGGGGGCGCCGCACGTGCGGATGCGGTGGCCCATCGACCGGTTCGCGGCACTCGTGCGGGCGACGAAGCAGCCGCTGGGAGAGGTGCTGTCAGGGATCCGCGACGACCACCCCGACGGTCTCGGCGGCACCGGGTGGGTCGGAGACGATGGGGCCCTCCTCGCGGGAACCGACGTCGTCGTGGCCACCGACGCGATCCTGCCCGCCCTCATCGACAAAGACCCGGAATGGGCGGGCTGGTGCGGGGTCCTGGTCAACGTCAACGATCTCTCAGCGATGGGCGCGCACGCGGTCGGACTCATGGATGCCGTGTCGGCACACACCGCGTCGGCGGTCCGCCGCATCGTCTCGGGGCTGCGGAGCGCCGCGGTCGCCTGGGGCGTCCCCATCCTCGGTGGCCATACCCAGTGGGGCGGAGCGTCGTCGCTCGCGGTCACCGCGCTCGGCCGGACAGCCCACCCCGTCCCCGGGGGAGGAGGGCGGCCCGGTCAGCGGCTGGGCCTCACGGTCGACCTGCACGGACGCTGGCGGCGCGGGTTCGAGGGCCGCCAGTGGGATTCGACCTCCACCCGGACCGGCGCAGAACTCCGCCATCTCGCGGGCCTGATTCCGGAGCACCGCCCCGCGGCGGCGAAAGACGTCAGCATGGCCGGCATCATCGGAACGGCGGCGATGCTCGCCGAGGCATCCGGCACCGGCGCGCGCATCGACATGGCCGACATCCCCGCCCCCGACGGCGCCGCGTTCGGCGACTGGCTCACCTGCTTCCCGGGCTTCGGCATGCTCACCGCGGATGCTCCGCCGATCTCGTCGCCGCTCGCGACATCGTCGACGATCGGTGAACTCACCCCCGCCGCCGGGGTCATGCTCCGTTGGCCCGATGGGGTCGAGACCATTGCCGTCGACGCCGGCGCCACCGGCCTCGGCGAGGCGTAACGCAATCTCATTCCGGCGGAAACCAATCCGAAATACCCCATCGCGATTCTCATATCAGAACGCGCTCCATCCCCGGCTCCACCGACGTGAAGGACACGACCATGACTACCGACATCGACGCTCAGATCGCCGAGAACATCGCCAAGTCGCTCGGCGAGGTGCCCCACCCGGCTCTCCCCAAGGGCAGCAACATCTACGGCTCGACCAAGCTCTTCCCCGACTTCCAGGCCGAGGACGGCGAGACCTACTTCACGCTGATCCACGGCATCCCGCACGAGTCCTCGGTCAGCTTCGTCGCAATCCTCCAGGCGACGCGGGCCCTGCGAAAGGGCTTCGAGTCGGCGATCTACCTCTACGGCCCCGGAACCCTGGCGGCGACCGCCAACCGCGGCTTCCCGACCACGGGCGACGCCGGCTTCCCCGGTGAGCTGAACATGAACAACTCGCTCGAGACGTTCATCAAGGAGGGCGGCACCGTCTACTGCTGCCGCTTCGGTCTCGCGCTCCACGGCATCCGGGAGGAAGACCTCATCGAGGGCGTCATCCCCGCGCACCCGCTCGACGTACAGGACGCGCTCATCTACTACGCGCGCAAGGGCGCGATCATCAACTCGACCTACAACCTCTGAGGCCTCCCGTGTCGATCACCGTCGCCTCCGTCTCGGCGAACTTCACCCGGGATCTGGAGCAGAACTACGCGCTCATCGCCGATCTGCTGGCCGAGGCGCGAGCCGCGGGAGTGTCGTTCCTGGCGTTCCCCGAGGCCGCGATCGGTGGGTACCTCTCGTCGCTCGGCAATCACGGCGACACCGTGAAGACCACGAAGAGGTCGATGCCGCCGGCGATTCGTCTCGACGGCCCCGAGATCGCTCGGGTGCAGGAGCTCGCGGGCGACATGATCGTCACGATCGGCTTCTGCGAACTGGCTGAGGACGGCGAGACGCGGTACAACGCCGCGGTGTGCCTGGACGGGGAGAACATCTACGGCTCCTATCGCAAGGTGCACCAGCCGCTAGGCGAGAACATGTCGTACTCGGCCGGCGACACCTACGAGGCCTTCAACACCCCGATCGGCAGGGTCGGGATGCAGATCTGCTACGACAAGGCGTTCCCCGAGGCCGCGCGCATGCTCGCCCTCGACGGCGCCGAGATCGTCGTGAGCATGTCGGCGTGGCCGGCCGCGCGGACCGCGACGGCCGAGAACCTGCAGGACGACCGGTGGACCTATCGGTTCAACCAGTTCGACATCGCGCGCGCCCTCGACAACCAGGTGTTCTGGCTGGCATCCAATCAGTCCGGCACGTTCGGGTCGCTGCGCTACGTCGGCAACGCCAAGGTCGTCGACCCCGGGGGGAACATCCTCGCGACGACGTTGCTCGGGACGGGCCTCGCGATCGCCGAGATCGACGTCGCCGAGACCTTTCGCGCGATGCGCGGGGGCATGTTCCATCTGCGAGACCGGCGCCCCGACGTCTACGGACCGGTCGCCGAGACCGCGGGCGCCCACGTCGAGGGATGGAAGGAGCTGGCCCGTGCCTGAGATGCGCTTCGCCGTCCGCTGGCCCGACGGTGCCGAATCGTCGCACTACTCACCGAGCCTCGTCATGCACGACTACCTCTCCACCGGTGAGAGCTACGGCGTCGCCGACTTCGTCGCGCGTTCGAGCGAAGCTCTGGATGCCGCGGGCGAACGCGTGCGCGCCGCGTACGGGTTCGCGTGCACCTCGGCCATGGCATCCCGTGATGAGATCGTCCAGACGGCCGCGGCCTACGGCGGCGGCGAGGTCACGGTGCTCCGCATGGAGCCGCCCCTTCCGGCGGCGGCGTCATGATCCCCGTCGAGCTCCGGGCAGGAGACCACTATCCCGCCGTCATCGTCGGCGGCGGACAGGCGGGCCTCTCGGTTAGCTGGCACCTCGTGCAGGCGGGCGTGGACCACGTGGTCATCGAGCGGGAATCCGCAGCGAACGAGTGGCGCGACGGCCGCTGGGACAACTTCACCCTCGTGACCCCCAACTGGCACTGCCGTCTCCCCGGCTACGCGTACGACGGACCCGACCCGGACGGGTTCATGACCCGCGACGAGGTCTACGCCTGGGTGCGCGGCTACGCCGACACCTTCGACGCTCCACTGGCTGAGGGAGTGGCGGTTCATCGGGTGGACCGCCGCGACAACGGTGTCTTCGTGGTGCAGACCAGCGCGGGGGAGATCACCGCCGACGCCGTGATCTCGGCGACCGGCGGCTACCACCGTCCGATCACGCCCGGATGGGCCGCAGACCTGCCCGAGCGGATCGTGCAGATGCACTCCCACCACTACCGTCACGCCGGTCAGCTCCCGGGAACGGTCCTCGTGGTCGGCACCGGGCAGTCGGGGACGCAGATCGCCGAAGACCTCCACCTCGAGGGACGTCAGGTGCATCTGGCGGTGGGCCGGGCGCCGCGCGTGGCGCGGTTCTACCGCGGCCGCGACTGCATGACGTGGCTCGCCGACATGGGCGTGTACGACATACCCGTGGGGGCGCAGGCCGCGGCCAAGCGCGCCGCCACGAACCACTACGTCACCGGGCGCGATGGGGGTCGCGACATCGACCTGCGGGCCTTCGCCGCGCAGGGAATGGGCCTGCGCGGGCGGGCCACGGGCATCGCCGACGGCGCCCTCGTCTTCGACGACACGCTCACGGCCAACCTCGACCACGCCGACGCGGTGGCCGAGTCGATCAAGAACGACATCGACGCCTACATCGCCCGCGAGGGCATCGATGCCCCGACCGAGGAGCGCTACCGACCGGCGTGGGCGCCCGACGGGGGTCCGACGACGCTCGACCTCGACGACGTCGATGCCGTCGTCTGGGCGATCGGCTTCCGCGCGGACTGGTCGTGGCTCGGCGACCTCGACGTGCTCGACGCGAACGGGCATCCCCTGCACGATCGCGGGCTCACGGCGGTGCCCGGGTTCTCGTTCGTCGGGTTGCCGTGGCTGCACACCTGGGGGTCGGGGCGCTTCCACGCGATCGCGAGGGATGCCGAACATGTCGCCGCCGCGGTCGTCGCGGCGTCGCGGGGCGTCCTCGCGGTGCGCTGAGCGGCTACCGCGTACTCTCGGGGAATGGCATCCGTCACGATGGCTGCGGTGGCGGCCCATTTCGGTCGCGACGTCGAACGCACGCTCGCCAAGCTCCCCGGCATCGTCGAGGACGCGCGTGGACGCGGCGTGGACCTGCTCGTGCTTCCGGATGCCACGATCGGCGGCTACCTGCTCGACCTGCACCACCCGGTCGAGGAGGGTGACGGCATCCCGCATTCGGTCGAGATCGACGGACCCGAGACCGAGGCGATCATCGCCCTGGCCGGCGACATGACGGTGTGCTTCGGGATCGCCGAACGGGCGGTCGAGAACGGTCGGGAACGGCGATACAACACCGCGGTGTGCGTCACCGGCGACGGCGTGCTCGGGGTGCACCGCAAGGTGCACCTGCCGCTGGGAGAGTCCGAGGTCTATGCCGCGGGCGAGGAGTTCCGCGCGTTCGACACCCCCGTCGGGAGGGTCGGCATGCTCATCGACTTCGACAAGACGTTCCCCGAGGCGGCCCGGTCGGTTGCCCTGGACGGCGCCGAGATCATCGCGTGCCTGAGTGCGTGGCCGGCCAGCGTCACCGATCGCTCCGACCGCATCCGCAACGACCGCCAGGCCCACCTGTTCGACCTCTACGACTGCGCGCGCGCCGCCGAGAACCAGGTCTACCTGGTGTCGTCGAATCAGACGGGCGTCCTCGGTGGACTGCGGTTCCTCGGCCAGGCGAAGGTCGTCGACCCCGCGGGTGAGATCGTCGCCAAGACCTGGGCGAAAGGCGGCCTCGCCGTCGCCGAGGCCGACGTCTCGGCCGACGTCGCCCGCGCGCGACGCTCGCTCAACCACCTCGCCCAGCGTGCCGAGCACGCCTATCGGCTGACCGCCCCGGCGTAGACCGCGCGGCCTGGACCGCCGGCAGCCGCGGAAAGGACGATCATGCGCATCGCGCAACTGACCTACTCCACCAAACCCCGCGGCGGAGTCGTGCACACTCTGGCGCTCGCCGAGGCGCTCGCCGCTCGGGGCCACGACGTCGAGGTGTGGACGCTCGGCCGCGGCGACGACGCGGCGTTCTTCCGTCCGGTCGACCCGCGGGTGCACGTCCGCGTGGTGCCGTTTCCTCCGCAAGACGGCGAGGGCGTGGGCGAGCGGATCGAGCGGTCGATCGAGCTGATGGCGGCCGCCCTCGACACCGCGGCGGACGTCGTCCACGCGCAGGACTGCATCTCGGCGAACGCGGCGCTGCGCCGTGGCATCCCGGTCGTCCGAACGATCCATCACCTCGACGCGTTCACGACCCCCCAACTCGTCGCCTGCCACGACCGCGCCGTGATCGAACCGGTGGCTCGTCTGTGCGTCTCGCACGCGGTCGCGCGGGAGGTGGAGCGCGACTACGGCGTGCGTCCCGCGGTCATCGCGAACGGGGTGGATGCCGAGCGCTTCGGGGCCGCGGCCGGCGTCGACGGGGATGCGGGACGCGCACGGTGGGCGTCGCAGCTCGGCGACTACATCCTGGCCCTCGGGGGGATCGAACCGCGCAAGGGCTCGATCGATCTGCTCGAGGCGTTTGCCGCGGTGCGGGTCGCGCGCCCCGACGTCCGGTTGGTGTTCGGGGGCGGGGAGACGCTCTTCGACTACCGCGACTACCGGGCTCAGTTCGAAGCGCGGGCAGCGGAGCTCGGCATCGAACCCACGGTCCTGGGACCCGTCGACGACGACGCCCTGCCGTCGCTGGTCGCCGCGGCCCGCGCGCTGGCCTTCGTCTCGACGAAGGAGGGCTTCGGTCTCGCCGCAATGGAGGCTCTCGCGGCATCCGTCCCCGTCGTGGCGCGCGATCTGCCGGTGATCCGCGAGGTGTTCGGGGACACCGTGCTCTACGCCTCGACCCCGGTCGAGATCGCCTCACAGTTCGACGCGCTCCTGGGCGGTGGCGCCGCGACGGACACCCCGGCAGGGGTCGCCCTCGCCCGCGCGCACACGTGGGACCGTGCCGCGCGAGCGCACGAGGAGTTCTACTCGCGCCTGCCGATCGGAGGCCCCTGATGGTGACGCGCACCTAATCGGCAATCCTCGCCGATCGGGCCGCGGCCGACCCCGACGAGCCGATCGTCGTCGATGCGGAAGGAACGATGACGGCGGGGGAGGTGGATGCCGCGGCGTCGACGCTCGCGCATACGCTCGTTGACCGCGGTGTCCGGCAGGACGACCTCGTGTCGGTGTCGCTCCCGAACGGCCGCGACATGGTGACGGCCTGCTTCGGGATCTGGCGGGC
Source organism: Microbacterium enclense (assembly GCF_004022425.1). Classification (GTDB taxonomy): domain Bacteria; phylum Actinomycetota; class Actinomycetes; order Actinomycetales; family Microbacteriaceae; genus Microbacterium; species Microbacterium enclense_A. The sequence goes on along the minus strand of NZ_RBZY01000042.1, from coordinate 22,920 downwards.
GGGGGCCACCCCGCAACCGCTGTCGAGTGACCTCACTCCGTCGGAGCGCGCCGATCTCGAGGCGCTGGCTCGCCCTGCCGCCGCGATCGGCGCGCATCCCTCGTCGGATCGCGTCGCGTGGCTGCCCGATGTTCGCCTACCCGCGCGGACCGGCGCGCTCCCCGACCTGGCGGCATCGTGTTGGAAGGCCCCGGCAAGCTCGGGATCGACGGGGCGGCCCAAGATCGTCCGCGCGGCGGCACCCGCGACCCTCGACCCGTCGCGACCCGTCGCCGAGTTCCTGCCCCGGAAGGCGACACAGATCGTCGCGGGGCCGCTCTGGCATTCCGCGGTCTTCACGTATGCGTTCCGCGGGCTGCTCACGCAGCATCGCCTGGTCATCCTCGACCGCTTCGACGCGGCTGCCTGGGTGGACGCGGTGGAGGCGCATCGAGTCACGTGGGGTCTGCTGGTGCCGGCGATGATGGCACGCTTGTTGCGCCTCCCGCCCGAGGTGCGAGCGGTCGAACGGGTCGCGAGCATCGAGAGCGTGCTGCACATGGGCGCGCCGTGCGCTCCAGCACTCAAGAGCGCGTTCATCGACTGGCTCGGGCCCGAGCGCGTCGACGAGGTGTACGCCGGCAGCGAGTCCAACGGCCTCACCCGCATCACCGGAACGGAATGGCGGGAGCGTCGGGGGAGCGTCGGGCGGCCCATCGCGGGAACCCGGATCCGCATCCGCGCGGACGACGGTGCGGATGTCCCCGTCGGCGAGAGCGGGGTGGTGTGGATGCGACGGGGTGACGCGGCGGCCTACTCCTACGTGGGTGCGACGTCGCGCCGTGACGAAGACGGCTGGGACACGCTGGGTGACATCGGACACGTGGATGCCGACGGCTATCTCTTCCTGCACGACCGGGCCGACGACATCATCAACCGCGGCGGCGGCAAGATCGCTCCCGCCACGGTCGAGGCGGCGCTCGAGTCGCACCCCGCGGTGGAGGAGGCCGTGGCGTTCGGCGTCCCCGACGACGACCTCGGGCAGGTCGTGCACGCGGCGGTCCGACTCTCGGACCCCGGAGCCCTTCCGATCGTCCTGGCGGAGGCTCGGTCCAGACTCGGCCGGCTTGCACCCGTCGCCCTCCACCTCTGGCCGACGCCGCTCCGGAACGCCGCCGGGAAGGTGCGGCGGTCGGCGCTCGCCGCGCGCATCGGTGCGGGCGGTGACCCGACGACGAGTGGCCGCTGAGGGGGCTTCGGGGCCGGCAGCCCGCCTCACACCACGGTGAAGCGCACCCGGGCGGCCCCTCGCACGCCCCGCTCGACCAGCCGGGACCTCACAGCCTCGTACTGTGCGATCAGTCGCTCGGACGCCCCGCTCTCGACGATGACGTGAGCGCGCTGGGGCGACGCCCGAGTCGGCGGGGGCGCGCTGCGCAAGCCGAGGTGTCGGCGCGCGGCGACGATCCGTTCGACACCGTCCATCGCGAACAGCTCGACGTCGACGTGCGCCTGCGCCGCCGCGTACCGCAGTTCCGGAGCGCGCGCGCCGTACACCCGCACGAGTTCGAGCGTTCCGTCGTCGGCGATCACCGCATCGGGCGCGGAGGAGAAGAACGGGGCGCCGCCGGGGATCGGGGCGGGCAGCAGAGCCTCGTGCACGGCGAGCACCGGGGGAGTCTCGGTCAGCGAACCGGCGAGGAGCGGCGCGTACTCCTGCGTCACCATCGGTCGACCGGCCAGCGCGACGACGGAGAAGCGCGCCCGCTCCGCGACCTCGTCGAGCGCGCGGATGAGGAAGTCGACGGCGCGGCCGACCGGCACCGAGGACGACGTGTGCGGATGCCAGGAGGAGTCGAGCGTGCCGTCCGCGAGCCGGTTGAGGGGCCGACGCGCGCTGATCTGGAACCGCACCGGTGACCAGTCGATGTTGGCGAGGCCGACGGTGCCGCTCACGATGCGGGCGCGGTGCATCTGCGCCTTCCGGTCCGACCACAGGTGCAGATCGGCCCGCGGACCCTGCGCGAGCACCCACGCGGTGAGCGGGTGCAGAGGTCCGCTTTCGCTGAAGGCGGTGACGAAATCATCCGCGGGCGCGCGAGCCCATATCCGGGTGTCGGCGAGAGCTGTCACCGTTCCAGGATGGGCGACGCCCGCGCGGCTCGGCGGCAACCTTTACCGCCGGGCAATCGCGAAGTAACAGGTCGGAAACGGCTCGGCCCGAGAGTGGGAATCGTTCACTTGGTGTTCTGGGAGCCCCGACTCGTTCGGGCCATGACCGGAAGACGGGAAGTGCGTGATCGATTTTCGATCGCCCATGACCGACTTGCGTTCAAAGGATTCCCCACCATGGTGTTCTCCGTCCCCGCCATCGACATCTCGCCCTACGTCTCGGGTTCTCCGAACGACGCGGAAGCCCGCGCACGGGTCGCTGCACAGTTCGCCGCCGCGTGCCGCGACGTGGGTTTCGTCCAGGTCCACGGTCACGGCATCCCCGAAGAGATCATGGACGGTCTGGCCGCGGCATCCGATTCGTTCTTCGTCGGCCTCGAACAGGACGAGAAGAAGAGGTACCAGACCCCGCCGGGCATCAATCGTGGCTACTCGCCGCCGAAATCAGAGGCGACGAGCCTGAGCCTCGGCGTCGAACCGGCCAACAAGATGAATGACTTCTTCGAGGCGTTCAACGTCGGTCTGACGATCGACGATTACGACGCGGTCGACCTGCTCGAGGAGCAGTACCAGCACAACGTGTGGCCCGACGTGCCGCTCTTCCGCGAGCGCGTCGAGGCCTACCTGCAGCACGCCCGGGCGGTCTCGCACACCCTCATGACCCTCAGCGCCGAGGCGCTCGGGCTGCCCGGCGACTTCTTCGAGGCCGCCTTCGCTCACGCGACCGGAACGATGCGCATGAACAACTACGCACTCACCCCCGGTATGAACGTCACGCTGGACGGGGAACTGCGCGGCATGGGCGAGCACACCGACTTCGGCGTGATCACGGTGCTGTGGGCCGACCGCGTGAAGGGTCTGCAGGTGCTGGGGGCGGACGGCGGATGGCACGACGTGATGCCCGACCCCGGGGCGCTGCTCATCAACCTCGGCGACGTCACCGCGCGCTGGACGAACGAGCACTGGATGTCGACGCTCCACCGCGTCAAACCGCCCGTGATCGACGGCACCATCGTCCGTCGACGCAGCGTCGCTTACTTCCACGGGTGCAACTGGGACGCGACGGTCGCGCCGCTTCGCGAACTGCTCGCCGAGGGAGAAGCCCCGCTGTACGCGCCGATCAGCGCGACCGAGCACTTCCGCGCCAAGTTGGCCGGCTCCCGCGCGGGAGTCCTCAACCCCCACGCCGAGCGCGAGAGCGCACGAGTGAAGTCCGCCCGCTAGGTCACGAGAGAAGGACGCACGATGAGCTCATCAGTATCACACGGGCCCCGCGTCGAGATCGCCGGCGTCGGGAAGACCTACGGGCGCGGCGTTCGCGGGGTCGAGGCGATCGGGTCCATCGACCTCGAGCTTCGGCCCGGCACGACGACGGCGCTCGTCGGGCCGTCCGGATGCGGTAAGTCCACGCTCCTGCGGATCGTCGCGGGACTCGACCACGCCACGTCGGGCTCGGTCTCGATCGACGGCGAGACGCCCGCCGCCTACCGCCAGCGCGGTGACATCGCCGTCGCGTTCCAAGACCCCGCCCTTCTTCCCTGGCGGAGCATCGCGTCGAACCTCGCCCTCGCGCTGCGCCTCACCGGGCGACCGGCAGCCCCGGACCGGATCGCTCAGTTACTGGAGCTCGTCGGTCTGGGCGGGTTCGAACGCTCCCGTCCCGCTGAGCTCTCCGGCGGGATGCGGCAGCGCGCCGCGATCGCGCGCTGCCTCGTCACCGACCCGCGCCTGCTGCTGCTGGACGAACCGTTCGGCGCGGTGGACGAACTCACCCGCCGGCGGCTGAACCTCGAACTGCCCGCCATCTGGCAGAGCCAGCCGACCACGACCCTCCTCGTGACCCATTCGATCACCGAAGCCGTGCTGCTGAGCGACGAGATCGTGGTGCTGAGCCCCCGCCCCGCCGGCATTGTCGCACGCGTCGAGGTCGGCCTCGAGAAACCCCGCCGCGCCGACCAACTCGCGAGCCCTGCGTTCGTCGAGCTCGTCTCACGTGTCGAGCATCATCTCGGCATCGACACGTTGACGGCCGCGAGTCCCGCCGCATGAATCCTCCTTCGTTCTCCCGCACCGCCCGACCCGACGTGCCACCCGAGAAAGGTCCAGCCATGGATGCCACACCCGCCACGCCCCCGCACCGCTCCGCCTCTCGTTCCCGACATCGCCGCCTGGCCGCGGCCGCCGTCGCCCTGTCTACGGTGACGGCTCTGCTCGCCGCCTGCGCGGGCACCGCCGAGCCCTCCGGCTCCGCCGCCGACGGCCCGGTCCGCTTCGCGGTGAACTGGGTGCCCGACGTCGAGTGGGCATCGCTCTACGTCGGCGACAGCGAGGGCTATTTCGAGAAAGAGGGCGTGTCGGTCGACATCGTCCACGGCGGCCCGAACACCCCCGCGGTCGCCCAGGTGCTCGCGGCCGGCCAGGCCGACATCGGCATCGCCTCGGACGAACTGCAGCTCATCAAAGCGAACCAGGAGGGCGCCGACTACGTCGTCATCGGCGCGATGTATCAGCAGTCGCCGTCGTCGTACACGTGGCTGAGTTCCACCCCCATCTCCACGGCCGAGGATCTCGTCGGCAAGCGCATCGGCGGCATCCAGGGGGATCAGATCCGCATCGACGCCCTCTTCACGATCAACGACCTGCCCGCGGACTACACCTTCGTCCCCATGGGCTACGACCCCCAACCCCTCGTGGACGGGGAGGTCGATGTCATCACCTCTTACGCCACCAACCAGCCGATCCAGCTGCGGCAGGCGGGGGTCGACGTCACCGACAAGACGTTCTCGGACTTCGGTCTGAAAGCGTACGGCGACGTCATCTTCGCCTCGCGGAAGTACCTCAACGAGAACGAGGACACCGTCATCGCGGTCCTGCGTGGTCTCATTGCGGCCACCGAGGCCAACATCCTCGATCCGTCCGTAGCCGTCGACCTCACGGTCAACACGTACGCGGTTGACGGTGGCCTCGACGCGGCGTTCGCCACTGAGGCCAACGCCGGCTACATCTCGCTCATCCAGAACGAGTACACCCAGGCCAACGGCATCCTGACGGTCGATCCGAAGTACATGGAGAACGAGGTCTTCGCCGGATACCGGGCCGCGGGCGAGACGGACCTTCCCGACGTCGCGGACTTCCTCGACACGTCCTACATGGAAGCCGCGCACGCGAAGTAAGCCATGAGAATCACCGCCGTCACTCCCGTCATCCTCGGCTACCGCAAGTCGGACCCGCCGATGTCGCGCAGCTTCGCGCTCGTGCGCGTCGACACCGACGCCGGCATCACGGGGTGGGGGGAAGCGAGTACCAACTGGGGCCATAGCTACCCCACGGTGTTCCAGGCGGCGGTGCGCGACGTGTGCGCGCCCGCGCTGATCGGGCAGGAACCCCGGTCGGTGCGGGCGCGCGTCGCCCACCTCCGCACCCGCATGGACGGCTACCTCGGCTGGGAGGGCCTGACCTCGCAGACAATCGGCGCGATCGAGATGGCGCTGTGGGACATCCTCGGGCGGTCGGTGAACGCTCCCGTGTGGCAGCTCCTCGGTGGGAGCGGGCGCGCACTCCCGCTCTACGGCACGGGCACCACCATGTTCGAGGCGTCCGCCGACTGGCACGCGGCGTACTTCGATCCCGCGATCGCCGTCGGGTTCTGCGCCATCAAGGTGCGCCTGGGGCGCGAGCGGGATGCGGACATCGACGTCGTCCGCGCGGTTCGCTCTCATGTCGGCGACGGGGTGAGGATCGGCGTGGACTCCTACTGGTTCCATGACGCGCGTTCCGCCCTTGCGCTCGCCGAAGATCTCGTCGGGCTCGGCGTCTTCTTCTTCGAGGAGCCGCTGCCGCAGTACCGAACGGCCGAGCTGGCGTGGCTCGCCGAGCGCAGCCCCGTGCCGATCGCGGTGGGGGAGCGCGTTTTCTCGTCTCGGCAGTACGCAGAACTGGCTCGCACGCGATCGGCCGGTGTCTTCCAGCCGGATGCCTCGATCTGCGGCGGCCTGCTCGAATCCCTCGACGTCGCGGCTCTCGCCGCCCGCGAGGGGGTTCTCGTGTACCCGCACGTCGGCGGTCCCACCGCCATCGGTCTCTCCGCCAACCTCCAGTGGGCGGACGCCGCGGGGGTGCCGCTGTTCGAGTACGACATCGATCCGTACCAACCGCTTGTCGACGACCTCGCCCCCCAGCTGTCGTTCGGAGCCATCCGGGACGGGAGGCTCGCGCCCCCGTCAGGTCCGGGCCTCGGCGTCGATATCCCGGACGACATCCTCGAGCGTTTCCCCTACGCGCCCGGGGAGACCTACACCGACGTCTTTCCGCGGCATGAGCGCGGGACAGGAGCACGCCCATGAATGACATCGCCGCAACGATCCCTCCGGCGCTCGCGTGGAGGCGGTCCGAGCGCGTCCGGGTGCCGTGGCGTCGCGTGCGAGCCGTCCTCGCGTATCTCGCCGGGGCGGGCGTGCTGCTGCTGGGGTGGGAACTCGCGGGACGCGCGGGCGTCGCCAACGGATTCGTGCTCACTCCCGGCGAGACCCTCGCCACCCTGGCGGACGCGAAGAACGGCGCTCTGTATGCGCGCTCGGCCGCGGCGACGTTCTCGGCCGCGGCGACCGGTCTCGCGATCGGCGGTGCGCTCGCGGGACTTTCGGCGCTCGTGGCTCATCAGGTGCGGCCGCTCCGGCGCATCGTCGACCAGGTCGCGGCGCTCGCGAACTCCGCTCCCTGGGTCGCGGTGGGCCCGGTCGTGCTCGTCGTCGCGGGGCGCGAGAGCGGACCCGTCGCGATCGCGGCACTCGCGGTCTACTTCTTCTTCTTCGTCGCCGTGTCCACGGGGCTGTCGGCGAGCGAGGGCTCGCTCCGCGGCGTGTTCCGCTCGCTCGGCGCCTCCCCGTGGCACACCGCGACGCTGCTCACCATCCCGCGCGCGTGGCCGTCGCTGGCCGAGGGGTTCAAGCTCGCGGCACCGGCCGCGCTGGCGGGCGCGGTCTACGGCGAGTGGTACGGATCGTCCACGGGCCTGGGGGTCCTGCTGATCTCGGGGATGCAGGGCGGAGACGTGGCGCGGCTGTGGGCGGCATCCCTCATCGCCGCGGCGGGTGGCATGGTCGTCTTCGCTGCCGCGGCGATCGCTCAGTCCGTGCTGCGCCGACGGTACGGTTCCGGCATCGTCGCGCTTCACGAGCCGGACACGCGCAGCACCTGGCGGCGCGTCCTCACCACGATCGTCGAGGTGGTCGCGATCACGGCCGCGCTCCTCGGCCTGTGGCAGCTCTGGATCACGCTGGGAAAAGTGTCACCGCTGGTCGCGCCGGGGCCGGCCCGCGTCTTCGCGGACCTAGCCGCGCGCCCCGCGGAGTACGCCGAGCTCGCCGGACACACGCTCTCGACGTCGGCGCTGGCGCTTCTTCTCGGCGTGTCGGTCGGGGTGCTGCTCGCGGTGTTCGCCCGACTCTCGTTCTTCACGTCGGGACTCGTCGTGCCCGCGATGGTGGTGCTGACCGCAACGCCCCTCGTGGCGATGTTCCCGCTCCTCGCGCGGCTGTTCGGCTACCGCGATTCGACGGTGGTGGTGATCGCCGCGGTGCTGGTGGTCCTCCCCGCCTTCGTCTACACGCGCTCCGGAATGGATGCCACCCTGCCGCTGCACCGCGACGTGGCGCGCTCGCTCGGGGCGGGGGGCGCGGTCACCTTCCGCTTCATCGGCCTGCCGAGCGCCCTGCCGCATATGTCGACGGGCCTGCGCATCGCGGCGAGTTCGGCGATCGTCGCGACCGTCATCGGCGAGTCCCTCATCGGGTCGACGGGACTCGGTGTCGATTTCACCTACCAGTACCGGCTGCTCAACATGGCACCGGCCTTCGGCTCGGCAATCCTCATCGTCGTGCTCTCCCTCCTCGTCTTCCTCGTCTTCGGCTGGTTCGACCGGCTGATCCACCGTCGGTTTGGAGCATGATGTCCTCTTCACGCAACGCGGAGATCGTCCGCGACTATCACGAGCGCGTGTGGGTGCTCGACGATCTGACGGCGATCGACGAGCACTGGTCGCCGTCGGCATCCGTCGCCGTCACCGGATTCGACAGCTCGACCCTCGACGCGATCCGCGCGGACGCCGAGCGTTACCGCGGGGCGTTCATCGATGTCGACGCGCAGATCCTCGACATCATCGCGGAGGGCGACAAGGTGGCGCTCCATTGGCGGACCAGCGGGCGTCATGTCGGCCCGTACGGCTCGGTCGGGGCGACGGGCCGCGTCATCACCATGGAGGGCATGGACATCTTCCGACTCGCCGACGGGCTCATCGTGGACTGCCAGTCCCTGTGGGACGGCCTGTCGGTGTACGAGCAGCTCGGGGTGCTCCAGTATCCGGAGTAGTACACGCGGTGTTACACCGCGCTACGCCTTCCGGCGCCGCGAGTCACGGCATCCCGTACCTTCGTTTCACCGCAACCACGAAGGCAGGTGAAGCCATCTCCCGCACGATCTCGTCGACAGTCCACCCGATCCAGCGCTGCATGGCGGCAGCCAACTCGTCCGCGTGGTGGGATGGCATCCTTGTGGGGGTGGACGGCGGAGAGGTCACCGTGGCGCTGTTCACCGGTGCGACGATGCGACTGCGGGTGGTCGGCCCGGTCGTGGACTTCACGCCCAACGAGCCGGTTGCCTACCACCCGGTCGCAGAACTCCTAAGCGCGTCGGCCGTCCTCACGACCGCGCGCGTCGCGTAAGCGCCCGAGCGGAGACGCCTCAGGCGGACATCGAGGCCATCATGGCCTCGCACTTCATGACCATGTCGTCGCACGCCATGGCGCAGTAGCGGCACATCTCGTCCATGTCGGCGTGCATGCGGCACTCCTCGGCGCACGCCTTTCCCATGGTCATGCAGGCCGTCATCATGGCCTTCATCACGTCCATGTCCAGGCCTGCGGGGCGCATCATCATGTGCATCGTGGCCTCGGCCATCTCGACCATGTTCGAGCACATGGCGCAGCACTTCGCCATCTCGGCGCCGTGCATCATGTCGCTGCCGGCACACAACGCCGCCGCCATCGCGCAGGCGTTCAGGGACTGCAGGCAGTCCTGCATGGCATCCATGTCCATGGTCATCTCACCCATCGGCATGGACTTCATCATCATTGTGGTGTCCATCTGTGTCTCCCGTGTCTCGAAGAAGCGATCGGCCGACGTGCGGACGCGCTCGTGTGACGGAATCGTACGCCCTGCGCGGCGGCGACCCCAGGAGTCCCGGGAGAGTGATCAGACAACGAGACGCTCGCGCAGGAACTCGACGACCAGCTCGTTGGCTCGATGCGTCGGGTGACCCGGCACGGCGGCCGAGGCATCCGTGAGGACGGAGTGCGCGTTCGCCGGGATGTCATCGGGGTTTCCCGGAGACGAGTCGATCTCGAACGCCCGCCACCCTTCGCCGAGCAGCCGCTCGAACGCGGCGAAACGGTCCGCCGGAACGCTGCGGTCGTTCGTGAACCGCAGGCCGAGCGCGCAGAGACCGTCACCGGTGCGGCGGCGGACGGCGGACTCTTCCGTGGGGCTCAGACCGGTCGCGGAGCGCCCGGCTCCGATCGCCGGCGGCAGCGCGGGCTGGGAGACGACGGGCGCGAGCACGCTGTCATCGGCGGCCGTCGCCAACGCGAACCCGCCGGAGAAGCACATTCCGATGACGCCGACGCCGGGCCCGCCACGGTCAGCGTGCACGTCGCGGGCGAGGGCGCGAAGGAATCCGGCGATCGGGCGGTCGGCACGGCGGGCGAAGGCCGCGAACTCGCGCGACACGCACATGCGCAGCGCCGAACCGGCGATGTATCCACCGCTCGCCGGTCGCCCCGGCGTTCCGATGATCGAGGGGAGTGCGACATGGAAGCCCGCGGCGACCAGTCGTTCTCCGAGTGCGATCACCTCGGGTGTCGCACCGGGAATCTCGGGAACGAGGATGACTCCGGGACCCTCTCCGGAACGGTACACGTCATGGGTGATGCCGTCGTAGGAGAACGGCGAGACGCTCCAGCCAGCCAAAAGCTCCGTGCTCACGGGCTCAGTGAATCACAGTCGCCCACCGCGACGGCGGCGCGGCGGACTACTCGATCCGGATGCTCCCGGTCGCGGGGTGCTCGTGCGGCATCCGATCGCGGTCGTACGTGATGTTGGTGTACCCGTGGGGCGTGGGCTTCCCGTCCTCGCCGACGCTGACGAACACGATCCGCTCGATGGTGAGGATGCGCTTGCGCGTGATCATGTTGCGCACGACGGCGCGCATCTCGAGCGACGTCCGCCCGAAGCGCGTCGCGGTCAGCCCCATCTCGATCAGGTCTCCCTGAAGGGCGGATGCCTCGAAGTTGATCTCCGAGATGAGCTTGGTGACCACGCGGTAGTTGCCGAGCTGGATGATCGCGTAGATCGCGGCCTCTTCGTCGATCCAGCGCAGCAGACTGCCGCCGAAGAGCGTGCCGTTGGCATTGAGGTCCTCGGGCTTGACCCACTTTCGGGTGTGGAAGTTGATGCCGTCGTCCGAGGGATGCCACTGCGATGCCGTCACACGGGCCACGCTACTCCGGGGTGCTGTGCGCCGGTCCGGCGACGGCCGCCTTCTGCCAGGGCCAGCGGCCGGTGATCTCGAGCTCGAGCGACCAGCTGAGGAACGTCCGGATGAGGACGATCGCCGCCAGCACCCCGACGCTCGCGAGCGTCGGGGTGACGGCGACGGTGCGGATGATGTCCGCGGCAACCAGCAGCTCCAGGCCGAGGAGGATGGAGCGCCCCAGGAACCGGCGGAAGCGGCTGTAGACATCGGGTTCGCGTCTCAGGGTCCGTTGCGCAGCGAGCACGACCGCGGCGACGACCCCGATCACGATCGCGGCGACGCCCACGGCATCCAGGGACTTGCCGATGCCTTCGATGATCTCCGAGAACTCCATAAGGCAGTTCTAGCCGGGGTCCGTCGTCGCGGCGAGTGTGAACGACGCGATCACCGCTCGGACAGATGTCGTCGGCAGGTGCCTATCGGAAAGTGTTCCGTCCGCGGGAGGAGGGTCGGAGCGTGCTGTCGCGCTGACTTCAGACGGCATCCGGAGCGAAGAGCGTCTCGTCGCGCTCGATCGCGCGCCGGCAGTTGTCGCGCACGGTGTCGAGAAAGGTCTCGGCCGCACGGGAAAGCCGTCGAGTGTTCGCCCAGGCGGCCGCCACCGTCCACCGCATATCGATCCAGGGCGTCTGCAGGGTGACGAGGCCCGGGTGGTCGCGCGCGACCGCTTCGGTGAGGAAGCCGACGCCCACACCCGCGGCGACGTACCCGCTGACGAGGTCGAGGTGCGGCACCTCCACGATCGTGCGACGGACGATACCGCGCGCCATGAGCTCGCGGTCGGTCGACTCGCGCAGCGTGAATCCCCGGGGGAACTCCACCATGCCCGTCCCGGACAGGTCTTCGGGCTCGACCGGCGAGGAGCGTTCGGCCCACGGGTGGGAGGTCCCGCAGGCCAGGACGAACTTTCCGGTGAGCAGGGGTTCGACCGTCAGGTCGGGGGAGTACGCGAACGGCAGAACGACGAAGCACACGTCGAGAAGGTTGGCCAGGATGTCGTTCTGGAGGGCGACGCTCCCGCCGAGGGCGGACTTCACCGAGATGCGCAGATCCGGATGCCGTTGGTGAAGCGTCGCGATGGCGGTGGCGATCGAGACGATGTCGGGGGTGGCGAGGACGCCGACGGCGACGTGGCCGCCGATCCCGCCGCCCGCGAGGGCCGCGGCGGAGTCCTTCGCCTCTTCGAGCGCCGCCACGGCAGCCCGTGCCGCGGGAAGGAACGACCGGCCCTCGGGGGTGAGCGTGACGGCGCGGGTGCCACGGTGGAGGAGCTGCAGGCCCGTCGAACTCTCGAGGGCCTTCACCGACGCCGACACCGATGACTGCACGAGGTGCAGGCGTTCCGCTGCCCGGGTGAAGCCGCCCTCCTCGGCGACGGCGATGAAGGCCATCAGCATGCGAGGGTCCACGGTTACTCCCATCGGAAACATCGATCGCTGCGAACGAAATTAGTCGTTGTACATCGATGGGTGGAACCCCGCATCCTTTCTGTCGACCCTGTCATCGACGGAAAGGAAGAAGAACGATGTCCCTCTCTGCTGCGGCCCCCTCGCGTGCTGCCGAAGCGGTTGCGGCTGTGCCGAGCTCGCCGACTCTGGGGCGCGCCGCGCGCGTCTCGAGCGTCGCCGCGTCGCTCCTCACGATCGGCGCGATCGGCGTGGCGGTCGGCGCCGTAGCCGCCGCTCCCTTGGCGGGCGCCGCGGTCGCCGACGCGGTCGGCGCCGCGCTCGGGAGCGCCCTCGCCCTCGTCCAGGGCGCGAACGTCTCGGCCCGCCGGGGGCGCCGTCGGTTCGTGCTCGTCGGACTCGTCCTTCTCGGTGCGGCCACCCTCGCGCACGCCGCGGCGGTTCCCTTCCTCGCCGGGCTCCTGCTCGGCCTCGGGGCGGTCATCGCCGTCATGGCCGCGACCGGATGGCTTGCAGACGCAGGGCTCCCGACGTTCGCGGCCGCCGCGTCTGCGCTGGCGATCCTCGCGGCGGCCTCCGTCGTCGCCGCGCCCGTCCTGGTCGCCACCGTCGTCCTTCTCGCCGCCGCCGCGGTCGCCGCGATCAGCATCGACACCGTGTCGGGGCCGCGCACACCCGTGTTCGTTCTCCCCGCGCCTCCGCGCCTCTCGGAGCACCCCGTCGCCGCGCTCGTGCTGGCTGCCCTCGTCGCGAGCTTCGCGTGGCGCAGCGGGGGAGTGTTCGCCCTCCTCATCGTGCTGGCGGTGCTCGCGGCATCCGCGGGAATCGGATGCGCCGCGGGCCGCCGCTCCCTCGCGTCGGCGCCGCTGACCTCGAGCGGGCGCGCCTATCACGCGGCATCCGCGGTGTTCGATGCGACGGTGGCGCTGCGTCCGGCGGCGGCGACCACCGTCCGCTCGGTCGAGGAGGTGCGCGAGGCGATCGACACTGCCCGCGCGCGCGGCCTCGGCGTGGCCATGCACAGCACGGGACACGCCGCCGCGGGTCTGGCCGACCTGAGCGGCAGCGCTCTGCTGAAGGTGGCGATCGACGAGCCCATCACGGTGGATGCCATTCGCCGCACCGTGCGCATTCCGGCGGGGCGCGCGTGGGGAGAGGTCGTCCCCCTCGTGGCGGCGCACGGACTCACGGTGCCCCACGGGTCTTCCGCCCTCGTCGGCGTCGTGGGCTACCTCTCTCGGGGCGGGCTGTCGGCCTACGGGCGGCACACCGGCGTGGCCGCGAACGCGATCGAGTCGATCGAGATCGTGACCGCCGACGGCGAGCACCGCCGTGTCGACCGCGAGAACGACCCCCAGCTGTTCTGGGCGCTGCGCGGCGGGGGCGGCGGCTTCGGGGTCATCACCGCCGTCACGGTGCGTGCCTTCGCGCCCGGCGAGATCGTGACCGGCACGACGGTCTGGGAACTCTCCGACGCCGAGGCGGTCGCCCACGAGTGGGCCCGATGGTCCGCCGAAGCGCCGTCGGCGATCACGACCTCGCTTCGTGTGCTCAGTATCCCTCCGCTGCCCGGAATGCCGTTCCCCCTCTCGCGCCGGCCGGTGCTCGTCGTCGACGGCACCGCCGTGGACGGCGACGTCACCGCGCGCGACGCGGCGGGCACGCTGCTGGCTCGTCTCCGGTCGGCCGCGACCCCGCGCCTGGACACCTGGCGCGTCGCCGACCCGGCCGAGGTCGCCCACACCCACATGGATGCCCCGTTCGCGCCGGCCCACTCCTCGGCCCACGCCCTCGTGGGAGCGGCGGCACCGTCCGACGCGGATCAGGCGCACGGAATCGTCGCCGACTTCCTGCGCGCGACCGCGGACTCCGCGGTGCTCATCTCGGAACTGCGTCAGCTGGGTGGCGCCCTCGCGGAGCGTCCCGAGGGGGCCGGCGTCGTGGGCCACTACCGCGGTGCGTTCGGATGGCTGAATCTCGCCCTGCGCGGCAAGCCGGGGCGCGAGGTCGCCGAGGCGGCGATCGACGCGCAGTGGGAGCAGGTCCGCCGCTGGGAGACCGGGTACACCGCGCCGACGTTGGCGGCGGAACGGCACCGTCCGGCCCGGTCGTTCCCCGAGGGCGACATCGCCGCCGTCGACGCGGTCCGCGCCCGCGTGGATGCCGAGGGCCTGTTCCGCGTCGACGTCTCGCCGGGAGCGCACTCGGGGCTCGTCTGACCGATGACCGATACGGAGGCGGGGAGCGGCATCCCCGCCTCCGCCCGTGCTCTCGCGGCGTCGAGCGCGGGCGTGCGGGTGACCGTCGGCCGACGCCAGAGCAGCCACGCACATGCGCCCCTTACGTCGTCGCGGTTCCGTTGACCGTGGCGTCAGCGCCTCCTCGAGGTGGCACCACGTGCCCTGGCGGCACGCGGAACACATTCTCCCAGGTGCGCACGCGCACGCCGGGATCGGGCATGCGGCGGAGCCAGAGGTCTCTACTCCCGCACGATGGCCGCATCGATCGGCTTCTCGTCGATCCGTACGCGCTGGAGGGGGAGGGCCTCCGGATGGGTGGTGCGCACCCATTCGGCGAGCTTCTCGCGCACCAAGCACCGCAGGTCCCACAGCCGGCCGGAATCGTCGGCGCTGACCAGGACGCGCACCTGGAGCATCCCACCGACGGCGTCCGTCACCTGGACTCCGTGCGCCGCGCGGTCCCACAACTCCGTCTCGGTGAGGATCCGGTCGAGTTCGCGTCGCATCTGATCGACGGGGACGCGCCAGTCCAGGTCGAAGAAGACTGTCCCGAGGAGTGCGCGGCCGAGCTTGGTCCAGTTCTCGAACGGGTGGGTCGTGAAGTACGTGCACGGAAGGACGAGGGTGCGCTGATCCCACAGCTCGAGCACGACGTAGCTGAGTGTGATCTCTTCGATCCGGCCGTACTCGCCCTCGACGACGACAACATCCCCGACGCGGATCGCCTCGCTGAAGGCGAGTTGCACACCCGCGAACAGGTTGCTCAGGACCGACTGTGCCGCTAAGCCCGCGACGATCGAGGCGATACCGGCGGAGGCCAGCACGCTCGCGCCGACGGCGCGCACGGCATCGAATGTCATGAGAATGCCGCCGGCCGCGACCACGACGATCACCACGATCACCAGGCGGCGCACGATCTGCAGCTGGGTGCGGATCTTCCGTGCCGAGAAAGTGTCGCTCTCCACAAGCCGGTATCGCTGGCTGCCGCTGTCGACGAAGAAGAGGAACAGCTGGGCGAGCAGCCAGGCGCCGGCGATGATGACGACGATGCCGAAGAGGTGTTGAAGGCCCCCGCGCAGGTCCTCGCTGACGGGGAGGGCGGAGAGGGAAACGGTG
The DNA here is from genome assembly GCF_004022425.1 of Microbacterium enclense. Taxonomy (GTDB): domain Bacteria; phylum Actinomycetota; class Actinomycetes; order Actinomycetales; family Microbacteriaceae; genus Microbacterium; species Microbacterium enclense_A. The sequence continues at coordinate 7,420 of NZ_RBZY01000042.1, read as the reverse complement.
AGCGCGAGCAGAACAAGGGTGATGCGCAACGGCCACCGCACCCGGTCGTGCAGCTGGCCGGCCCACCTCTTGCGACGCCCGATCAGGGCGAGTGAGACGCTCACGACGATGGCGATCGCGATCACCACCCCCACGGCGACGCCGGCCACGATGGCGAATCCGGTCCAGCTCTGCCAGTTCTGTGCGATCTCTTCGGTCACGGCGTCCTTCCGGGTCGGTTCATCCACGGTAGATGCCCGGCCCCGGGTGAGAGCAAACGTGAGCGGCGGATATCGCGGCGCGCGAACGAAGCCGGCTCGCGCGGGTCTAGATAGGCAAGTCAGAACTTGCCTATACTCGCCCTGTGGGCGACGTCTATCGGGCTCTCGCCGACGCGACCCGGCGGCTCATTCTCGATGAGCTCTCGGAGCGCGACGGGCAGAGCCTCTTCGAGTTGTGCAGCCGTTTGGCGATGCGGCACGGTGTCGCGTCGTCGAGGCAAGCAATTTCCCAGCACCTCGCCGTCCTCGAGGATGCCGGGCTGGTCAGCTCCGAACGCTCGGGACGAACGAAGATCCATCACCTGCACACCGGCCCCCTCCGCGAGATCGTCACGCGGTGGGCCATCGATCGAAGGAGCGAACCGTGACCATCCGCATCACCATGACCAGTGTCTTCGTGGACGACCAGGCGAAGGCTCTGGCCTTCTACACCGACAAACTCGGCTTCGTCGTGAAGAATGACGTGCCGCTCGGGGAGCACCGGTGGCTCACGGTCGTCGGGCCGGACGACCAGGACGGTGTCGAACTGGTCCTCGAACCGGACGAACACCCGGCGGCGAAGGCGTATGCGGCGGCGCTCGTGGCCGAGGGCATCCCGGCCGCATCCTTCGGCGTCGACGATGTGTACGCGGCGTACGCGCAGATGGCCGCCGAGGGCGTGCGCTTCACGCAAGAGCCGACGTCGATGGGCCCGGTGATCACCGCGACGCTGGACGACACCTGCGGCAACCTCATCCAGATCGCCAGCCCCGCCTGAGCGCAGCCGGGCGCCCGCGTCTCACCCCAGCCGGATCGTCCCGGTGGCCGGGTGCAGCGCAACAGACTGCCCCCGAACAGGGTGCCGTTGGCGGTGAGGTCTTCCGGCTTCACCCACTTGCGCGTGTGGAAGTCGATGCCGTCGTCCGAGGGATGCCAGTGGGGTTCGGTCACCCGCCACGGTACCCCCGGGGCCGGAAGGCGCCGTCAGCGGGCGGGACGCAGTGACGCGATGAACTCCAGCTTCTCCAGCACCGGGTCCGGGAGGACGAAGGGGTAGAGGTCGTCCTTGCCCATCGAGCGATTGATCATGTTGAGGGAGGTGGCCAGTGGCATCCACACCCCCGTGACGAGGTCGCGGAAGTGTGAGAACGCGTCGACGCCCGCCACGGTGCTGAGGCCGTACGCGGTCGCGGTCTCGAGAGTGTCGGTGATGTGAAGGTAGTGCGCCCACGTCTCGGCGAAGTCCTCGTACGGGTGCATCGTGGCGTAGGTGGAGATGTAACGCTCGGGCCAGTCGGTCGGCGGCCCCTCGGAGTAGTGCCGGTCGATCTCGGCCTGGTAGTCGGTGGTCTCGTCGCCGAAGAGCTCGCGGGCTTCGTCGATCCGGTCGGTGCCTTCGACGAGGATCCACTCGATGTAGTGCCCCACCTCGTGGCGGAAGTGGCCCAGCATGGTCCGATAGGGCTCGCCGAGCTGCCTCTGCATGCGCACCCGGTAGGTGTCGTCGCTCTCGGCCAGGTCGATCGTGATGACGCCCTCGTCGTGACCGATGACGACGTCCTCCGCCACGCTGGACAGGAGATCGAAGCACAGGCCGCGTTCCGGGTCGTCGAACTTCCCGACGATGACGAACCCGAGCCGATCGAGTTCGAAGAGCAGCCAGCGCTTGGCGCGTTCGGCCACCGGGTACTGCGCGAGGCCCTCGAGGTCGGCGTCGTTCGGACGGACACGCGTGAGGTCGCAGGCCGAGCACTGGCCGCCCTCGAGGGCCGCCAGCCACGTGCACCCCGACAGGTCGAGGTTGCGGCACACGTGCCACACGAGCCCCGCGGAGTCGACATACCGTCCGCGCTCGTCGACCGGCACGATTTCGGCCTCACCGCGAGAGAAGCCGAGCGCCGTCCCGCACGAGACGCACACCGAGTTCTCGAAATGGAGAGAGGTGCCACATACGCGGCAGCGGAACGACTTCATGCGACCACCCTGTCAGCTATCCGGCGGGGGGACGACGGGGTTGCGCCGAGGCGAGCATTCCGGCGGCCGGGCGCGCCGAGCTCTCGGGTGTCTACGCCGTCGACATCGGGGCGATGGACGCGATCACGGCCTGCACCTCGGCCGCCGACGCGGCGTCTCCGGTGGGGGAGGAGCCGATCGCGATGAGGCGGTTCACGCCGGGAGCCGCGCACATCGCCACGAGCGCTCGGTCGCCGGTCGTTCCGCGCATCAGCGGAGAGCTCTTCCCGGCGAAGTGCCCGTACTCGGCGACGAAGTCGCGGCCCGTGGGCTCGAACGCCCGGACCACCCCGAACATCTCCGCGCCGTAGTCGCGCGCGGTCATGACACCGACCTCGCGGTGGGCGATGACGCGAACGACGGCGCCTCGCCACCGCACGGTGAGCAACGGGTCGTCGCCCCCCGCACCGTCGGTCACGGTGGCATCCGGCGGCACGTCGATCGTGAACACCTCTCCGCGCGACTCCCGCAGCTGGGGCTCGGCCGTCTCCACGGTCGGCAGCAGCTCGGGGGTCGTGAAGGTCATCGTGCGCACGGCATCCATCCTCACCGGTCGGAGGCCTTTCGTCCCGGGCCGACGCGCGCGGGAGCGGTATCACGGTGATGTCACCGATCGCGGGAGAGGACGCCGTCATGACAGCGCAGGAGAGCACCCCGGACCGTCGCGGCGGGATCCTCGTGTTCCTGACCGTGGCGTTCGCGGTGACGTGGGCGATCTGGGCACCTCTCGTCGTGCAGGCGCAGTCGGCGGGGCTCGAGCGGATGCCGTGGACGTTCTTCCTCGCGTCGGTCGGACCGCTGTGCGGTGCGCTCGCGGCCTCGGTCTGGGAAGCCGGGTGGGGCGGGGTGGCTGCGTGGGCGCGACGCGCCTTCTCGCTGCGCTTCGGTTGGATCTGGTGGGTCGCCGGGATCGGGATGCCGCTGGCCTACCTCGTGATCGCGTGGCTCGCCACGTTCGTCTTCGCGGGCGCGTGGCCCGACCCCGCGGGGTTCGGGCTGACCGAGAAGCTGCCGGGACTCGCGTGGCCGGTCGTGGCGTTGGTGTGGGTGCTGACGTTCGGGCTCGGCGAGGAGGCCGGGTGGCGTGGCTGGCTGCTGCCCGCGCTGATGCGGCGCGTGTCGGCGTTCTGGGCGACCCTCATCGTCGCCGCGGTGTGGATCGCGTGGCATGCTCCGGCGTTCCTCTTCAACCCGACCTACACGGCCATGGGTGCGGGGATCGTCGGTTGGATGCTCGCGCTGGTGTGCGGATCGTTCCTGTTGTCGTGGGTGACGCTGGGCGCGCGGGGAAGCATCGTCCCGGTTCTGCTGTGGCACGCCGGGTTCGACCTGCTCACCGCCGCCGACCAATCCGCCGGGGTCATCGCTTCGACCATCAGCGCGACCGTCATGGTGCAGGGTCTCGTGTGCGCGTGGCTCCTGTGGCGGCGGGGGCGGGGGAACGTCTCCCCGGCCCCGCGCCGCGCGGAGAGGCGCAGCGTCCGCACGTGACCCCGCTCAGGCGTGGAACACCGCGCCCTTGGCGATGCGGTCGACGACGTTGCGCGGACCCCGCAGCGCGATGCCGACGAGATCGAGATCCGCGGCGTGGACGGCGGCGACGGCGGCGCGATTGGCCTCGTCGTGCATCGTGGCGAAGAGGTCCCGCGTGTAGATCGCGAGCGCGACGTCGTCGCGGGCGGCGGCCTTGGCGCGGGCGCGGGCCAGCAGCGGGGCATCGCCGGTGAGCACGATCACCGGCTGGCGCAGCATCGGCAGGTACGCGGTGCCGTCGGCATCACGGTAAGGCTCGCCCACGAGGCCCGGGGCGCTGGTGGCGATACCGGCGGTGAGGAAGGCGGTGACGTTGAGCTCCTGCCACGGCGCGAGGTCGTCGACCAGGATCACCACGATCTTCGTGTCGAACGTCGGCGCGGGGGAGGAAGTCGGGTCGGTCATGCCTCCAGCGTCGGGCCGTGGCATCCCCGGGGTCTTGTACGTTTCTTGCATGATCGAACGGGTGCGGGCCTGGCATCCGGACGTGCCGTTCCTGCGCGAGGTCTATCACGCCAGCTTCGACCACGCCTACCCGCTGCACACCCATGACGACTGGGCGGTGATGCTCGTCGACCGCGGTGCGGTCACGTACGACCTGGACCGGGTGCAGCATCGCGCGGCTCCGGGGGCGCTGACGCTGCTGCCGCCGGGGATCCCGCACGACGGGCGGTCCGCCGTCGAGGACGCCGGCTATCGCAAGCAGGTGCTGTACCTCCGCCGCGACTGGCTCCCCGACGACACCGCCGACCGCGTGGCCCGGCGTCCCACCCTGGCGCTCGGGTCGGCCCAGGCGGCGGCTCGGCGCGTCCACGCGGCGCTGCAGCTCCCGGGGGAGGAGATGGCCGCGGAGCACGCGCTGCTGGCCGTCCGCGACGCGATCCTCGCCCACACCGGCACGGCGGTCGCGGCCGTCCGCGACGCACCACTCGCCCGGCGCTTACGTCGACTGCTCGACGATCGCTTCACCGAGTCGCTCACGATCGCCGAGGCCGCTACGGAGTTGCGCGCGCACCCGAGCCACCTCGTGCGCGAGTTCTCCCGGGCGTACGGCATGGCTCCGCACCGCTATCTCGTCGCGCGCCGGGTCGACGCGGCGCGGCGTCTGCTCGTGGATGGATGCCGCCCCGCCGAGGTCGCGGCGCGGACGGGTTTCCACGACCAGGCGCACCTGACGCGACACTTCCGGCGCGTGTGGGGCGTGACACCGGGGGCGTTCGCGCGCGGGTGACCCGCCGTAGCATGGGGTTCTCCGCCCGCCGACCGCGAAGGATCACCCCGTGCGCGACCTGAGCAAGGACACCACGCTCTGCATCTCGTTGGCGGGTCGACCGTCCAATATCGGAACTCGATTCCACAACTTCCTGTACGCCGAACTGGGTCTCGATTTCATCTACAAGGCGTTCACCACGACCGACATCACGGCCGCGATCGGCGGGGTGCGAGCGCTCGGCATCCGTGGTTGCTCGGTCTCGATGCCGTTCAAGGAGGCCGTCATCCCGCTCGTCGACCGCATCGAGCCCTCGGCCACCGCGATCGGCTCGGTGAACACGATCGTCAATGACGGGGGAGTCCTGACGGCCTCCAACACCGACTTCGAAGCCATCGCGAGCCTCATCGCGAGCCACGATCTCGACCCCGCGGCATCCGTCCTCGTCCGTGGGTCGGGCGGAATGGCCAAGGCCGTGGTGGCCGCGTTCCACGGGGCTGGGTTCCTCGACGTCACGGTGGTCGCGCGCAACACCGAGGCGGGACCCGCGCTCGCGGAGACGTACGGTTTCCGCTGGCAGTCGGAAGACCCCGCCCCGGGGGCCGACATCATCGTCAACGTCACGCCGCTCGGCATGAACGGGACGGATGCCGACGCCCTGGCGTTCTCCGCAGAGCAGATCGCCGCGGCAGCCACCGTGTTCGACGTGGTCGCCTTCCCCGCGGAGACGCCGCTCATCCGGGCGGCGCGCGACGCCGGGCGGGACGTCATCACGGGCGCCCAAGTGATAGCCCTCCAGGCGGCCGGCCAGTTCGCACGGTACACCGGGGTGACCCCGACCCCCGAGCAGGTCGCGCGGGCATCGGCGCACTCGCGGGTCTGAGATCGCGCGAGGCCCCGCCGCGAACGGCGGGGCCTCGGCGGCGGGTTGCTCACTCGTAGCGCAGCGACTCGACCGGGTCGGCCCGCGCCGCGCGGGCGGCGGGGAGGCTGCCGGCGAGGAACGCGATCCCCATGATGACCAGCGACGTCACGGCGATCGCCGTGGGGTCGAAGGCGATGAGCTGCAGACCGGGCAGGTCCGCGAACAAGGTCCGGGTGAGTTGCGCGCTCACGGGCGTTCCGACGGCGATCGCCACGACGGCACCGAGCACACTCCCGAGGAAGCCGAGCACGACCGCCTCGAGGCTGAACAGCGAGAAGACGCGGCCACTGCCCATGCCCATGGCCTTCATGAGCCCGATCTCCCTCGTCCGCTCCTGCACCGACATGAGCAGCGTGTTGACGATGCCGAAGCTCGCCGCGAGCAGGGCGATGACGGCGAACGCATTCAGCACCAGGACGATCCCGTCGATGACGGCCTGGAACGTTCCGAGCTGGTCGGCGACGGTGCGGCCGGTGTATCCGGCGTCCGTCAGTGACGCTTTCACGGCGTCGATCTCCGCCGGCGTCGCCGACGACGGCACGGTCACGCTCGCGGTGGCGTAGCGGTCGAGCTGATCCTCGGGAACGCCGGTGTTCTGCGCCGTGAACAGCGCGTCCTGCAGTGCGGTGTTCGTGGTCAGGGCCGTCGCGGTGGTGAACGCCTCTTCGGTGACGCCGGTAACCGTGGCCTCGACGAGGTGCTGCGTCCGCAGCGGGTCGGTGACGGCGATGGTCACCGTCTTTCCGACCGCGTCGGCGTCGTCCGCGAACCCCAGCGGCGACACCAGGGATGTCGGGAGGGCCACCTCGAGTGCGCTCGCCGTGTTCTCGGGTGCCGCGCCGGCCGCCACCTGCGGCGTCTGACCGCCGATGAGGCCGCCCGCCGAAGCGACGTACCGCTCGCCGCCGTCGTATTGCACGAAGTCGATCGTCGCCGAGCGGACGGGGGCCACGCTCTCCACCCCGTCGATCTCTCCCAGCGCGGTGATGTCGGCGTCGGTCAATGCCGAGACCTCGCTGCGCGCGCCCGGGCGTCCGGGATCCGTCTGCGCGGTGGCGATGGCATCCGGATCGTATTTCCGGGGCTCGGTGGAGGTCGGGTCGGTGGTGGACGTCTTCGACACCGTCAACACGTTCGAGGCGCCGATCGACGACACCGTGCTGTCGATGAAGCGGTTGATGCCCGTCCCCAGGCCGTTCGTGAGGGTGAGGGTGAAGGCGCCGACGAAGATCGCGAGCACCGTCAGGATCGTGCGGGTCTTCGACCGGAACGTGTTCGAGAGCGCGGTGGAGACCAGGTCCGTCGTCTTCACGCCGCACGCACCTCCTCGGCGACGATCACGCCGTCGCGGATCTGGATGCGACGGTCGCAGCGAGCCGCGAGGTCGTCGTCGTGCGTCACGACGATGAGGGTGATGCCGTGCTCGCGGTTGAGGCGGAACAGGATGTCCTCCACGACCGCGCCGGTCTGGGAGTCGAGGTTGCCGGTCGGCTCGTCGGC